>JAQUBZ010000028.1 GCA_028686425.1 Bacteroidales bacterium | reverse complement strand
TTGGACTATACTCGCATAGCCTTACAGCATTCTCTTTGAATGACTTTTCATAAACTCTTGGTGTTTTCATTTTGTCGATTTTTTTTCGTACCTTATCTCTTTGTAAACACAAAGTTAGTAATTCCAGTGTGTTCAAGTGAAACGCAGAACACGGCAAGGCCGGGAGTGCGTGAAATTGCTTCCCTGAGGGAAGCTGCCGCAGGCTGATGGGGTCAGAAAAAGTATTTCTTTCAGGGGTTTCTTTACACTATATGATGCTAAACCGTTTGATTACCTCACTATTCGTCTGGCTAAAAATGTCACCCCAAAGCGATCGTCATATTTCATATCTTGATCTGATATAGAATGAAGCAAAAAAGTATTATTATCAATTATCTTAATATCTGTATCATTGATAGTTCCTGGAAAATATCCTGAAAACCATTGTTTTAATCCTTGGTCTTCAATAGATTTTGAATACATACGACTGTTTTTGATTTGAAAGTCATACGTGATCAAGAGCTTTGGATATCTGTCTGATATACTCATAGTATCCGCAAAGATTACTTCATCTTCCCAAAATCTCCAGTAACAAAGATTTTGATCTGCATCAAACTTTATCAATCTTCCATCTGCGTAATACAAAAATGGCCAAAAACCAACTATTTCCGGCATTCTTATTCTGACAGAATCCTTATCAAATGATATAACGTATGAAACCATAGCTGTATCGATAGACGATTGATCATTCGATATAAGTGCCCATTCTCCTAAGAGAGTATCTTTAACGTATTTATCCCTATCTTGTTCTTTTTCACATGACGCCATCAGCAGAATTATTCCGCTTAAAAGCATTGATAAAATGTAAACTCTTTTCATATTCTTTTGGTTTATTTATTTGTTAATATTAAAAATACTTTGGAATTATCTGTGAATGAAAAATAATAGTCATTACTCCACACCTTATTAGGAGTTGACCCCGTGTTTATTCTTCGTTTTGTCTCAGTCCAATCACCATATGAATTCTGGCTTGTACTTCCATCTGCATATGTAATAATATCTATGTATTGCAACCTACAACTATCGCGTCCATCAATCACACATGCGTATGGATGAATATTTGATGATAGCACTCCCGACAATATTACTGGACGGTCATTTGATAATTCATTAACGACATAATTGTCATTAGTCGTGGGATCAACGGATATCCCCAATTCTGAAAGATATGATGCTATCGTTGTATATGATACTGGTGAATAATAATCAGGTTGTACATAAGTAATCCCCAATGAATGTGTTATGTGTCCCAATAATACAGATGTTATGAACGATGACAGGTTAGGATTGCTGTTTTCATCACCTGATACCTTGCTCATCTTGCCCCATGCAGATGTTGTCGAGTTACTGAATGTATAATTGTATGGTTGAGATGTATATAGGCTTGTACAGGTTCCATTTTCATAAGATGAAGAAGGACCATATCCGTGGTCATGCATATAGTACAGATACTGTCCGATTGCCAATGCGGTACTTGGCACAATTACTCTCGACCCTGAGCTTGTCAACGGCATTAACTGATTCCATGGCGAACCTTCGGTCCATGATGTCTCTGTGAATGGATCGTAATATACACGTGATATTGTATCAATTATCACTTCCAATGACAGTATGTCATCATCCGCCTTTGTGGCTGCAGTCAGCTCAGCCATTCTTCTTACACATTCCCATTTGGCGTATGATGTACTCTGTTTGTCTTCTGCTTTGGCTGCCCGTTTACTTACTTTCGATATCTCCCGATTGATATTTGACACCCAAAGTGATGCTACGGTTGTCAGTCTGCCTGCATCTATGTTTCCCTCATCATACATAGCAATCACCGGATCCATCCTCATGTCTCCTGCTATCAGATACCACCCTTTACTGTCTTTCATATTTACAAGATAGATATGAGATTCCTCCCTATCTACTGTAAGCGGTACTATTTCTTTGATTTGGAGATCCTTTCTGGTTGGAATGACTCGTAATTTCATGTACCATTCAACATCTTTGGGCGTTACGTCAAACTCCGATGTCTTCGCTGTGGAGATGTTTGTCGCAGATTTGGTGTCAACCTCATTTGTCGAGCCATACTCTGCCTTCGTGCACGATGCAACTGTCAGCATTATTGCCGATGTTGCAATTAAAATAATAGCTGTTCTTTTCATAATTATTGTGCAAGGTGAGAAATTAAAAGTTTCTTTCCAAATAAAAAGTTTCGGAATGCGCATCGTAAGTACCTGATAATCAGTGGTCAAATTTTTTAATTTTTGGCAAAGTTTCCGGACGTCTCAAAAAGTTTCGGTTTTGGCCGTTTTTTACCCGTTTTCAGACAAAAACCCCGAAAGTTTATTGTCTAACTTTCGGGGTTCTTGTCAACCGCCTTTTATGTGTTTTCAGATCTGTCAAGTGTTATTTGACAGGAGCTGCAGGAGTTTTTGGAAGAGGTTTGTAATCTTTCAATTCTGCTTTCAGCACTTCAATGGCTTTATCAAGCTGTGCATCTTTGCCGAGGAAATCCTCAAACGGATTGATGTCAACCACTATATCGGGATCCACTCCATGTCCTTCGATAATCCATTCACCTGTTTCAGATGAGTATGATGTAAAGAACGGTGTCCTCATATCCTGTCCGTCAACAAACGGTTTTGAGCCGGAGATGCCGACAATACCGCCCCATGTACGCATACCGATTACCTTTCCGAGTTTCAGGGTTTTGAATCCGTAAGGGAACAAATCGCCATCAGAAGAAGAATATTTATCTACAAGACAGACTTTCGGTCCGTAATGTGTCTGATTAGGGACAGGATCGTTGATACTGCCGCCGTTACGAGACATATTGACTCTGTAAACCACCCTTTGAAGACGTTCAAGAATCATTGGAGAGACGTTTCCTCCGCCGTTCATACGATCATCGATAATCAGCGCTTTCTTGTCAAGCTGGGTGTAGAACAATTTGGTAAATGCATCAAGACCGGCCGTGCTCATATCAGGGATGTGAATATAGCCGATTTCTCCGTTTGATGCTTTTTCAACTTTTGTTATATTGTTTTGAACCCATTCGTAATAAGCAAGTTGAATCTCACTTGCGACAGGTTTGACATATACTGTGCGAACATCTTTACCTGCAGGAGATGAAGCTATTGCAAGAGCGACTGTCTTGCCTACCTTCCCTACAAGCGCCTGATAAATATCAGAAAGCTGCGAACAAGGAACGCCGTTGACAGAGAGGACATATTCACCCACTTTGGCATTTACTCCCGGCTGGGTCAATGGAGAGACAAGCGATTTGTCCCAATTGGCGCCCTTGAAGATTTTTTCAATCTTGAAGGCTCCGGACTTGTCTTTGCTGAATTTGGCTCCGAGCAGTCCGACTTTTACTCTCGGTGCTTCCTGAACATCTCCGGAATTGACATAAGCGTGTCCTATGTTCAATTCTGCAATCATTTCACCTATTATATATGTCAAATCGTGACGATGTTTGACGTATGGGAGCAACTGTGCATATTTGTCATGAATCTTGTTCCAATTGACACCGTGCATGTTCTCCACATAAAATCCGTCACGTTTAATCCTCCAGCTCTCTTCAAAAATCTGTTTCCATTCGGCCTGATGGTCGATTTCGATATCCATATCGCTCATTGGGACAGGATTGTCCAATTTGCCGGGAGCTCCGAGTGTGGTCACGTAGAATTTACCTGCATCTCTTACAAGCAATTTATTTCCTACTTTGGCGACAGGTGAACCATGAAATGCATCATTAGACTTCATGCTCTTGAGGTCCAGTGCTTTAACACCTGCACCGCCTCTTCCGACAGGTCCCATCATCATTCCGCCGAAGCTCGAATAATATAATTTGTCGTTTGCTGCAAACAACAGTCTGTATCTTCCCGGTTCAAGTGGAAGAGGACTGATTCTCAAGTACATTCCATCTGTATCCACCTTTGTCGCCACAAGAGATTTCGTCTCGCCGGTTTTGATTTCAAGCTTGGCAGGAGTTTTTCCACCTTTTGATGCCTCTTTTCCACCTTTAGGAGCAGCAGTGTCACCGGTTTTGTATTCATCTGAGGTGATTGCGGTAGGATCAGGGGTCTCTTTTGCCAATGGCAATACAAAGACATAGTCGCTTACACTATAAGCGGCATTCCACTCAACTTGAGAATAGTTTGAACGGAACTCTCTTGATGATGTGAAGAATAAATATTTTCCATCTTCTGAAAATATAGGACTTGAAGAGTCATACCATTTGTCTGTGACCTGATATGATTTCTTTCCAACGATGTCATACAGAAAGACTACGCTTGTGTTGTTGGTCAGTGCGGTCGTGTATGCCGCCCATTTTCCGTCAGGAGAGAGATTGAATGAGCGAATGCCGCTTACGTCTCCCACCAAGATTCTGTCAAGAGACTTGGTCTCAACGTTCAAGGCATACAAATCAAGCTTTTCCGTGTTGAAATACAATACTTTGGAATCAGGAGACCATTGAATGTTTGAAGGGTATCCGGTAGTGAATGAAGTCATTTTGACTGCTTTTTCCATATTGTCTGAAGGTGCCGTATATATCTGATATTCACCGTCTATATCTGAAATATATGCAATAGTGCGGCCATCCGGTGACCATTCTATATCTCTTTCGTGTGATTGAGGAGAACGGCTGATATTGTATGTGACACCTTTGTGTGCAGGGAGTGAAAATATATCTCCTCTTGCAACTACAAGCACTCTTTCTCCATCAGGTGACAGGGTGAATGCGGAGAGATTCTTCGAGGCATCAGCCATTTCTGAACGCGAATAGATATTGTCGTCATTCAATGTGATTGACACTTTTGTGCATGAACGGTCTTTTACTGAAAATCTGTAAATATATCCGCCATTCTCAAATACAATGTAATCCTTTGAACATGAGGGAAATTTGACATCATACTCTGTAAAATTCGTAACTTTTTCGGTCGATTTGGTATTTGTGTTATATACAAACATGTTCATGGTCCTGTCTCTGTCGGAGAGATAGAATATTTCGTCACCAATCCACATCGGAAAGATATCCTGATTGGGATTGTCCGTAATCTTTTCGAGAGAAGTCGTGCCTACCTTATTAATCCATATATCGTCAGCCTGACCTCCCTTATAGTATTTCCATGTACGGAATTCGCGGAACATCCTGTTGAATGCCATGTATTTGCCGTCAGGTGAGAAGGAGCAGAATCCACCCTCTGTGGTAGGAATCTGTTCCGGAACGCCACCTTCTGCTGAAATCTTGAACAGCAGACCTCTAAGCCCTGAAAATGTGTACCATCTGCTGCGATATACCACACTTTTGCCGTCAGGGGTCCATGTCATTACAATATTGTTGGGTCCCATTCTGTCCCCCATGTTGTCTCTGTCAAGGGTAGCCGAATAGGTCAGTCTTTTAGGCTCACCTCCCTGTACGGGCATTGAGTAGAGTTCGGTGTTTCCATCATATTGTCCCGTGAAAACAATGGTCTTGCCATCAGGAGAGATTTTAGGAAATACTTCATATCCCACGTGTGAGGTGAGTTTGGAAGCCATACCTCCGTTGATGTCAACGGAGTAGAGGTTACCTGCGTAACTGAATACGATTTTGTCGCCCCCTACTGTCGGGAAACGAAGCAAGCGAGCTTCCTGTGTGCTGTCGGCAGCAAAGCCCAATATAGGAAGCAGAACGATTAGTAAAGCTATTATTCTTTTCATTTACAAAATATTAAGTGTTTGTTCTTTAATCTTTTCAAGTTCGTCTTTCATCTTTACCACCCATTTCTGAATCTCTGCATGGTTGGCTTTTGATCCCATAGTGTTAATCTCACGCCCCATCTCCTGTGCTATAAATCCGAGTTTGCGACCCGGAAACTCTTCATTGTCAATGGTCTCTCTGAAATATTTGCAGTGTTGGCGAAGCCTTACCTTCTCTTCATTGATGTCGAGCTTCTCGATATAGAATATCATCTCCTGTTCGAGACGATTCTGGTCAGGTTGCAGCGACAACTCTTCAATACGCGAATATAAGCGCTGACGAATGGTGTCAATCCTCTCTTTTTCATATTTTTCCACCTCTTTGACATAAGATTCGATCAGATCGACCTGTCCGAGCACATCTTTGCGCAGACTTACACCCTCTTTTATCCTGAAATCATTGATTTCTTCAAGGGTGGCCTTGATACATGCAAGAAGAGTATTCCATTGGGTTTCATCAAGTTCCTGACTTTTAGACTCAATAACGTCAGGCATTTTGAGAAGTGTGGAAAGAAGATGGTCGCTGCTCAGATTTCCGATTTCCGTGGTATCGGTTATTTCCTTGATTTGAGAGTAATAGCCAAGCAGCAGGTTCTTGTTGATAGTCCGGACATTGTCCTTGTCATTATATTCGACGGTGGCAAACATGTCAATATTTCCCCTGTTCAATGCCTGTGTAATAATCTGTCTTACCTCCATCTCTTTGTTTCGCGGAACGATGGGAGTTTTAATCGTTACATCCGCATTCTTGCCGTTCAAAGAACGGATTTCTATAAGGTACTTGTCTTCTCCAAGCAGACACTCGGATTTGCCGTACCCCGTCATTGATTTCACCATATTATATTTTTAATATTTATTAGATTCATAATAATTATAAAAGTTTAAAGTTACAGTTTTTTTCATATTTTTGCAATATAAAATTAAAGGTATCATGGAAGAGACAAAAAACGAAACTCCGGAACGCAATCTTAACTTCTTGGAAGAGATTATTGAAGCCGATTTGGCAAGTGGCAAACACTCATCAGTAATGACCCGTTTTCCTCCTGAACCTAATGGTTACCTGCATATTGGACATGCAAAGAGTATCTGTCTGAACTTCGGTCTGGCAAAGAAATACGGTGGAAAGACCAATTTGCGTTTTGACGACACTAATCCTGTCAAGGAGGATGTGGAATACGTTGACTCGATAAAAGAGGATATCAAATGGTTGGGATTTGAATGGGCAAACGAATTTTATGCATCCGATTACTTCGATCAGTTATATCAGTGGGCGATTGTGCTGATCAAGAAGGGACTTGCATACGTTGATGACCAGACTCAGGAAGAGATAAGACTTGGAAGAGGCACTGTAAGTCAGCCTGGTAAGGAAAGCCCTTACCGCAATCGTTCTGTAGAAGAGAATCTCAAGTTGTTTGAGGAGATGAAAGAGGGTAAATACATGGACGGAGAGAAAGTACTTCGTGCCAAGATTGATATGGCTCATCCCAATATGCTTTTCAGAGATCCGCTGATGTATCGTATAATCCATACCTCTCACCATCGTACAGGCGATAAATGGTGCATCTATCCGATGTACGACTACGCTCACGGCGAATGTGACTCTATCGAACATATCACTCACTCGATCTGTACACTCGAATTTGACGTGCACAGACCTTTATATGATTGGTTTATTGAGCATCTGGGTATCTTCCCGTCACATCAGTACGAATTTGCCCGTCTCAATCTTACATATACCGTCATGAGCAAACGTAAACTCCTCGAATTGGTCCGCAACAATTTCGTTGACGGATGGGACGATCCTCGTATGCCTACCATCTGCGGGTTGCGCCGCAGAGGCTATACTCCTGAAGCGATAAGGATGTTTGCTGAAAAAGTGGGTGTTGCCAAACGCGACAATATCATCGACCTTTCACTTCTCGAATGGTGTCTGAGAGATGATCTTAACAGGCGTTCAAACAGGTACATGGCTGTCTTAAATCCGGTAAAGGTGGTAATAGACAATTGGGAGGATGGCAAAGTAGAGTATTTCGATGCTCCGATGAATCCTGAATTTCCTGACGGTCCCAAACGGAGAGTTACATTTTCCAAAGAGGTCTATATTGAAAGAGAAGATTTTATGGAAGAGCCTCCTAAAAAATATTTCAGACTTAAACCGGATGGCGAAGTGCGCCTGAAATATACATACATTGTCAAATGTGTGGGTGTGGTCAAGAATGCCGATGGTGAAATAACCGAGATTCATTGTACATACGATCCTACAAGCAAACCAGGAGCAGGCGAATGGCGTTCAGTCAAGGGAACCATACATTGGGCTTCTGTCGATCACTCTGCCATGATAAAGGTCAATATCCTCGATAAGCTGTTTACAGAAGAGCAGATGGGATCGATTCCTGAAGGTGAAGACTACAAGAATTACCTTAATCCTAATTCACTTATTGTCAAAGATGCATATGCCGAAGAAGATCTGCTGAAGGATAATTCGGGAATAGCGGTTCAGTTTGAAAGAGTCGGTTACTTCTTCAAAGATATGAAGAACGGAGGCTACAACAAAGCCACCGGCCTGAAAGACACCTTTAAGTTGTAGATGTTGCTCTCCAAATTTAACATTGTATGCGCAAAAATTGGTTTTTCTTAATTGCTTCGCTCATTCTTTTCTCTTCATGCAGTCATTCCGAATATTGGAATACTTTATGTGAAATCGACAATTATATTGAAGATAAGCCGGATAGTGCGCTTGCTGTTCTGAATGATATCAATTCCGATGAGCTGATCGGGAGAGAAGAGAAAGCCGTATATGCCTTGTTGACATCTATGGCGCTGGACAAGAATTATATAGATACGACCGATTTTGAAGTGTTGCAGCCGGCGATAGATTATTACGGCAGACATGGCGATGCTACAGACAAGATGCGGACGTTGTATTATCAGGGAAGGATTTTCAGCAATAAAAAGGATAATGCATCTGCTTTGCTCAGCTATATCAAGGCATTGGAACAGGGGGAAGACTCTCAGGACACTTTGACAAAAGCCAGAATATTGTTTGCCCAAGGTATTATATACAACTCTCTTTATAAATGGAATGAATATATTGAAGTAAACAGACAGGCGGCTGATTACTTTCTTGCCAAGAATAAGAGGCAGAGCTACATCAATTGTCTGATAAAAGTGATTATGGGCTACTGCTTTATCAATGATGAACAGAACACTTCATATTATGTCGGACTTGTCGAAAACAATATTGACAGCATTAGTGTAAGAAAAAAGAGCGAGTTCTATGCCTGCCGGATTTCATATATGACTATGTTCTGCTCAAATGATTCAATAAGGACTGCAGTTGACAATTACATTAAAGAGACTCCTGCTCAGATTATTGATTGGCTCTCCGTCGCAAATGGTTACAGGGCTATTGGCGATTATGTCAATGCTCTTAAATCCATTAATTTATGCAAAGAGACAGATATTGCAAAAAATGAATCCCGTTATTATGCCAATAAATCCACCATATTGCAAAAGAATGGCCTGTATGAAGAGGCATTAATGGCATATATAAAATATGTGGAGCTTAATGATGCTGCTTTAATGGCTGTTTATAAGCATGATACACAGTTTACGGAGGACAAGTACAAATTGGAGACAGAGACTGTCAAAGCCAGACAGCAAACATATATAATATTGATTTTAAGCTTATTGGGATTATTGACACTGATCAGTGTAATATTGTTTATTCAACGTAGGCTGCATAAAAAAGAAGAAGAAAACAATATTTTACAGAATAAGTATCACATACTCGAACAAGAGAGGAACAATCTAAGCATAATTCTTGATGAAAATAAATTGGATAATGAATCTAATGCTGCACTTTGTGAAAGGATAAGGGTATTGAATACTTTTTTCACGGCCAGAATAACTAACAACAATACTATTGATGAGGAGGCGGTCAGGGAAATGGAACGACTGATTGAGGATAAAGATAAATTTATGGCTTCAACAAGATTGTCATTTGCTTCGAGCCATCCTGATTTTATCAATGTTCTTCATCAACAAGGGTTGTCAGATTCTGAAATCGAATACTGTTGTCTGTATGCTATTGGACTAAACGGCAAAGAAATAGGATCATACCTGAATATGAATAATCACTATGACTTCAGCAGTAAGATTCGTACTAAACTCAAGATGAATACTCATGACACAAATCTCGGCACATTTATCAAAAAGTTGTTGAAACAGTAATAAGCGATGTATCATCGTATGTCATAAAAACCCCTGAAAGAAATCATTTATTCTTTCAGGGGTTTTGTCTAAAAATGGTCAAAAAATGACCGGATCCGAAACTTTTAATTTCTCATCTTGCACAATAATTTTGATGTCAACAGCTGCATCAATCACAACAGCTCATGGTATTGATGAAGCTGCGCCTAAGCAAATCGTACCATTTATTGCCAACCGCCCGTTTGTGTATATCATTAAAGAGCAGTCAACCAATGCAATCCTATTTATGGGAGTAAAGAATCAATAACGACTTTTTGGTTTGTCTTGTTACATTCCCATGCCGCCGTCAATCAGGATTACCTGACCGGTGACATACGAAGCAAGGTCTGAAGCGAGAAATGTACAAACTTTTGCCACCTCCTCCGGAGTGCCGCCACGACGCATCGGAATTTTGCTTTCCCATTGAGAAAGCATTTCGGGAGTCATTTTGGCAGTCATATCTGTAATAATAAAACCCGGAGCCACGGCGTTGGCTCTGATGCCCCTCGAACCGAGTTCCTGAGCCACAGATTTGGCCAGACCTATCATTCCTGCCTTTGATGCCGAATAATTGGCCTGCCCGACATTGCCGTGTACACCGACAATAGAACTGATGTTGATAATCGAACCGCTTCTCTGCCTCATCATAATAGGTGTAACGGCATGTATAAAGTTGAATGCGCTCTTGAGGTTAACCGTCAAAACGGCATCCCATTGAGTCTCGTTCATACGCATAATCAATCCATCCTTGGTAATTCCTGCATTATTGACAAGAATATCTATTTTGCCGAAAGAATCTAATATTTTAGTGACAGCATCATGCGACTCGTTAAAATCGGCAGCATTGGAAGCAACAGCGACAACCTTTGCCCCAAGGTCTTCCAACTCATTTTTTGTCTGTAATGCAATATCATCAATCACCAGATCGGTAAATGCTATGTCTGCACCTTCCGATGCAAATTTGATGGCAATGGACTTGCCTATGCCTCTTGCGGCGCCGGTTATCAGCGCGACTTTTCCTTCAAGTAAACCCATAATCAAATTATTTCGGCCAGCAAGTCATATTCGCCGGCACTTTTAATTGTAACATTAACAAAATTTCCAATAATATCTGCAGGTACGAACTTCAGCGAATGTTCATCCCCTATCAATATTTCACCGTCAACTTCGGGCGACTCGCTTTGGCTTCTTGATACAAGCACCCCGTCACTCAGCGAATCTACAAGTACCCTTTCACGGCTTCCGATACGCGACATATTATATTCCTGAGAAATAGCAGATTGAATCTCCATAAGAGTATCATATCTCTCCTGCTTGACCCTTGAGAAAATGGTATCTTTGTAGTTCATGGCTCCGTATGTCCCCTCTTCCTCAGAATATGTAAAAGCTCCAAGACGTTCAAATCTGTACTCTTTCACAAAACCGAGCAAGTCCTCAAATTCGCGTTTACCCTCACCGGGATGCCCGACAATCATAGTTGTACGCAATACGACACCCGGCACCATCTTCCGCATCTTTTCGATAAGTTCGCGAGTCTGACGAGCATCGGTAGCACGTCTCATCATTTTAAGAACTTTATCTGCAGAGTGTTGCAGAGGAATGTCTATGTATTTGCAAATTTTGGGGTTGTCCGCCATTAGCGAAAGTACGTCATCGGGAAAGCCTGCCGGATATGAATAATGTATTCTTATCCATTCAATCCCCTTTACAAGAGAAAGTCGTTCAAGCAGATAAGCAAGTTTTCTCGTTCCGTAAATGTCAAGTCCGTAATAGGTTGTATCCTGTGCTATCACTATCAGTTCTTTAACCCCCATTGCGGCCAGATGTTCCGCCTCAAGTACAAGATCCTCGACAGGTACAGAGTGATGAGCCCCTCTGATTAGAGGAATCGAACAATATGCGCAAGTACGGTCGCACCCCTCCGATATTTTCAGGTAGGCATAATGAGAAGGAGTAGTGAGAACACGGTGTAAAGCAAGATCCCCCCGCACCCTGACTCCGAGGGCCTCAAGCAGGGAATTCATATCAAAGGCTCCGAAAAATCCGTCCACTTCCGGTATAGATGTTTTCAATTCGGCATTATATCTCTGTGAAAGACAGCCAAATACAAATATTTTAGAGATATATCCGAGCTTTTTGGCTTCTACAGCCTCCAAAATAGTATCAATCGACTCCTGCTTTGCATCTTTTATAAAGCCACAGGTGTTTATAATCACCGTATCAACTTTACCTTTGGACAAATCCTCACCTTCAGGAGCTATTTCGAACCCATCTGCCGCTGCAATCTGCTTCAGAACATGTTCGGAATCCACTCTGTTTTTGGAGCATCCGAGCGATATGAGTTGTATCTTATTCACTATTTTTCTTGAGGTTGTGCTTCGGCAGGTGTCTCTTCTGACTTCTCTTCTTCTTCCTCTTCCTCTTCCTCAAAATCAAGTGAAGCATATTGTTTGAGAATGGTGTACCACTCAAGCACTTTTTTCATGTGTGAAACATAAAATCTGTCTCTATCGTAGTCGGGAAGGACTTCTTCAAAGAAAGATTTAATCGCCTTCGGATCGGATTTATGCGAAGGAGCGGCATCTTCTCCAAGTTTGATTGCCATATTCTTAAGTACATCTTTGAGTGAAACTTCTTCTGCATTGGTGTATATGGATATATCTGCAAGAGAAGTGACTTTTGAGTTTGATCCGAATGCAGTTCTCTGTTTTGTAATCAATGATTCGACAATAACTCCGTTTTTAGCTTGTGAGAGATAGAGGAACAACCCCGGTTGTCCCGAAATCGATAAAATCTTTTTTAGATCTGTTTTCATTTTATTCTAAGTTATTTTAGATATTCATAATTATATAATCCGGCCTATCAGACCATGTTTCTTTCCTTTTTGATTTTTTCGTAAGCCTCCTGAATAGTCTTGAATTTCTCTTCCGCACTTTTTTGAACATCAGGACCGAGAGAGGCCACCTTGTCAGGGTGATGCTTCAATGCCATCCGTTTGTAAGCTTTCTTCACTTCATCATCAGTGGCATTTTTGTCAATTTCAAGTATTTTATATGCAGAATCGACATTCTGTTTAAACATGGCCAGAATCGAATCGGTATCGGCAGAAGAGAGTCCGAGTGCATAGCCGATATCATGCAGTACTTTGATTTCCTGAGAGCAGACATCCCCATCACATTGTGCAAGGGCTACGAGATAGTGGAACAATTGCATCCTCTGCGAATAGTTCATGTACTGTCTTATCTGACCACCGACTTCATATACATTTATTTGCTTATCTTTAAGACCTTTAAGTATTTCCATAGCTTCCGGAACAGCTTGGTCTCCAAAAGAACGGCGTATAAACTCTCTTACATAGTCAAGTTCATTTTTCAGATACTTTCCATCAGCTTTAATAACAGCCGTTGATAGCACTAACAAGCTTACAATGAAACTATTACGCTGCCCCATCCATCTGTTTGAGCCTCCTGTTCCGGCGCCGGAACAGGATGTTCCCTCATCCGAATCACTACCAGGTATTTTTCCAAAAGCCGATGTTCCCGAATCAATCAAAGCACCAAGTGCAAATCCGATTAATCCTCCGATAGGCCCTAAAACTACCCAGCCGAGGATACCTCCAAACCATTTACCTCCTCCCATTTCTTATTTCCTCCATAATTTTTAACACATCAGGCAAAATTGCATCGGCATCATTGGTGCGAATCACAAAGTCTGCCATTCTAATTCTCTCTTCATCACTCCATTGATTGTCAATTCTTGCAAGAACCTCATCCTGTGAAATCCCGTCACGATTCATCACTCTTTCGATTCTCACCGACAATGGTGCCACAACCGCCAAAATATAATCCGGAACTGAAGCCAGCTCCGGCTTTTCCAATAAAATTGCAGACTCAATAATGACAAAGTCACTGTTCTGCTCCGTTTTCCATCTGTTAAAATCCCGTATTACCGCCGGATGAACCACATTTTCCACTTGTTCAAGCAAATCGGCATTTGTAAATATTCTCGATGCAAATAGTTTGCGTTGCAATACACCGTCTATGACAATGTCCTTACCGGCTATTTTCGATATCGCATCTAATAGTTCTTCATCTTTGTCATACAATAATTTAGTCATTGTATCGCTGTCATACGCCGGTATTCCGAGGGTATTAAATACCCTTATTACGTATGATTTGCCGCTCCCGATGCCTCCGGTACATAATAGAACTTTCTTATTCATCATTTTGTCTCCATTAAAATGCACTCAACCATAAGAGGATCTATTTCGTATGAGTAGAGTGTCCTGCTAAATTTATAAAATTTGGGGACTACCTTTGAACTTCTTGATTTGACAACATCATTGTAATCAACCACAAATGAGATATTGTCTTCCGAAAATCCTTTGTCTGACCTGAATGGTGCCCGATATGTGACATTTATATATGATGGAAGCAATATTGCCGTTCTGTCCGGAGGAAGATTTATCACATCGACTTTGACCATTTTGGTGTTTTCCACATATCTTTCGACTGTAAGTGAATAATATATTTTTTCTTCACCTATACGTATGTTTTTGACAGGTTCCACCTGAATTATGCCATTGACCGATTTATCGACATTACTGAGGTTGATTGTACGGGTATTGATTGCCGATATATCATTTAATGCAGACTGTGTTCCGTAAACGGTGACAGAATCGGGAGAAAGCACGATGTTTCCCACTTTCATATATTGATTCTCGTAAGTGATAGTCGATTGAGGCACCACAGGAACTCTTTTGTACAGCTGAAGAGGGTAATAAAAAGTCAGGTAGTCAGACTCGATAAATTCAATGGAAAAATTTTCTCCAAGTGTTTCAGTCAGTTTCTCCCTCAAATCATCGGTTGATACCCTATATAAATCGACCTCTCCGGGGACAAGTTTAAATACCCTTGAGTCAATACTGAAAGAAACGGGCGTCGCATTGTCTCTATAATTTTTGTGTTTAAGAATATAGAAACCTCTCGCTTTGCCTCTCAATATCAATGTTTCGTTGGATGTTGCCGTATTGGAGTGTCCTTTGATGTCGGTGGTGACAGTAGGCCTGTACTGTATATACACGGAATACTCCAATGACAAGTTGTGAACAAGCCATATAAAAAAAGCCAAGAGGAGAGAAAGAAGCAATATTACCCAATCTCTCCCCCATCTTTTTTTAATATCTATTTTGCCAACATCCGGCATAATCTATATTGTGTCAGTGTTATTACTGCTGCTGAGCGTCACTGAAATCTTTGACTACAGAAGCTTTGTCAACACGAATCTTGACATTGTTGTCAATTTCAATCAAAAGAGTAGTATCTTTCACTTCCACAACGGTACCATAAATACCGCCTACCGTAACAATTTTGTCACCCCTCTTCAGGGAATCTCTGAATTTGACAAGTTCTTTTTGTTTTTTCTGTTGTGGACGAATCATGAAAAACCACATCACAACAAAAATCAAAACAATCATAATCAAGAAAGTATAACTACCGCCTTGTTGTCCCGCTGCAGGAGCTGCCTGAGCCTGTAAAAAAGTTAAAAAGTTCATATAATCTTATTTTTTAAATTATTTGTCAATTTTTGTGCCATTCAAAAGACCTCTGCCGGTCTTGACAATTTCTCCGGATGCAATCTTTTTTTGTATGATTTTGTCAAGAAGTCCATTCACAAAGATACGACTATTTGGCGTACTGTAAAATTTAGATATTTCGACATATTCATTAATTGTAACTTTTATCGGAATATTTGGAAAATATGTGGCTTCTGCAATACCCATTACTATAAGTGTGGCATCCGTTGAAACTAATCTTTCCGAATCCCAATTGGATACATTTTTGGAAATAAGCGACATATACTCATCATAGTTAATCAGCGATTCGCCAAGCAATTTGATACCGTAGTCCTTGTCTTCCTCTTTAAAAAAGACATTCGAATGAGGTATTTTATGTATTTTCTTGGTGAGTTCGATATTGTTGAGAATAATATTGATTGTATATGCCACATCATCTATCCAATAAAGTGACATTTCTTCAAGAATAGCTGACAAACCGTCATTATCTTCAAACTCTTCCTCAAAAATAGACTTTATCAAGTCGCAATCTTCTTCAAAAGAATTTGTGTCGGATGCCATATACGCTGCATAATAATCGGACGATATTATCGAATTGTAAATCTTCTTGACAAATACGTCATATTCTCCCCAATTGAGAGCTCGTTTCCGGCAGAATTTGCCGAATTCGGCATCATTTAGGAGAATTTCGATATATTTATTATTCACAAATTTTCGATTGGGATTGGCTTCCTGTGCGGACGGATGGAACTTTTTAAGTCCTGCCTCTATCCTATCTTCGGCAACATTGACAATAGCACCTGTGATATTCAATAGAAAATAAAACAGCTCACGTGTCTTTTCACAAGACATTAACAGCTCTTTTTGAGCAGATTCGAGGGAATTTGAACCTGAACCGACAGCAGCATAAAGAACTTTAAAAGATTTAATTCGAATCAATCGACGATTTAACATATCAACTTTTATTAATTATTTTGCAAATATAGGCTTTACAAACAAAATAAAATTTATCTTTGTAAAAGAATTTTAAAAAATTTATTATGTACTTCGATGATTTTGAAAATGCAGGTTCGCAAGAACGCAATGGAGACGATGTTTATTCTAAACCTGTAAGAGCCGGAAAAAGAACTTATTTCTTTGATGTTAAGGCAACAAAGGGTAATGATTATTATCTTACCATCACTGAAAGTAAGCGTAGAATTGAAAGAGACGGAAGGTATGTTTATGACAAACACAAAATCTTTCTCTACAAAGAAGACTTTGACAAATTTGCTGACGGATTGCAGGAAGTCGTGAATTATATCAAAGAGCGTTGCCCTATTACCGACACTCCTCATTATAGCGGAACGGAAGATTCAGACAGCTATCCCGATCGAGCTGCAAGAATTGATGAAGACACAGCTGCCCCAAGCTCGTTTTCTGATGTTAATTTTGAAGAGTTGTAATACATCCTACTTACAGATAAAAAACCCTCTCGAATCGATTCGAGAGGGTTTTTATTTGTATAATCGGAAACACCTGCTATTTGATGGTTCTTCCCGGATACTGTTTCAATGCTATTTCAAGACATTTCAAAGCGCCCTTCAAATCTTCTTCCTTTAATACGTATGCTATACGTACTTGATTGGTACCAAGCCCCTTAGTTGCATAGAAACCTGCGAGAGGCGCTACCATTACTGTTTGTTTTTCATATTCAAACTCTTCAAGAAGCCATTTTGCAAATTTATCGCTGTCATCAACAGGGAGCTGGGCAACTGCATAGAATGCGCCCATAGGGTTAGGACAGATAACCCCTTCCATCTTGCTCAAACCTTCAATTAATACATCACGACGGTGGATATATTCATCACGAACAGCCTTGAAATATTCTTTAGGCGTATCTAAAGCACCTTCACCGGCAATCTGGCCGTAAGCAGGAGAACAAAGACGTGCCTGTGCATAACGCAATACGGCATTCATGACCTCTTTATTTTTGGATACTATAAATCCGATTCTCACACCGCAAAGGCTGTATCTCTTTGATACTGAATCAAGAAGAATTACATTCTCTTCCAATCCAGGAATATGCATGCATGAGAAGTGAGGTTCGTCCGTATAGCAAAATTCACGATACACTTCATCCGAATAGATGAAAAGACCATGTTTCTTGGCAATATTACCGAGTTCAATCAATGCTTCTTTAGTATAAAGACAGCCTGTAGGATTACCAGGATTGCAAATAATTATACCTTTTGTCTTAGGTGTGATTTTTTTCTCAACTTCAGACATTGGAGGAAGAGCAAAACCGTTCTCTATTTTAGTGGTAATCGGTTTAAGAACAACATCATTTTGAAGTGCAAATGAATTGTAGTTGGTATAAAAAGGTTCAAACACAATTACCTCATCATCAGGATTGCAAGTAACAGCAAGGGCAATTTGCAAAGCCTCACTGCCGCCATTGGTAATATTGATATTGGTCTCGTCAACATCAATGCCGATACCTTTGTAATATTTTGCCAAACCCTGACGAAAAGTAAGGATACCTGCCGAATTAGGATATTCGACTAATTTAAGGGTATTGTTCTTGACAGCATCCAAAGCCTCTTTTGGTGAAGCTATATCCGGCTGTCCGATATTAAGGTGATAAACTTTAATACCTCTTTTCTTTGCTGCATCTGCGTAAGGAACCAATTTTCTTATTGGTGAAGCAGGCATCAATTGAGCTTTTTTTGATAATGTTAACATGTCTCTATTATTAGTGGTATATAATTATTGTTCAATCTCAGCACCGTATTTTGCAAGTTCTCTTAGAAATCCCTCAATCTTCGGCTGTACCATTCTTGTCGGACACGAATAGTTGTTCACGAGTATTGCAAATTTAAAAAGCCCTTTTTGGGAGTCAACATATCCGGCATAACATCTGACCCCTGAAAGAGATCCGCTCTTTGCCCTGATTGTGGCTTTCAAAGCGGGATCGTCGTTCTTCAACACATTTGACAGAGTACCTGGACGTCCCGGGCCGGGAAGGCTCTCAAAAAATCGGGCAAATGTAGCACTTTTCGACATCATTGTATAATATCCGCAGAAAAATCTTGTGGAAACATAATTTTCTCTCGACAGACCGCTTCCGTCATCCTGTGTAAAACCGAATACGGAAATGCCTCTGTCTGCAAGATATTCTTTCAATGCCTTTGTGGATGAGTAGTAACTGCCCCTGCCTGAAAGAGTTTTTCCTACCGTCTTCAACATGGTTTCCGCAAAGAAATTGTTGCTGATACGGTTGGTTACATTGACAATCTCAATCAATTCGGGAGAAAATGTCTCACCTATGTAAGTCAGACTGTCCTGAGGAGTAACTCTCTCATTGTGCATGGTTGAGAGGGTCTTGACATCGGCAAACCCATCATGTTTGATATTATGATTGTGGAGATAGATGCTGAAAGCATTGGCACAAGTGGCAGGACCGTATTTGTTGGATCTTACTATTGTATCCAATCTTCTGTCCACCCCGTAAGTCCCTGTAAATTTACCGACGGGCGACAAATCTGAAGCATAGTAAGAGGTATTTTCTCCATCGCCCTTTTCTCCGGTAGTAACTTCATTTACGAATGTCATGTAGGGAGAGTATGGTTCGAGAGGCAATATTCTTACAGGATCGCCCACATTCGTACCTGCCTCTATCTCAAAAAACAACATGTTTTCGCAGAAAGAGAGGCCTGATGCTCCGCTTCCGTAATCGTATCCCAAATCGCCCCACTGCCATGTACCCGGAATTGTCTCGTCAACAAGAAAACGGTCATCTGCCACAATCTTGCCGTCAATCTTCTTTATTCCGGCAGAATGTATGGCATTAACCCACTCTCCAAAAATGGAATCTATAGGGTATGCAATTGTATCTCTCGAACCGAGTGTGGGATCGGCTCCACCAACAATGTATAGGTTTCCTTTCAGTACGCCACGATGATTTATCTCACCATCGTATGCAATTTTGGTTGAAAACCTGTATTCGGGGCCCAACACTTCCAAGGCCACACCTGTAGTTATGGTCTTCATTGTCGAGGCGGTCAGAAGCGGCATATCGGGATTCCATGATGCAATTTCATTGCCATCGGCATCAACTGCCAAAATTCCGACAACCGCGTTAATAAACAGCGAGTCTTTTTTCAACTCGTTATCAACATAATTTTGAACTCTATTTTGAGCAAAAAGTGCCCCCGGTAGTAGTAGGAGGGCTAAAAAGATTTTTTTAATCATAGAACAGCATAGATAATTGTTGTACAAATGTATAAAAAAGGTCGATTTAATTAAAGAAATAAAGTAAATTTGTCGCCTGAAATTCTAACATTTAATTTAAAATCAGTTAACAATGAGCAGTTTTCGTCAAAGAGCGCTTGATGAGTTTGCAACCCATAAGGCAGCTCGCTTTTTCGTAGAAGAGAGACCGGTATCGGAATTTTTTGCACAAAACGTGTTCGGTCAGGAACAAATGAAAAAGTATCTCTCCCAACAAGCCTTTGAAGCTGTTACTGCCGCAATCAGGGAGGGAAAGAAAATCGATCGTTCCATTGCGGATGAAGTGGCTTCGGGAATGAAGTCATGGGCCGTTGAGATGGGAGCAACACATTATACTCACCTTTTTCATCCCCTTACGGACTCAACTGCCGAAAAGCACGAATCCTTCATTGACAGGTCAAAAACGGGAGAAGTTGTTGAGAATTTCAAGGGTGAAGCACTTGTACAGCAGGAACCTGATGCCTCAAGTTTTCCCAACGGAGGTATGCGGAGTACTTTCGAGGCAAGAGGATATACTGCATGGGACCCGAGCTCTCCGGCTTTTATTTTAGACCAGACTCTCTGTATTCCGACAATATTTGTATCATATACAGGTGAAGCTCTTGATATGAAAATTCCTCACCTCAAATCACTTGAAGCCATTAATAAGGCTGCGCTTAATGTGTTGGAGCTGTTTCAGAACGATGTTGCAAGCGTAAAAGTCAATCTGGGAATAGAGCAGGAATATTTTATAGTTGATGACGCGCTCTACAGAGCACGTCCCGACCTGCAGATTTGCAACAGGACGCTCATAGGGCATACGGCTGCCAAAGATCAACAACTTGAAGATCACTATTTCGGTGCCATCCCTTCAAGGGTGACATGTTTTATGAAAGATTTTGAGACGGAAGCCTACAAACTCGGTATCATGCTCAAAACAAGGCATAATGAAGTTGCCCCTAATCAATTTGAGTGCGCTCCGCTCTTTTGCGAAGCCAACCTTACAATTGACCATAACCTGCTTCTTATGATTCTCATGAAGAAAGTGGCAAAAAAGCACCGTTTGAAAGTAATTTTTCACGAGAAGCCGTTTATGGGGGTCAATGGTTCAGGCAAGCACTGCAACTGGTCCATGATGACCGACAAGGGTGAAAATCTCCTATCTCCGGGGACAACTCCGAGCACCAACCTTCAATTTCTAAGCATATTCGTATCAGTCATCAAAGCCATATACGAACACCACTATCTGATGATGGCGAGTGTGGCAAGTCTCAACAACTATTACAGACTTGGGGGGAATGAGGCGCCACCTGCCGTCATGTCTGTATTCATCGGAAGTACTCTCGACAGAATTCTCGACTCCATCGAAAATATGACCTCTCCCGCAAATGAGGCCAAAGCCAAGAAAGAGCGTCTCGACATTGTCAGACTGATTCCAGAAATATTACAGGACAACACCGACCGCAACAGGACATCACCGTTTGCTTTTACGGGTAACAGATTTGAATTCAGAGCTGTAGGATCATCTGTCAACGCAGCATCCTCGATGTATATACTCAACAGCATTGTCGCTCAGCAGCTTAATGCATTCCGTTCGAGAGTTGACAAGTACATATACGAAGGGACCGAAAAAGACGAAGCTGTGATGAAAGTCATCCGTGAATATATTATCGAGTCCAAACCTATCAGATTTGAAGGTAACGGATACAGCAAAGAATGGCAGCAAGAGGCCCGCAAACGCGGATTGAAAGGGATTGTAAACGTTCCTGAAGCATATAAGGCGTTTATCGACAAAAAGACCATCGCACTCTTTGAAGAGGTGGGCGTACTTTCCAAAAGGGAAATTGAAGCCCATTACGAAATCAAAAATGAGATATACACAAAAAAACTCCAAATTGAGGCACGTGTGATGGGAGATTTGATTATCAATCACATCATCCCTACCGCAATCAAGTTTCAAAATTCACTGATTGAAAATGCAAGAGGCATCAAGGAATTGTTTTCACCTGAAGAGGCCGACATTATGTGTGAAAAGCAGATCAGGACCATTAGAAAGATTTCGAGATATATCAATGAATTGCGCGAAGACGTGCATGACATGATTGCTGCAAGGAAAGAGGCTAATGTAATCACCGATTTTACGGAAAAAGCAGCCTTATACACCGAAACAGTCCTTCCATACATGGAAAAAATAAGAACAAATGCCGACAAACTCGAAATGATTGTTGATGACGAGTTGTGGCCTTTACCAAAATATAGAGAATTGTTATTTTGCAGATAATGAAAGAATTAGAAGCAGACAGATATGCCAGAAGGGGCGTATCGTCATCAAAAGAAGATGTGCATAAAGCCATCGCCAACGTTGACAAGGGATTGTTCCCGAAAGCATTTTGCAAGATCGTTCCCGACTGGCTCGGATCAGATCCCGATTATTGTATCGTAATGCATGCAGACGGAGCGGGGACCAAAAGCTCTCTGGCTTATATCTATTGGAAAGAGACTTCAGACATGAGCGTATGGAAAGGAATCGCCCAGGACGCCATCGTCATGAATACAGACGACTTACTATGCGTTGGGGTAACAGACAATATAATGCTCTCATCCACTATCGGCAGAAACAAGAACAGAATCCCCGGAGATGTCATAAGCGCAGTCATTTCAGGCTCAGGACAATTTGCAGACAAAATGAAGTCACTCGGCATCAACCTGATTCTCACAGGTGGAGAGACGGCTGATGTCGGAGATCTCGTTCAGACCATCATTGTGGACAGTACGGTATGCGCACGCATCAGACGTTCAGAAATAATCGACAATGCAAATATTACCGCCGGAGATGTTATTGTGGCATTATCTTCTTATGGTAAAGCCACTTACGAAGACGAATACAATGGAGGAATGGGGAGCAACGGCCTTACCTCCGCAAGACATGATGTGTTTGCAAAATACATTGCCGATAAATACCCTGAAAGTTATGACAATCAGATAGATAAACAATATGTGTATTCGGGTGGCAGACGATTGACAGACATCGAGCCTGAAACCGGAATAACATACGGCAAGCTCGTTCTGTCCCCTACCCGCACATACGCTCCTGTAATCAAGGCAGTCCTTGAGAGATACCGCAGCCGGATCCATGGGATGATACATTGCTCCGGAGGCTCGCAGACCAAAGTTCTTAATTTTGTGGACTCACTTAAAATAGTAAAGGACAATATGTTCCCCGTACCGCCACTTTTCAGGACGATACAGGCCGAATCGGGCACCCCTTGGAGTGAGATGTACAAAGTGTTCAATATGGGCCACAGGATGGAATTATATGTGCCTGAAGAGATTGCTTCAGATATAATAAATATATCGGAAGGTTTCGGAATCGAGGGACGTATTTTAGGAAGAGTGGAATCGTCAGATCACACCGAAGTATCAATACATTCTCAATACGGAGATTTTACTTACTATAAATAACTATATGAAACACAATTCCTTAGTACTTTTCATTATTATTGTTTCCATCTTGAGCACAGGATGCGGCAACAAGAAAACAGAGATTGCAGGCAACTTGCCTGTCGTTGACAAAGCTCTGAATGACAGCACTTCCATTTTTTATGGAGACTTCCAAAACTATCCGGCAGACAAGAAAACTCTTCCTATCGGTGTTTTTGACTCCGGAACAGGCGGACTTACAGTTCTTGAAAAGATTCTGTCTCTCGACCAATTTGACAATATAACCGGAAATCAAGGCTCGGACAAGATTCTCGATTTTGCCGGAGAACATTTCATATACCTTGCCGATCAGGCAAATATGCCCTACGGCAACTACGATGCAGTTGGAAAGAGCGACTATCTGAGAGAGCTTGTCGCTAAAGACGCCCTTTTCCTCCTCGGTACAAAATACTATGTAAATCCTTTTGAAACCGAGGCTTCAGGCATCAAGCCGCAAGTCAAGATTATTGTCATTGCCTGTAATACAGCCACGGCTTACGGATTGAAAGATATTCAGACCATGTTGCAGCAGAGCAATACAGGTGTCAAGGTAATCGGTGTAATCAATGCAGGTGTCAAAGCCACTTTGGACAAGCTTGAAATCAAGGAAGGTGACTCGCCTTTCGCTATCGGCGTGCTTGCAACTCCGGGAACTATCGCATCGGGAGCTTACCAGCGCACTATCGAAGAGATGGTCAAAGAACGAGGAATACGAACTAATGTATATGTTGTAAATCAGAAAGGATACGGCTTTGCCGAATCTGTCGATAGCGAACCTGATTTTGTATCACCTGCACTTACATCGGTGAGAAATTCCTACCGCGGCCCTAAAATCGGCAAAGGAGACGACTCTCTCGACATATCTTTAATGAATGTCTATAACTTCGATTTTTCAGACAATAGAATGCTCGTTTCTAAAAATGAGGAGGGCGCATATAAAGAATTACAGCTCAACAATGCCATCAACTATGCGAGGTTCAACCTTGTGTCTCTAATTGAGAAACACCGTTTAAGTGGCACCAACGTGCCTCTCAGAGCCGTCATTCTCGGATGCACACACTATCCGTTCCTGATTGAAACCCTCAATAAGGTCATCGATGAGATGAGAACATATAAAGTTGACGGAAGATATTTGTACAAAGACCTTATTGCAGAAAATTTCATATTCATAGACCCCGCCGTCTATACTGCTATCGAATGTTATAGCACTTTGCGTGCCGACGGAAATCTTGCATTGAACATTACGCCACAGGAACTTCAATCTTTCATTTCAGTCCCAAGCAGTTCATTACCAAATGATTGTCTTACTCCTGACGGCAAGCTTACTTACGACTTCAAGTATGGAAGAGTATCAGGCACGGATGAAATTACCACCAAACAGGTACCTTTCTCTAAAACAAATATTGACGAAAACAACTTGCAGAGGATTGAGCAGCTGCTTCCGTACTCTTATTCACTAATCAATCCGACTTTGTATTAATGTATCACGAAATAATATCAGCGGAAGAGATAGAAGTGCTGAAAGCTGCGGCATTCCCGGGAAAAATAACAGTCATAACAAAAAAAGGAAGAAGTCTCACTTGCGCCATCAAACACCTTAAAGAACAGAGATTCATAGGATTTGACACCGAAACCAGGCCGACATTCCAGCCGAATATGCCACGAAGTGGTACGGCACTTCTGCAACTTTCAAGTGAAAATAATGCATATTTATTCAGATTGCAGACATTGGGGCTTCCTCAGGAACTTGCCGAAATATTGGCTGATCCTTATATCACAAAGGTGGGCGCCGCCGTTCATGACGACATAAGAGGTCTTCAGAGATATTTCCCGTTTGAACCCCAAAGATTTGTTGACCTGCAGCAGATTGCGGAAGGATATGGAATCAGAGAGAAAAGTGTCAGAAAAATGGCTGCAATCATATTGGGCATGAGAGTATCAAAATCTCAACAACTTTCCAATTGGGAAGCGGAAGATCTCAATTCTTCCCAGCAGTTATACGCCGCCACCGATGCATGGGTATGTGTCAAGATGTACAAAGCACTACTCGGATCACCGAGAGTAGAGCTCAAACACGATGATTTATGACAAAAATAATTCTAAAAAAAGGGAGAGACGAGTCTCTCAAAAGATTTCATCCGTGGGTATTTTCAGGGGCTATTCAGACCATTGAAGGTAACCCTGCAGAGGGAGATATTGTTACCGTATATAGCAATAAGGGGCAGTTTCTCGCCTGCGGACACTATCAGATAGGAACTATTGCCGTAAGAGTATTGAGTTTTGAATCTCCTGCCCTGCTGCCCGATTTCTGGGAGCAGTCTCTTCGCAAATCTTTATCTGCAAGAGAGGCTTTCGGCCTCTGCAATAATGAGCAGACCAATTGTTATCGCCTTGTACATGGAGAAGGAGACTCTCTTCCGGGATTAATCATCGACTATTACGCAGGAACGGCAGTAATGCAGGCCCATTCTGCGGGAATGTTTCTTTCCCGTACTAAAATAACCTCTGCCCTTCAATCGGTATATGGTCGGGATCTCGTGGCCGTCTATGACAAAAGCTCCGGGACGGCTCCATTTAAGGCAGGCCTGGAACTTAATGACGGGTATCTCTATAAAGCATGTGATTTGAGCGATGCCGATCCTGCGGCTGAATATGGTCATTCTGTTGGTAGGACACTTGATTTTGCCGGGACCGGAAGCCTTCCCGAAGCTGGACAACCGGGGCTTCCCGAAGCTGGACAACCGGGGCTTCCCGAAGCTGGACAACCGGGCTGTGAGAAAAGTAGATGTAAAGAGAGCGGCCATAAAGTAACCGAGCGTGGAGAGACCGTTGTCCTTGAACACGGACATAAGTTTTATGTCAACTGGGTTGACGGGCAAAAGACCGGCTTCTTCCTTGACCAGCGTGAAAACCGCTCATTGGTAGAAAAATATGCAGCAGGTCGCAAGGTCCTCAATTTGTTTTGCTACACAGGGGGATTTTCAGTGTATGCACTTGCCGGGGGAGCATTGCATGTTGACTCTGTTGACAGTTCAAACAAGGCCATAGAGACCGTCAACAGGAACATTGAGCTGAACGGCTTTACCAACCACACTTCCTATTGCGAGGATGCCATAGATTTCGTCAAACGCTCCGAATCGGGCAAATATGACTTGATGATTGTTGACCCTCCGGCATTTGCCAAACACCGGGGAGCATTGGGAAATGCCCTGAGAGGCTATCAGAGACTCAATGCCGCTGCCATCGAAAAGATTGCACCGGATGGTATCATTTTCACTTTCAGCTGTTCACAGGTAGTTGACAAAAACGCCTTTGCTCTTGCTGTATTTTCAGCGGCAGCAGAAACGGGCCGCAAGGTAAGGATTATCGACAGGCTTAATCAGCCGGCAGACCATCCTGTCAACATATACCATCCTGAAGGAGAATACTTGAAAGGACTTGTCCTTTATGTCGAATAATTCTGCAGGAATACGTTCAACACGGAACTTTGATGAGTTATTAGACTTTATATCTGCTATCATAATGAATCCTCCACTTTTTCAACACTGAACCTTGATGAGTTATTAGGCTTCAAAAATACGGCAATTCCACTTTTTTCGTTTTTAGATTTGTAAAACGAAAAAAAAAGCCTATCTTTGTCACCCCATTGGTACCATGGCCGAGTGGTTAGGCAACGGTCTGCAAAACCGTGTACAGCAGTTCGATTCTGCTTGGTACCTCAAAAACCCCTTTTAGATATGTTTCTAAAGGGGTTTTTCATTTTTGGAGTAAAAAAATGTGCCTAAAATTACTTTTGTCGTGGTACTTTTTGCATTTGTCGATTATATTGTTTATATTTGCTTGTTAAGTCATTGTTAACTACCTTTTAAACTATAGACCATGAAAATCAGATCATTTGTCCTTTTTGCCCTTGCAACTCTGTTGTGTGCAGGGTGTTATGATGATACTCAGCTGAAGACCGATATTGCCGATCTTCAAAGCAGGGTTACAGCCATCGAGAATTGGTGTACCACGGCCAACAGCCAGATCAGCGCTCTGCAGTCTTTGGTTCAGGCTCTTGAAGAGAAAGATTATGTGACAGGCGTTGCCCCTCTCGCTGACGGAACAGGCTATACCATCTCCTTTACAAAGAGCAATCCTATCACCATCAAGCATGGAGAGAAGGGCGACAAGGGTGACAAAGGCGATGATGCCATCGCTCCTATTATCGGTGTGGCTCTCGATACAGACGGCAACTATTATTGGACGGTGAAGACAGGTGCAGCAGACCCTGTATGGATGCTTGATGCAGACGGCAACAAGATACGCACCACCGGAGACAACGGAAAAGATGCCGTTTCACCTCAGGTACGTATCAACTCCACAACCAATATGTGGGAGATAAGTGTTGACGGAGGCGTTTCATGGACAGGCACAGGCGTTGCAGCAACAGGTGCCACGGGAGCGGCAGGCGTTTCCTCTCAAGTGCGAATCAATGCAGATAATAATACGTGGGAAATAAGTGTTGATGGTGGTGTTTCGTGGACAGGTACAGGTGTTACAGCGACAGGAGCCACAGGAGCGGCAGGAAAGGATGGAAAGGATGGAAAGGATGGTTCTTCACCTGTCGTCTCAGTGAAGCTTTTCACAGACGGCAACTATTATTGGACCATCAACGGCGAATGGCTGATTGTAGATGGAAACTTCGTACCTGCAACAGGTCCTCAGGGTCAGCGCGGAGCGACAGGTCCGAAAGGAGATGCAGTATTCGCAACAAACGGCATCAATAACACCAATGCCGATTATGTCGAATTCACCCTTGTCAACGGCACTAAGATTCAGTTGCCTAAATACAAGCCGTTCAAGATAGGTTCGGATGCCGGCAATGATGCCATGACTATCTCTGCTGTCGATATGACCGTTCCTCTGAAGCTGCCGAGCGGTTTTGCTGAAAGCGATTACAGTTCGATAATGGCAAGAATGATAACCAGGAACACCGCC
>JAQUBZ010000006.1 GCA_028686425.1 Bacteroidales bacterium | reverse complement strand
CACCGATGACCGGAGCGATGGCATCATCTCCTTTGTCACCCTTGTCGCCTTTCTCTCCATGTTTGATGGTGATTGGTTTACTCTTGGTAAATGAGATGGTATAACCTGTTCCGTCAGCGAGAGGGGCAACGCCCGTCACATAATCCTTCTCTTCAAGAGCCTGAACTAAGGACTGCAGGGCGCTGATCTGGCTGTTGGCCGTGGTGCACCAATTCTCGATGGCAGTCACCCTGCTTTGAAGATCGGCAATATCGGTCTTCAGCTGAGTATCATCATAACACCCTGCACACAACATAGTTGCAAGGGCAAAAAGGACAAAGGACTTAATTTTCATGATAATGATAATTTAAGTTGTAAACAACGGCGACACACTGAATTGCCTATAACACTGCAAATTTACATATAAAAGATAAAAAACCTTTAAAAAAGTTATCAATACCACTGCTGCAGATACTTCAGGTGGCGATTTACTAAAATCAGGATAAACACAAAGAATAGTGCTTTTTACCAAACATTTTTGAGGGTGAGCCGAAGAAATTCTAAATTTCCACCATCTGCCGAATCATATAATTTTGCACCTATACCAAATTGCCGGTAATAATGCAAAAAATGGTTCCGATGACAGGATTTGTGTTTTATGATTACCTTTGCCTTTATGAAGTATATTATTCCGGTTGTGCTTTTGATGGTGATGGTGTCTTGTAACGATGACATCAGAAATGGGGATTTGCTCTTTGTAAGGGCATCGGACAGTGATTTTTCACAAGCTATAGATGCCTCGACAGCTGTTGACGGGATGGAAAGTTTTGATCATGTTGCGATAGCCATGGTAAAGGATGGAGAAATATATGTGATAGAAGCTGCCCCGCGAACAGGTGTCGTATGTCGCCCTTTTGCCGAGTTCTCGGCAGAATCGGGAGCAGATAATATTGTGATGGTGCATCCGAATTTTAAATTTGATACAGATATTGTCCTGCTCCGTGCTCTTAGTTACGTGGGCCGTCCGTATGATTTCTATTTTATTCCAACGGATGAAGCGTTGTATTGCAGTGAGCTTGTATATGAGGCTTTTGTTGATGCCGGAGGCAATCATATGTTTCAGACTGTACCTATGAATTTTCGCGCAGCGGATGGTACAATGCCTCAATATTGGGTTGATCATTTTGAAAAAACAGGGATGAAAGTGCCGGAAGGGGTGCAGGGAACCAATCCCAATCAGATTTATGAATCAATTCGACAAATATCAAAACAGAATAACAAAAAATAAATAATATGAATACTATTCAAATTCAACATTATGATTCGCCGGCAGGTGAATTGATTCTCGGCTCATTTGAGGGAAAGCTCTGTATGTGCGACTGGACTGGAGAAAAAAGACGTGCGCGTACAGATGCAAGACTGCAGAAAGCATTGGAAGCCAGGTTCGATATAGGAGGGAGTGAAGTAATCGACAGAGCAATCAGGGAGCTGGAGGAATATTTTTCCCATAAAAGGGAGACTTTCGATATTCCGCTTCTTTTTGTCGGAACCGATTTTCAGAAAAAAGTATGGAGTCATCTTTTGACCATCCCTTACGGAGGAACCATTTCCTACGGAGAAATGGCTCGGCAAATCGGAATGCCTAAGGCTGTACGGGCCCTTGCAAATGCCAATGGCGCAAATGCCATCTCTATTTTTGCTCCCTGTCATCGTGTCATCGGAAGTGATAACCGCCTTGTAGGATATGGCGGAGGACTGAAGGCCAAAAAGATACTTCTGGATTTGGAGTCTGCAAAATAGCTTTAAAGGAATAGGCTATTCGTATTATCAGGAGACGGAGGAATAAGATAGAAAACTATTGAAATGAAAGAAAGCTGATAAATTCAGATTTTACACAGAATCGGTATATACCTTTGTGTGTTATGAAACTACTTATTATTGAGGACGAAAAAGAATTGTCGGATAGTATTGCCGCCTTTCTTGCCACAGAGCGATATATTTGCGAAAGAGCTTATTCATTTGACGAGGCTATGTCAAAAGTGGCTCTGTATGAGTATGATTGCATTTTGTTGGATTTGATGTTGCCCGGCGGTAGCGGACTTGATGTATTGAGAGAGATAAAGAGACTTTCACTGACTTCAGGGGTGATTATTGTCTCTGCAAAGGATTCGGTTGCAGATAAGGTAGAGGGGCTGAAAATAGGTGCGGACGACTACCTTTCAAAGCCGTTCAGTCTGCCGGAGCTGGCTATGCGGATATTTGCAGTGGTGCGCAGACGTAATTTTTCCAATGACAACCTGCTCAAAACAGGCGGTATTTCAATCAACCTGTTGGGCAAAACCGTCAATGTGGGAGCAAAACAGCTTGATTTGACCAAGACAGAATACGAACTTTTGCTGTTTTTAGTGAAAAATGGCAATAAAGTGGTATCTAAAAGTGCTTTGGCGGAGCATCTCAGTGGCGATATGGCCGATATGATGGATGATTATTCTTTCGTTTACACCCATATCAAAAATCTGAAGGCGAAACTTGCTGAAGCGGGTTGCAGAGATTGTATTAAAACCTATTACGGGAACGGATATATATGGACAGAAGAAAAAGTCTGATTAACATAAGTCTGACAAGATTTACAACGTGTGCGGTACTTATACTCCTGATAAGTACTCCGCTATTCTACTTATTGACCAAACATTTTTATGCCGAGGATATGATAGACCTGATCGAGAGTGTCAAGAGTGGTGCAGGTGTTCCGGCAGTCGATTTGGAGGTGGACATAATGACGGGAGTCATGATTCAATTCGGATTGATAGTACTCGTTTTGAGTATTTCTCTGCTTATCATCATCAGGCTTGTTTCCAAAAAGCTTTGGCAACCATTTGAGAGTACTCTTCTCAAAACTGAAAAATTTAATATCGAGAGAGGTGATGTACCGGAATTTGAGCCTGCGGACATCATCGAATTCCATAAATTGAATAATGCACTTACACAGTTGATGAACAGGAGTGTGGAGAGTTACAGGGTACAGAAAGAGTTTACAGAAAATGCCTCTCATGAATTGCAGACCCCCATAGCTATAATTCAAAGCAAACTTGATGTGCTCATGCAGAAAGATTTGGATGAAGATCAAATGAAGATAGTGCAAGATATTAATCGTACCGGAGCACGTATTTCCAGACTGAATCGCAACCTTCTTCTGCTTGCCAAGATAGATAACAATCAGTTTGAGTCTCGGGAAGAGATTAATGTGGGAGAATTTCTGGAAAATAACATCAAAACCCTCGGAGAATTGTACGGTATGGACAATATCAGGTATAGTTGTGACTCTTTATCAACTGTTACTGCCAATCGCTCCCTTTTTGAAATAATGGTCAACAATCTGATAGTAAATGCCCTTAAAAATACTCCCGATAACGGGTATGTGAGCATCGTCTGTCATCAGGACAGATTATGTGTGGCAAATACATCCATTAACGGACAACCTTTGGACGAAAATAAAATATTTGAAAGGTTCAACCATTCCGGAGATGCAAACAGGGGAACGGGGATAGGTTTGGCAATAGTCAAAACAATATGTGATTATCACGGTTGGAATATCTCCTATTCATTCGACAATAGGATACATTTATTTTCCATACGCTTTCGTCCGCTTATTTCACTCTATACATTGTTTGGTTAAATTCAAAATTTAAACAAATTCCAGCAGTACTTTTGCCGCTGTCAAATTATAAATAGCGACAATGAAAAAATTAACAATCATTTTAACACTCTTCCTGATTTGTGCCATATCATTTGCACAGACAAGAACAGGAACTGTAAAGGGAAGACTTATCGGGCAACAGAGCAAATCGGCTCTCGATTACGCTGCGGTGGTATTGAAAGATGCAGATACTCATAGTATTATCAATGGGACAATTACCGACTCTCTCGGTCTGTTCAGTATAGACGGTATAAAACACGGAACATACGAGCTTCTCTGCAGTTATGTGGGATGTACCGATTATGTAACGCCCTCTTTTTCCATAGATGCAGATACTATGTTGGTGAATTTCAGTGATATTCTGCTTGATGATTCGGGTTTGAGATTAAAAGAAACAGTAGTTACGGGACATCGCTCCACTTATATTCAATCTATCGACAAAAAGATTTTTAACGTGGGCAGCGATATTGCAAGTGCATCCGGAGCTGTCAGCGATCTTCTTCAAAATGTCCCTTCAGTGCAGGTCGATATTGAGGGAAATGTCTCTCTGCGTGGCAATGACAATGTTCAGGTGCTGATTAATGGCAAACCATCAGTGTTGATGCGCTCAGCCAACAGAGGGACAGTGCTGCAACAGTTGCCTGCTTCATCCATAGAACGGATAGAGGTGATAACAAATCCTTCTGCTCAATTTAAACCGGATGGGACATCCGGGATAATCAATCTTATCATTAAAAAAGAACGGACAGAAGGATTTAGCGGCAGTCTGGTCGGGAATATGGGAAATACCGGTCGTCACAATGCAGGTGTTTCACTTGGATGGAACTCTCCCGTGTTCGGAGTAACGGCCAATTATGGGTATCGTGTGGACAGACGTGATCGTAAGACATCGACAGACCGTACACTTATAGACTCGCTTGGAAACAGCACTTATGTGGCACAGGTCAATGACAGCAGAGCCAAATCCAAGTCGCACATAGGGGGGCTTGGTATTCAGTGGAATCCCACCAAAAAAGATGCTTTTGAAGCGAGTGGTAGCTATACTTACATGTCTTTTCCCCGATATGAAGCCAATAGTACTACTCAGGGGGACGGAAATCAGATTACAAGACAATTTGTAAGACATAGAAACGATACGGAGTATCAGCGTGAAGCTGAAGGAAGTGCTGCTTATGTGCATACCTTCAGTGAGGGACACACTCTTTCTCTCGACTACACATTTGCATGGCAGGGTGAGGTGGAAAACAATGCATATATCAACAACTATTCAATCCCTGTGATTAGCGAGACTAAAGACAGTACTATTATCAGTCAGAAAAACCGGGAAAATCTCATCCGTCTTGTCTATTCAGGTGAAATCGATGACAAAAACAGCCTTGTAATAGGATATGAGGCAGAACTTGACAGAAGCAATCTGAGTTATTATGCCAATGATCTTATAGAAGGTTCCTGGGTTAAAAATACAGACAGAAGCAACGACTTTCTATTCAACGAGAATGTCCATTCTCTCTATTCGACATGGGAACATTCTTTTGACCGATTCGCTTTCATGGCAGGAGTTCGCACAGAACAATCTTTCATTACATCTAATCTTGTGACTACCAATAAAATAGTCAAAGATAACTACTTCATGGTGTATCCTACACTTCATACATCCTACACTCTTAACGATAATGCACAATTGCAGTTCAACTATTCTTTACGTGTAAATCGCCCTGAGGGAGATGATTTGAATCCTTTCCCCGAATATCAGGATTTGTATAATCTAAAGGCGGGTAACCCGTATCTTCGTCCGGAAAAAATTCATTCTCTTGAGGTCGGATGGCAATACAAACATAACAATACAACTTTGATACTGACTCCGTATTATCGTTATACATTCAATAAAATAACGGAAATCACAAAAGTTCTCGATTCGGGAGTATTGATGACCACTAAGGAAAATATGTCGTCAAGCAGTGCTGCCGGAATGGAAGCGGTTCTAAATTCGAGAATAGGTCGCTGGTGCACATATAACATGAGTGCCAATCTGTTCTACAATACAATAGATGCCTCGGACCTCGGCTATTCATCCACTAAAAGTGCTTTTGCAGGGTATGTCTCCCTAAATGCCGATTTTATGCCTTTCAAAAACATGATGATTCAGGTAAATACAAGATACAGGTCCTCTCAACTTACGCCACAGGGGAAAAGTCTTGGCACATACATTATGAATATGGGGGCAAAATATGATATTCCACAATGGAATATTGCCCTCACAGCCACTGTTTCAGACCTCTTCGATTCGTATAAAAATGTTACGATAATTGATACTCCGTCCATCAAACAAACAATGGAACGCCGCAGGGCTCCTCGTATCTTTTACTTGGGAATCAACTACACATTCGGCAATAATGGTACAAAACATTCAAGTGGGGATAAACTGAAATATGACGAATCTTTATGATAAAATAACACTACAGCGGGGCGTTTTTTAACAAATTTTTAATTTTTATGTCAAAAAATAAGATATTTTAAATAATAATCACTAACTTCGTTGCCACTATTATGCCGTGAGGTATATTTGACCGAAATACTTTATTTACACTATACTTATTTTATGATTACCAAAAAGATTTGTTCAGTAATCCTTTGTGGATTGCTATTGTGCCCTATGTGGGCGCAAGGTGTTTCTCCAGAGAAACAACCAGATTACGTAACCGGCTCTTCACTCTCATCTGAAGCGGTTAGTACTTCAGCTGCGGGTTATGCGGCTCAGCAAGCAAAAGATATTGTAATAAAGGGAAATGTGGTTGATGCCAACAATCAGCCTATTCCCTTTGCAAGTATCGTTTTGAAAGGATCGACCTCTGTAGGTACTGCTGCCGATGTTGATGGCAACTATGTTATTACAGTTCCATCAAAGCAGAGCATCCTTGTATTTTCTTCAATCGGTTATCTTGCCCAGGAAATTCAGGTAGGTTCGAGGGCTGTCATCAATGTGGCTCTTGCACAGGATTCCGAATCTCTTGAAGAGGTGATGGTTGTCGCTTACGGTACAGCTACGAAAGCTTCATTTACCGGTTCGGCAGGAAAGGTCAAAGGTGAAAAAATCGAATTGATTCCCAACACCAACCCTTTGAATACCCTTAATGGCTCAACTCCCGGTATCCGTCTTACTTCAGCTTTGGGTCAGCCGGGTGCTGATGCTTCTATCACCATCAGAGGTATCGGCTCCATCAATGGTAATACGGACCCTTTGATTGTTATGGACGGTATGATTTATTCAGGTGTACTTTCAAGCATCCCTTCAGGAGATGTTGAAAGTATTACCGTGTTGAAGGATGCAGCTTCAACAGCATTGTATGGCGCTCGTGCAGCCAATGGAGTAATCATGATTACCACCAAACAGGGTAAAGGGGAGAAACCTGTCATTTCGGTGAAATTGTCCAACGGATGGGTTTCAAGAGAGCAGGAAGACTATGCTACAATGGGCATCAAGGATTATATGGAGACCTATTGGAGATTGTACTATAACAATTACAAGCTTGGTGGTGCTGCCGATGCAGATGCTGCCGCAAAAGCTTCTGCCAACGTCGCCACCTCTTTGAACTATACAGACGAATACAACGCATGGAACTGCAAAGTCAATGAAGTTGTCGGTCTTGACGGTAAATATACCAACGCTTCTCTCAAATGGGAGGACGACCTCGATTGGCGTGGCGGTATTGAACAGACAGGTTATGTTCAGGACTATTCTTTAAGTGCGAACGGAAGAACCAACAAGAGCACATACTTCGCTTCTATCGGTTATGCCGATCAACAAGGTTATATTCGCGGGTCGGGATTTGAAAGATATTCCGCAAGAGCAAATGTCTCTACACAGGGGACAAGCTGGTTGAAACTCGGTGTCAACCTTGCTGCTACAATCAGTAAAAGATATGGTATGCAGTCAACATCACAAGGTGACTTGAGCAACGTATTCCTGATGGCAAGACGTATGCCTCCTATGTACCCTGTACACCTTCACACAGCTGATGGTGCTTATGTATTGGATGCCAACGGTCAGCCTATATATGACTTCGGTGAAAGTTATACGACAGCTGATGGTCAGTTTATTCCGGGCAGAGCAATTTATGCAAGTGTCAATGCTCCGAGACAGCTGCAGAACCGCTTCAACCAACAGACCAGACACATGATAGATGCCAAACCTTACGTTGACATCGTATTTTTGAAGGACTTCAAACTGACATTGAATGCTGCTCTTTATAATAGTGACTATCAGGCACATTCTGCCACGATTTACTATCAGGAAAAGAGTTCCAACACCCCTTCGACCACCAAGACTTTTTCGGGTACTCAGACATGGGCGCTGAACCAGTTGCTTACATGGAACAAGAGTTTCGGAAGAAATCACTTTGATGTATTGTTGGGACACGAAAGCAACACATACAGGTATAATTATGAATCTTCTTCAATGAAATATCAGATTGTACTCGGTGATAACTACGAATTTGACAACTATACCGAATTGAGTTCACAGCCAAGTTCATACAACAACACCTATAATACAGAAGGTTATTTCGCAAGATTGAACTACAATTACAACGGCAAATACTTTGCTTCAGCTTCTTTCAGAAGAGACGGAAGTTCAAAATTTGCTCCCGAATCACGCTGGGGCAACTTCTGGTCATTAGGCGGAACATGGCTTATAGATCAGGAAAGTTTCATGAAAAATGTCGAATGGATCAGTAATTTGAAATTAAGGGCATCTATCGGTACCGTGGGTAGCGATGACCTTGGAAGCTATTATCCTTGGATGGCTTTGTATGTCATCAATCAGAATGTCAATGAAGCCGGTTATACTCAAAGTGTGACATCAACGGGTAATCGCGCTATTCAGTGGGAGGTAAGTACCAATTGGGACGTTGCAGCCGAATTTTCTTTGTTTGACAGAAGGCTCAACGGTTCGGTGGAATATTTTCACCGCAACACAAGCAACCTCCTCATGGAAGTTACATTGCCGCCATCAACAGGTCTTACTTCACGTAATGACAACGCAGGCGGGCTATACAATAAGGGTGTCGAATTTGTATTGAATTATGACATTATCCGTACTAAAAATGTAAACTGGAATTTCGGTTTGAACGGAACATTCCTGAAAAACAGAATCACATATCTTCCTATCGAACCATATACCATCAACAGCAGTTACAACAAAATCGAAGAAGGTCACTCTGTATATGAATGGTGGTTGTACCAATGGGCAGGTGTCGATCCTCAGACAGGTTTGAACATATTTGAACTCGGTGATGAATATCTTGAAGATGTATCTTCTGATATTGTTGAGGTTAACGGACAAAAATATACAACCAATATGGACAAATCGAAAGAAGCATACAGCGGTTCTTCAATTCCTAAGGTTTCAGGCGGTATCACCACTTCTTTCTCTTGGAAGAACTTCACTTTTGCGATGGATTTGTACTACCAGCTTGGAGGAAAGACTTATGACCGTGCATACGAGAACTCTATGGCCGGTATCATCAAATATGAAAAGATGAACCTTTCAACAGACCTGTTGGGAATGTGGAGACAGCCCGGCGATATTACAAACATCCCTATGCTAACCAATGACTCAAAATATGCTTCAAATATCGATGCTGCAAGGTCAACGAGATGGCTTATCAAATCGGACATGCTTGAAGTAAACAGCTTGAGCATTGCGTACTCTTTCCCTAAAAAGATTTGTGACAAACTTAAATTCGGAAGTCTGAAAATATATGCAGCAGCCGACCACCTTTGCATCTGGAATGCAAGACGCGGCTTGAATACCAACTACTCTCTCAGCCAGTATGACTCCGGTGGAGACCGTTACAGCCCTGCAAGAACTATTTCAGTAGGTATAAACTTTACACTATAATCGAATAATTATAAATACTACGAATATGAAAAAAACATATATATTATTGGCAGCGGTTGCTTTGCTGTTATCATCATGCGGCAAAGATTTTCTGAATACTTTCCCGACTTCGTCTGTTGATGAAAACAGTATTTTTACCAGTACTGAAAATTCTATGATGGCCATTAACGGTATTCACAGAATGATGCACGAAGGGAACGGCAGTGGTACTACCACCGGTTATTACGGTCAGGGAGGTTATCCTACTTTCTGTCTTCATCTTGCAATTATGTCAGATGACGTGGTTTGGACATACGATAATGTAATGTACAAGTATTCAGCTCAATGGATACATCATCGCAATCTTACCCACAATTATAATGACTTGAACTATTATTGGAAACTTTTCTACAGGATTGCCAACAACTCCAACAAGGTTATTGAAGCAGTAAACGGAGGAATACCGGGTCCTGTTCAATATGGTTATTATTCAAAGGGACAGGCTTATGCTTATAGAGCTTTTGCATTCTTCAATCTTGTTCAGTGCTGGGCCAAAAGATATGACCCTGCAGGGAACAACACCCAGCCCGGTATCATTCTAAAGCTTACAACAGCTCAGGAAGGACTTCCGAGAAGTACAGTTGAAGAAACATACGCCCAAATTCTTTCAGATCTCGATTCGGCTATCGTCAATCTCGACAAAGTAACTCTTCCGAAGACCAACAAGTCACATATCGACAAATATGTAGCCCGTGCCTTGAAAGCAAGAGTATATCTTGTTATGGGACAATGGCAGAAAGCTGCAGAAACGGCTGAAGAGGTAATTACCAAATCGGGAGCCAAACTTCAGGCAGATACCTATACCACAGTCGTCAACCGTAGCAGTGATGCCAACAACACAGAGTGGTTGTGGGGTCTTGTCGCAATGGCGGACGGAACTCAGGGAGGTGCTTTGAGATCATGGCATAATTTCATCTCCAATAACAATACTTCATATAACAGAAACACTCAGCGTGCCATATACAATTTGTTGTACAATACAATTCCCGATTCGGACGTAAGAAAAGGCCTATGGGTTCCCGATCCGTATTCTGCCTCAGTGTTATATATTCCGAGCAACAAAGCTGCCCGCAAAGCCCCTTGGATGTCTCAGAAATGGATTATCGATGACAATGTGACTCAAAATACATACAGGGACGTTGCATACATCAGACTGCCGGAAATGTACCTTATTGCAGCTGAAGGTTATGCCCGCGCAGGTGTAAATGACAAGGCTCAATCATATCTTTACACTCTGGCTCACCACAGAGACCCCGAATATGTCAAATCAACCAAGACCGGTGCCGAGCTTGCCGACGAAGCCGTATGGCAGAGAAGAGTTGAACTCTGGGCAGAAAATGGTCTGAGATGGTTTGACCTCAAGAGACTTGACATAGCTTTGGATCGCGGTCCCAAACCTCGTGCAGGGTATAATCAGGGCGGTACAGCCAACGGATGGGCAACAAGCTCAAAGAAGGCTCCTTGGAATGACAAGAAATACGATCCGATCGATCCTCTTGCTTCAAACTACAATATGTATGCAGAGCAGATGCCGGGTGAGGCTGCAAGGTATATAGGCAAACCATCTGTCGATATCAGATGGCAATGGCTGATTCCTTACAACGAAATCAACTCCAACCCTCTGTGTGAACAGAATCCAATGGATTAATTAATAACATATAAATCAATTACTTATTAACAACTTGATAATGAAAAGACTTCTTGTATTTATAGCATCCGTGGCACTATTGGTGTCATGCAATTGCACGGACAAAATTTCGGTAATGTCGTTTAATATCCGCCTGAGCCCTAACGATCAGTTTGATGGAGACAACAGCTGGTTATATCGTAAAAGTGCGGCTGTGGGGATGATACAGGAGGTATCTCCCGATTTGTTCGGAATACAGGAAGGTCTTTTCGATCAAGTTAATTATCTGAATGACAATCTTCCCGAATATGGCAGATATGGCGTTGGAAGAGATGACGGACAGGAGAGGGGAGAGGCAAATGCCATATTTTACAAGAAGGAGAGATTCGAGATGCTTGATTGCGGCACTTTTTGGTTGAGTGCTACTCCCGACTCTGTTTCAAGGGGATGGGATGGTGCTTGTAATAGAGTTGTTACATGGACCAGGCTCAAAGACAAGAAAGGAAAAGGAAAGGAAATCTTCTTTTTCAATACCCATTTTGATCACATAGGCACCATTGCAAGGGAGGAATCCGGCAAATTGATTGTTTCCAGAATCAAAGAGATGGTTCCTGAAGGAACTCCCGTATTTCTTACGGGTGACTTCAATGCCAACTATGATAATTCGATTCTCGCACCAATACGTGGATTTATGAAGATGGCAAGAGAGGAATCACCTGTATCAGATACTCTGAATACCTTTAATAATTGGGGCAAAACAGTGCCGATGGACGGTCAAAATATCATTGATCACATATTCTGTAAAAACGCAACCCCGTTCAAGTATGAAACTCTTACGGGGTCTTATGGCGTTCAATTTGTATCGGATCATTATCCGATTATCGCGTATTTCAATATCTAATTGTTTTTAAACTCTATAACTTTCATAACAGACCTATTGTTCCATGTCATGAACACGGCAATCCTTGTCGTGCGTGCGGGGTCTATGGTGCTGCCGGTTTTGAAAGTTACTTTTAGTGCGATTTCATATCTGTAGATATTCTGTGAATTGACGGTAATAGGAAATGCAGTAAATGTTGCAGCTTCCACCCCGGTCACAACACTGTCGTCAAGTCCTATGGCATTGACGTTGATGCCTGTGCCTGATTTATATATGGGATATGTCGGATATGGTGAAGTTACACTATATACAGTATCCCTTATGACGGCATCAAAAGTATATGTCTTGTTGGCAAATATTCCGGGTTCGTATATGCCCGATGCATTTAGTGTCATTACAGGCGCCAATGCTATATCTTCTCGCGGGGCGGCAAGGACGATGGAAGGGATTGCCTGTCGAGTTCTTTCCAATGAGATTTCAGTACCGTCAACCATGGTGAGAGTTACATAAAAGTTGTTGACAAATATATCTTCAAAAAATCTGACATGGTATCTTCCGGTCGCCTGAATGTATTCCCCTGCATCATTTTTCATCAGTTCCACCGAATTTGTCCCATATTGAACTGTGAAATAGTATGAGCCGAGTGTGTCTGCCACACCTATTACGGGAGTTCCGTCTTGTGGTTGTGCAGACAATCTGCCACCATTGCTCATAAGCCAGTTGACACTTCCCGTCTTTCCGAATTGTATGGTCCAATAATTATTCAAATTGTCGGAATCTTGTCTGATGCCGAGATATACATTTTCCGAGTTATCCTTTCCGTTTCTTATATCAAGTACCTGTCCGTTATTCAATGTGATTCTGTACCCTGCAATTGCATCATTTTCTACAATTTCAGCTGTTGATTTGATAAACACCGAGGTGTCCACATTATTTATGATGGTCTTGAATGCAGAGATATTGGTATTTATTGTATCGCACATGGCTGTCAGTTCGCTAATTCCCTTCATCGTAGGAATTTTGAAATATGTGCCGTCGTACAGGGTGAATCTTACATAGTACGGGTCGGAATAGTCAATATCCTTAAATACTGTGGTCCCCTCAGTTCCGGTAGAGAGATACAGCTTGACCCAGCTAATCCCCTCATCATAAGATACCCACCAATATCCGTCTTCGATTTTCATTTGAGGGATTGTTCCGGTAGCTCTTACTTTCAGTCCGTAGCTGTTGGTCATCCATGTAGGTTCTCCCGAACCCATTTTGATGGTCCAGTAGTAGTAGCCTGTTGAGAGATTCTGCTGGATTCCGATTACGGGCACTGTTCCGTCAGTCCCATTATAAAGGTCTATGACAGAGCCGCTTGTGAATGAAATGGAGTATCCTGCAATTTTCCCATCCTTGTAAATCGGGTTGATACTTTCGATATGGTCGTTATTTTCCAGAGCGGAAATAACGGTTTGGACGGAATTGATATTACTGTTCATCTCCGATACCATAGTTTCGAGAGCGGCAACCTGTTCTTTCAGAGCATTAATCTGAGTATTCAAATCTTTATGACATCCGTTAAAGATTAGAATAGAGAGTGCAACGGCCAATATGTTAATTAATCTTTTCATAATCAAACTCCGTAATAAATAGTGATTGAAACAGTTTTTAATGCACCCATTCCATCAGAAATCATAAACATAAGAGAGCTTGTCCCTGTTGTAAATGTGGCCGGTGAAGTGATTCGGATAATACCAGAAGTGTGGTCGGTCTTAATGATTCTGGCATAAAATCCATCATTTGTCACAACCAGCAGCTCGGTATCGCTATTGCCTTCCGGTAGAGAATATGGCAAATCATAAGTGGAGGAAGCCGCCATTCTTAAGTTGGCTGCGATGGAAACCGGAATAGCCTTATACCTTGGAATGAAATAATCAACGCCCCCGATTGTAATTTGTATGACGTTGGTGTTGATATTTACAATTTGAGAAACGAACGGATTGCTTTTCGGGGCACTTGCCACGACTTTTTGTCCATTATTGAGTATCCACGTATAATTGGAACCCCCGTCATACGATATGGTCCAATAGTACAAATTATCTGTAAATTTTTCAAATCCTATGAGAGGGGTGACTCCCGATTCGGCACTTGCCCTGACTTTATTCCCTCCGACAAGGATCCACCCGTCCTGTTTGTCTCCCGGATATTTGATGGTCCAATAATATGATGAATCATTCGGATTGAGAGTGTCTTTTCTGGCACTTATGGTCGGTATGTTGGTGGAAAGTCCATTGTAGAATGGGAGAGACGTTCCGTCCGAAAGGTATATGCGGTATCCGATGGTATCTGCCCCGCTGAGGATAGGAGCTGTATTTTGAGCAAACAGATTGTCTTTCAGATTGGATATGAGTGTTTGAAGTGAAGAGTAGTTGTCATTGGCCCGTTTGGCCTCGGCTTTAAGATTCTCAAATGTGGTCCACGTCGGGATTCTTATGGCTGTACCATCCAAAAAGTTGAATTTGATGTAGTCGGTCGAATCCTGAACGTCCTTTATAAAGGAGGTGCCGGAAGTACCGGTTGCCTGTCCCATATTGTGCCATATCTCGCCATTGTCATAAGAGACCATCCAATTGCCGTTTTCTATTTTGAGGATAGGACAAATTGCAGCAGATGACACTTTCTGGCCAAAATTGTTGAGTATAAACTCTTCCGTGCCGTCTGCATATCTGATGGTCCAGTAATATATACCGTCATCTCCCTTTTTGACCCCGATAACAGGGGTTTCGGCATCCTGCCCGTTGTAAATCGAGATGCTCGGGCTGTTTGTAAAAGAAATAGTGTATCCGAGAATGTCGCCTCCGTTGTAGATGGTACGGACACCTGTGATAAAGTCGTATTTATTGAGTTTGTCGAGAATAGATTGGAGAGAATTGAGAGTTATGTTCATTTGCGAGCATTTTTCCTCAAGGGCAGCTATTCTCCTTTCAAGGAGGCCGAGTTCATTCTCTATTTCGTTGTGACAGCCTGCAAGCATCAACGAAAGAGAGCAAAATATCAAAATATAAAGTTTCTTAAGTTTCATGATTACTGCTGAATGTTAATTGTTTTTACGACGTTGATGGCTGAATTGATGTGAAACATCACGACAATCCTGCCTGTTCCGACATCAAAGGCAGCAGGCGCCGTGATTTGTATCTGATTGGTGCCGGATTTTACGGCTTTAAATCCCGCCTGAGTGATGAAGGACAAAGTCGTGATGTTGTCATCATCTCCATAGACCCTGTATGACACGAGAGAGGTGGTGTTGGGAGCCATTACAATTGCCTCTGACATAAGGACTGTATATTGTTTTGGCAGATAATAGACTTCCCCGGTGATGGTAATCAGCCTCAGATATTCGGGGTAAGAGTAATCCACGTTTCTGAAAATGGTATTGGCGGTGGAGTCTAATGCAAGCGGGCGCGTATTGTCATTTGCATATATAAATTTCGGACTTTCATCCCCATATTGAACGGTCCAATAATAGAAACCATCGGTGTCTCGGGCAATATCTACTTTCGGCGCTGTTATTTTATCGGCAGCTGCCTTGATTTTCTCGCCGGTATCTGTCAATATCCATGTTGCAGGAGCTTCTCCGTATTGGATAGCCCAATAATATGTGTGGTCATCGGTATCTTCTTTTGCAAAAATCTTCGGAACATTGCTCCCTACCCAATTGTGAATGGTAAAGTTCTTTCCGTTTGAAAGCTCGACGTATGTTCCTACAGTGTCTTTATTCTGCATGACAGGACGTACAGTCCTGATATACGTGCAACTGTCAATCAGGGCCGATATAATTGTCTTTTGGGCATTTGTGTTGTCGTTGGTTGCTGTGATGTCTTTCCTCACCTGTTCGTATGCCGAAAAGGTAGGGATTTTGAACACTGTGCCATTGGAAAGGGTTATAATTACATATTCGGGATTGGATGTGTCAAATGATTTGAACATGCTGTCCCCATTCTCGCCTGTGGCCTGTCCCACATCTGTCCATGTAACTCCGGAATCGTATGATACAAGCCATCGATCGTCCCTGATTTTAATGAAAGGGGTGATGCCGATGGCTAAAATCTTTTTACCTGCCGCATCGGTTACCCACTTGGCATTTCCTTCTCCGTATTGAATGGTCCAATAATAATTGCCATCGCTATCCTTTTTGCTTCCCAATAGCGGCTGCATTCCGTTGGTTCCGTTATAAATAGTTACGGAGGAGGCTTCTACAAAGTTGATTTTGTAACCAATAACTTTTCCGCCCTCTGTAATGGAGGTTATTCCGGAAATCATATCCTTGGACTTGATAGAAGCTGTCAATCGTTGGATGGAGGCCAGATTGGTGTTCATCCGATCGCATAATATCTGCAATTCAGCCACCCTTGCTTTCATCTCTTCGATGCTCTTGTAGTAATCGGCATGACATCCCGACAGCATAAGCACTGCCGAGATGAATATTGAAAAGAGTGTCAAACGTTTCATATAAAATATATTGAGGCTCAAATTTTAAAATAAATATCCGGTATTTATGTATAGAGCTCCTTTGTTGTTATCTTGTGCTGCAAATGCTTTGCCATATTCAAAAGCAATTATGAAATTCTGATTGATAATTACTCTCAATCCTCCACCTGCAGAGAGGTGAAATTTGTCATTCAGTTTATCTTTTCCGGTATTGATGTATTTGGCATATTGTGAAGGATAAATGTTTGAGTGTTCGCTGTCAAGGGTCAGATTGACTCCTTTGAATACTCTTCCTCCATCAAAAAACCCGCTCAACGCCAATGTTACATTTTGCTTGAGAACGTGGAAATCTATGAATTTCCATCTCAATTCGGTATTGAAATAGCCTGTGTTGATGCCCTGAATCCTGCTGCGCAACATGCCTCTGACCGTTCTGTATCCTCCGAATCCGTCTCTGTCGTATCCCGGTCCCATGATGGTATCGTACGGCAGAATGTAAAATGCCGGAGCCGACCCTATGTATCCCTGAAAATTGATTCTGTATGCAAAAACAAGTCTGTCTTTGGCTAACGGAAGGTAGTGACGGAAAGTGAGGTTATATTTGGTATAACCTTGTGTCGTTCCTAAAAATTTGGGAGCAAAGGCAACGTGTCCTTCCGCCCATATTCCTCTTGATGGTGCTGCTTCGAAATTTCTTGTATCGTACATAAGGCCGAGTCGAATGGCACTCGAAAAGCCGCCGTTTTTCTCCCCGTCGGGTATGATTCCCCATTTTTTATAGAGTTGAAATAGTGTCAAAGCTCCATCAACATCTTCTGGTACAAATTCTTCTGTTTTGAAGTATTTGAAATGGTAACCTGCTTTCCAATACAGATTCTTTCTAATATTGCCTGTCAAGTCAACTTTAAAGGAAGGGACAAGCCTCTTCATCCTGTAAAAGTAGGTAGGCATATCTTTGTCATAAAACGATTCATATCCGTTAAAGCCGTAAAAATCAAGTGCGCTGTCGTTGATTACTTCGGCAGATGCGGAAAGTCTTGCTCCCGGGATAAGTACTCTGTTGTCGTATGAAACGATGTATTGCTGGGTTCCCTTTGTATATCTCGACACTTCAAAGTACCATGTTGACAGCGGTGTGGGATACCACGAACCGTCCCCGAAGTTATATACATTGAGCAATGCTCCATATTCAAATCCTCTGTCCTGGTCGTAGGCAACGATAGGGAGAGGACCTAACGAAATCCCTTTTTTGATAATGTCGTTTTTGGCTATTTCTTTGTCGCTGATCGGGGCAGCTACCAGATTAGGCTCAACGTCGGGTTTCTTCTTGCCATAATAATTTGTGGAGGTGCTGTCAACTACCTGGGCAAAAGCATAAACGGATATAATCAATCCGATTAACGTGAAAACGAGACGTTTATTCATATTTATAAATATTTAATAAATTCAACAATTCATGATATAATGCCTTCAACTTCCTATTAAACAGCCATCTCCAACTTGAAGCGCAGTTGCGGACAATCTCAAAATAGTCATACACCAACATTGGTGCAGGCCATAACAGGATGGATGCTCCAAGTGCATAATACCAGCGCAAGGTACAAAAAAGAATGATAACATACACAATGAACATCAAAGTCCATAGCACAAGAGTTATCCCGCATCTGAAAGAGTTGTGAAAAGCCCTGTCCTTTACTTTTGAAACAGCTACCTCGTTGGAGAGGATAACGGGCCATGAGACGGCAGTCATAATGGCAAATACCGGCAGAACAAGAATAAGCATAAAAGTAGATAATATGCTGTTTAACAGAGCATTATGCTTTACTATGGAATTGGTGCCTATTTGAGCTTTTTTACGTTCTTCGATAAAGTGATTGACTTTTTCAAAGAGAACGGAAGCTTTTTGCGGAGCTTCAGCCTTAAATTGCTCAATCTGAGCTATGTATTGTTTGTTTGCCTTGAATCTCTTTAGAAGAGAATATTTGCAGATGGAGCCTGTCTTGAGTTTGGAAAGCTCCCATACGGCATCATAGTCTTCGTTGTCTTCGACATAGACGATTTTCTCCTTAAGGGCATTTTTGACAAGTTCTCTTATTCCCTCCATGATATTATGCTCTCCCTGTTCCATATTGGCGCCGATATATTCGGTAATATTGATAGGTTTGGCTATCTGTACAAGCACTGTACTTCTGAAACGGAAATAATCTCCGTACTCAAGTCCTACAGGGACGATATATATTGGTTTTTCTTTTCCCATTTCTTCATTTGCCCCATACGAAATCCTTGCAATGCCTTTCCCTATCGGGAGCAGACTATGCTTTGCGCGATGGGTCCCTTCTGGTAAGATGCAGAATTTAACCTGATTGTTGAGTACCCTGATTGATTTTTTTATGGTGTCGGCAGTGTTTCTAACCGAACGGATGCCGTCTCTCTTTCGATTGATGGGCATTATTTTCAGGAAAGTAAGTATCTTTCTGATGGCAGGTTTTCTAAAAATATCGGCTCTGGCAACAAATACTTTTCTCTCATGTCCGATGGTGAGGACCACAAGCGGGTCCATAAGTGAATTGCAGTGGTTCGGAGCATAGATGACAGCTCCATCTTTCGGAATATTTTCTCTACCGTAAATTTTAAATTTCCTATATGAACATTTTACATATAGATCCACGATATATCTCAGGACCGAATATGCAAAATTATAATCTTCAACATTGCGCAACTGCTTCATTTTTTGTTTTTTTAGAATGACTGAAAATGGTGGAGACGATTAATCCGGATATGATGTGCCAAATGCCCCACCATGCCGTGATAAACAGCATCCCTCCGTTCATCAGGTCGGGAGGAAATATTTTGGGGTTAAACAGCAGTACAAGTCCGAGACCGGAATTCTGAATACCCGTTTCGATAGTCAATGTCTTCTTGTCTTTATATGATAATTTAAAAATTGAGGCTGTGCCGAATCCCGTCAATAGGGCAAGGGCGTTGTGAATCAATACGATGAAAAATACATACCAGATATATTTGAGAAATAGTTGCAGATTGTTGCTGAAAGAGAGCACGACCATTGCTATAAAAAACAGAATGGAAAAGATCTGCATCGGTTTTTTGAGCTTCTCGGCAAACTTCGGAAAATAATGGGAAGTGAGTAATCCCAGCGCCAAAGGTATTCCAAGCAGGATAAAGACGGTAGTAAATACGTCAAAAATATCAATATGAAGCACTTGCAGTGCGTTTGATGCGTGATTGTTGAGGTATTTGACATACAGCCCGCCCCACAATGCAAAGTTGGTCGGCGTGGTAATAGGTGAGATGGAAGTGCTTATTGCCGTCAGGGTGACAGACAGTTCCGAATTGCCTTTTGAGAGCTGGGTCATGAAATTGGAGATATTGCCACCCGGACAGGCTGCAACCAATATCATACCCATGGCCACCATCGGGGTAATCATGTTATTGAAAGCGATTACTAAACAGAAAGTCAGGGCCGGAAGCAGAATTGTCTGACAGACAAATCCCAAGATTACGGATTTTGGCTTTTTAAACACTTCTTTGAACATTGACGGCTTGATGCCTAATGCCACTCCGTACATCACAAAAGCCAGAACAATATTGATTAAATCCATTCCGCCTCTGGAAAAATTGATTTTGACAGGGTCGAGGTTAAGTAGTTGTTCGTACATTTGAAGTCATTCTTGTTTAAATATCACGCAAGATACGAAAAATTGTCTAATAATGATTAATTTTGCGCATAACTCACAGGTGATGCCTGTTAAAACAAACTCGTATGTCATACACAATTATGTTTTATAATCTCGAAAATCTATATGATACTATAGATGATCCGAAGACCAATGATGACGAGTTTACTCCGACAGGCGCCAAACGCTGGACTCAGTTGAAATATCACAAGAAGCTTGAAAATCTGAGCGAGGTGTTTTCTGCCGTTTCGAGCGCTTATGGAGGATTCCCCGTTGTTGTGGGGATGTCCGAAGTAGAAAATACTTCGGTTCTGAAAGCGCTTGCCTCGCAAAGACGGATGGCCGGAGCCAGATACAAGGTCATCCATTATGAGTCCAATGATGCACGCGGAGTGGATGTGGGACTGTTTTACAGGCCGGATAAATTCAAATTGATTGGAAGTGAGCCTGTTAAATTGGTGTTGCGCAGCGGTAGAGAGTACATCGGCAGAGATATTCTTGCAGCGTGGGGACTTTTGAATGGAGAGATGTTCTGCTTTTATGTGTGCCATTTTCTGTCGAGAAGAAGCGGTGTCGATGCTTCGGCAGGGTTTAGAAGGGCCGGCGCCGAGACTGTACGTGACCATGCAATTATGATGGATCAGCAATTTCCGGGGATAAAAGTTGTCGTTATGGGGGACATGAACGACTGCCCTTCGGATGAGTCTCTATCTGTGCTGTTAAGGGCAAGACGCAATATTTTCAGTGTGGAACAGGGTGATTATTTCAATCCGTTCTGGGCTTTGCAGGATGCGGGGTTGGGGACGAGCCTTCACAATCATCATTGGAAATTGTATGACAATATCATTGTAAGTCGCAATATGCTTGAAACTTATGAGGGTGTAGAGGGATTGAGGATTGTGAAAGTGAACCAGAAGCACTATGCCGAAATATTCAAGCGCAACTTTATGATGAAGCGCGGACAGCCCAAGCGAAGCTATTCGGGCAATAATTATCAGAATGGTTACAGTGACCATCTGCCTGTATTGATCAAATTAAATGACAGATAAAAATATGAGTGAAATAAGAGACATCAATTTGTGGGAGAGCGGCAACCGCAAAATCGAGTGGGTCAGACAAAATATGCCGCTTCTAAGAGGAATCGAACAGGAATTTATAAAAGAGCAGCCGTTTAAAGGGATAAAAATAGCCCTTTCGGTTCATCTTGAAGCCAAAACAGCCTACTTGTGCAAAGTTCTTGCAGCGGGAGGAGCCCTGATGCACGTCACCGGAAGCAATGTACTCTCTACACAGGATGACGTGGCGGCAGCACTTGTCAAGTCGGGACTTAATGTCTATGCGTGGTATAAGGCCACACCTCAAGAGTATGAGCATCATTTGAGTTGTGTGATTGAAATTTCACCCAACATCATCATAGATGACGGAGGAGATTTGGTGCATCTTATCCATACAAAATATCCGAAACTGATTGATGCAGTCATAGGCGGATGTGAAGAGACCACTACAGGCATTCATCGTCTGATTACCATGGCGCAGCACAACGAGTTGAAATTTCCTATGGTAATGGTTAATAACGCCAATTGCAAATATCTGTTCGACAACAGATACGGTACAGGGCAGTCGGTGTGGGACGGCATCAATAGGACAACCAACCTTATAGTTGCCGGAAAGAATGTCGTTGTTGCAGGATATGGATGGTGCGGCAAGGGCGTTTCCATGAGGGCAAAAGGATTGGGAGCATCCGTCATTGTGACGGAAGTCGATCCGATTAAGGCTATGGAAGCCGTTATGGATGGATTCAAGGTTATGAAAATGGATGAAGCTGCCGCTATCGGAGACTTCTTCGTGACTGTCACAGGGTGCAAAGATGTTGTTACACAATCTGCCTTTGAAAGGATGAAAGACGGGGCGATCTGCTGCAATGCGGGACATTTCGATTGCGAGGTGGATGTTGCCACACTTTCAAGGATTGCAGTCGAGACCAAAGAGGCCCGCAACAACATACAGGGATATAAACTTTCCAACGGAAGATGGATCTATGTGATAGGTGAGGGCAAGCTTGTCAATCTCGCCGCGGGAGACGGCCATCCCGCAGAAATCATGGATATGAGTTTTGCAATTCAGGCTCTGAGTGCAAGATACCTTGTTGCCACAAAAGGCAAATTGCCTCCTACTGTAATCACAGTACCACAGGATATTGACAACTATGTCGCTCAAAAGAAGCTTGAGAGTTGGGGAATGAAGATTGATACTCTGTCTGCCGAGCAGAAAGAGTATCTCGGAATGGAATAATTTAAATCAGGAAAAATGTCGTTAATTGGAAACATATTATGGCTGATCTTCGGAGGTCTGGCCATTGCAGCAGAGTATTGTATGGCAGGTGTTGTGGCCTGCTGCACTATTGTCGGGATTCCGTGGGGTTTACAGCTTTTTAAGATTGCCACATTGAGTCTGGTGCCGTTCGGACAGCATGTTGTACTTACCGAACCGCGGCAGATACCGGGGTGTCTTGCCGCCATATTGAATATTTTGTGGATTGTGACCGGAGGACTGATCATCTCTCTTACACACATTATTATGGGATTGCTTCTGTGTATTACCATTATCGGAATACCTTTCGGACTTCAGCACTTTAAATTAGTATCATTGGCCATGTGGCCATGGGGCAGAAGGCCTCAATAACATACAGACTTATGTATAAACATATTATTTTTGATATAGACGGTACCTTGATCGATACCGAAAAGACAGGGGTATTGTCCCTTCAAATGACAGTCAGAGAGCTTCTTGATAAAGAGATGACTTATGACGAACTTTATCCCTATTTCGGGATTCCGAGCTTCAAGGCTGCCGCAATGATGGAATATGACGACAAAGAGAAGTTCGCTCAGGTTTGGGAGGAACATTTTCAGGAATTGATGTATCTGGTAAAGCCGTTTGACGGAGTTCCCGAAATGCTTGCACAACTTAAACGTGAGGGAAAAGTGATGGGAATCGTAACTTCGCGCAACAGATTTGAATTTCAATATGATCTCAATCTGAAAAAATGGGCTTCAATATTCGACCACATTATATGTTCGGAAGACTCGGTCAGACATAAACCCGAACCCGACCCTATGCTGGCGTATATCGCAAAGTCGGGAGCAGAGGCGCAAGAGTGCCTTTATGTGGGAGATACAATTTACGATTTCCAGTGTGGAGACGGTGCAGGCGTGGATTTTGCCCTTGCAGATTGGCACCGGCGAGGAATGCAAGGCATTCCTGCCAAATATCACGTGTGTTCTGCGGAAGAAATACTTCAAATCTGCTGAACATAATTTATTTGCAGACCATAATGTCGAGAATCATCTCATCAGCGGTCTGCATACCTACGGAACCTATTTGACCGAGGTTGGAGATGGTCTTCTCAATATCGTCCTCTATGATGCCGTCGTTTGACGAGATACAGATGCCGTCAAGGGCTAAAACTGCCGATTGAAGTGAGCATGCCACTCCGGAGGCAACTTTCAGCGCACATCCCACTTTTGCCCCGTCACACACCATTCCGGTGATATTGCCTGTCATATTTTTGATTGCGGCACAAATCTGTTCATATCCGCCTCCGCGAAGATACACGATTCCGCAAGAAGAACCTGTCGAAGCGATTACACAACCGCACAAAGCAGACAATTTTCCGAGATGACCTTTAATGTGAATAGCTATCAAGTGACTGATTGTCAATGCCTTAATTAACTGCTCTCTTGTAGCGGATGTCTTTTCGGCTATTGCAATGACGGGAACAGTGACGGTGATGCCCTGATTTCCGCTTCCCGAATTGCTCATGGCCGGCAATGTGCATCCAGCCATTCTTGCATCCGATGCTGCAGCCGTATATGCCATTGCATAAGTAAGATAAGTGTCTCCATACACACAATGGTTGTCATCTGCAAGGAGAGTTCTTCCGACCTGAAGTCCGTATCTGTTTTTAAGTCCCTCTTCGACGAGAGCTTTGTTGAGCGTGACAGAGTCCATGATAAATTCAATCTCCTCAAGAGGAACAGATGTGGCAAAATCTAAAATTTCCCTGACAGACAATTTTTTGGCAAAATCAGGATCAATCACTTCTTCTTCTGACGACTTTGTGTCCGAAATCTCTTTTGAAGCGGTATGTTTCTCTATGCCGTCAACAACAACACTTACTATCGAATCGTGATTACCCTTGATAATGGTGGTAGCCGAGTGTTTTGCGTCTGCGGAACAGGCTTGTGCACTTACATACAACTTTTCCTTAGTCTTGGATAGAGATATTTTTACAAGATTGTCTTCCACCATCTTCTTTGCCATAGTTACGAAGTCCGGAGAAAGATCCTTCAGCACTTCAAGTTTGTATTCTGATCTGCCGCAGACAGCTCCGAGGGCTGCCGCAATATGAAGTCCGACCATTCCCGTTCCGGGGATTCCCACGCCCATGCCGTTTTTGAGGATATTGGCACTTACAAGCACTACAATTGAAGATGGCTTTTGAGAAATTTCTCTCAATGCTTCACAACTGCGGGCAACAGCCAATGCTACTGCTATGGGTTCGGTACAGCCAAGCGCCGGTTTAACTTCTTGTCTGATTAGTCTTATAATTTGATCTTTCATGATGGATTGTAAATATTGCGCGCAAAGATAGACAGCTTGCCCATAAAAGCAAAAAAACACCCCGAATAATTGAAGGACGGGGTGTTTTCTTGAGCAGGATAGGAGATTTGCTACTTGGTCTTGATGGTCTCTCCGTGGTCAATTACAATTCCCTTTACCCATCTGTCGCGATGAGCCGGATGAGCAGGACTTGCAGGAATGTTTTTTCCCGAGCCGTTGTCCTTAAAGGTTCCGTCAGGGTTTTGGTGTTTGATGTTGCCATCCATAAATTTGACAAGAAGGAATCGTTCAAGTTCTTTCCATTTGTTGCACAGATACGCACTTCTTTCGGCATCAAACTCCGTAAGATAGGCAATGGCCTGATTACGATTGCCTCCGTTTAGCATTTTAAGGGCTTTTGCATCGATTTCGGCAACAAGAGCGATGTTTTCGTTTTCGTATTTGTCGATTTCTGCTCTCAAAACGGGCTGAACTCTGTCGTAAAGAAGATAAGCAAAGTGGGTTACCTTATTGAACAGCCAGAAAGCGGATGTTTCCGAATACTCCATCATATTGCCGTTGCCTACCCTGAAACATTCGGGGATAGATGTAATATTGGTGTAAATAGGTGTTACAGCGGAAGTTGCAGCATCATCAACTCCAAACCACAGAATACCTCCTATTTCGTCCGGAAGCCAATTGCGAGACTGTGCCACAAACCAGAAACCGGTCTGCTGTGTGGCAATCGAACGCTCAAAGCCGTAACTTACTCCGTCAACCTTAAATCCCATAGGGCGCCATCTGTACGGCAGTTTGTTGGGACCAGCACCTACATCTTCACTGAAATCCATCGGTGTACCTTCGTAGTGATCTCTCATAACGTCTGCAAGATCCTTAACTCCAACCTTTTCGGCAGGTTTGATGTATAAAGGCATCTTGTTGGCGGCATTTTCTCCCATTGCATAGTCGAGATATTTATCCGAATCGAAATTCTCTTTTCCCAAAATTCTGAAAGCAGACCAGACCCTCGCTTCGCATCCTCTTAATGCACTCCAATCTGCAGGAGCATAGGTGTCACAGAAGCTGAAATCTTTGTCTTCTCCCTTAAAATAGCCCGATTTGCGGGCAAATGAGATGACATCTTTGGCGTAGAGGCAGTTGTCAGGGTCATTCAGAGGAAATTTATCAATTCTGCTCTGGTTGGCATGTCCTGAAATATATCCGTCAGGAATCTTTACTGCAACCCAGACCGAGCCGAGTTCCTTTCCTTTTCCCACAATTTCCATTATCCAGCATTCGTTCTTATCTGCTACCGAGAATGATTCTCCCGCTGAAGGGAATCCGTACTGCTGCATCAGCGCATCCATTATCAGAATGGCTTCACGGGCAGTTTTTGCCCTTTGAAGTGTGGTATATATAAGAGAGCCGTAGTCCATTATCCCATTAGGATTGGCTAACTCTTCACGTCCTCCGAAAGTGGTTTCGGCAATAATCAACTGATGTTCGTTCATGTTGCCTACTGTCTTGTATGTGTGTGCAACCTGACTTATTTGTCCGAGGTATTTGCCTGTATCCCATTCATATATGTCAATCATTGAACCTGCCGGCCAGTTTTTGGCAGGATGAAAATATAATTCTCCATAAAGCTGGTGAGAGTCGGCGGCGTATGTTACCATACAAGAGCCGTCTTTGGAAGCCCCCTTAGTTACAATTACGTTTGTACATGCTTCTGAAGCCGTATTCCATATAAATAGTGAAGCTGCAGTGCAAATCAGTATTTTTATCAGTTTCGTCATAAAAAGTGTTTTTAATTTTTTACGAAGATAATAAGAAATGATTGTAATGCAAAATTCGTATATTTGTGATTTGAACAAAAGAATCGAATATGAAATATTTCAGACTATCATGTTTAGTATGCACCGTCTTATTCAATGTATTTCAGATGACGGCTCAAAATCCGGCTTCTCAGGGGCCGCCCGATATTCCCGACATGGCCGCAAAGGAGGCGGACAAACTGATGCTTCTTCTTGAACTTGAAGACTATCAGGTGTTTTTGGTGGATTCGGTGCTGCAGCACGATATGGCTGCCATGCTTGAAGAGATGGAGAATGTAAAGAAGTCGGGGGCCAGCAATCAGGAGTCGTATATAGTCGTTTCGGATAAGTGGCTTGACGGAATCGATAGAGCCTATCAGAAAATATTTTCAGAGAAACAATGGGCAAAATATCTCAAATCCACTTATGGAAAGGAGAAGAAGAAGAGGGATAAGCGCATGGATGCCCGCACTGCTCCTCCCAAACCACGTAAACAGAATTAATTTGTAATACTTTCAATTAATGGTATCTTTGCACCCTCAAATCAAACCTTTTTCAATGAGACGTAACACTTTATATACACTTCTTACAGCCGTTTTGCTAATTGTGATTATTCAAAGCTGTGGGAAAGACCCGTACGTTCCGGAAAAAGATAAACCTGAGGAGGAAAAACCTTACGTCCCTGCAGAAAGAGTTGCCGGGAAAGTGGCTATCCACTATGTAACATATTACGGAACAACAATTCCCGACCCAAAGCTCATAACACACATCAATTACGCATTTGCGGAGTTGTATGTGAGTAACAATGTATATCAGGGATTTAAGCTTCAGGGAAAAGAATCCCGCTTCAAGAGTATAGTAGATCTCAAACATGTCAATCCGGACTTGAAGGTACTGCTCTCGTTTACACATTTGGTTTCAAATGCGGATAACAGCCAGGGGGGAGGATTTTCGGCAATGGCAAAGACGGATGAGGGAAGGAAGGCATTTGCAAAAGATTGTCTTGCATTTATCGAAGAGTGGGGAATAGACGGAATAGATATAGATTGGGAATTTCCGGGACTTTCGTGGAGCGGACACGCTTGCGATCCGGCAGTGGATGTCGAGAATCACGTATTGCTGATGAAGCAGTTGAGGGCAACCCTCGGTACCAAGTATCTGCTTACGTATGCCGGATATGTTATGGACAAGAAATCTGTATCCACAGGAATGAGGTACATAGATATAGCAGGGGTGAATCCATACGTGGATTACGTCAATGTCATGACTTACGATATGGATGAACAGCCGCACCATCACTCGGCACTTCGTTCGGCAAACGCCTACTACGATTGCGTAAGAGCTGTCGCCAATTATACCTCGGCAGGAGTCCCTCCGGACAAAATCGTATTGGGAATCCCGTTCTACGGACGCCGTTCATTCAGCAAGAGTCCCACGGCAATAAGCTATAAAAAGATTCTCACTATGGATCAGGCTGTATATAAGACAGATAATTGGGATAATGCCGCTTCGGTTCCATACGTTACTACCATCGCTGACGGGAAGTTTTATTGCGGATATGACAATCAGCAGAGTATCACCCTCAAAGGGACATGGGCCAACGGGTTGGGACTCAAGGGTATGATGTGCTGGGAATATGACGGAGACGATGCAAAGGGGACATTGCGCAAGGCGGTGTGGGAAGCTGTGATGAAAAAATAGAAAAACAGCATTTACGGGGCAGATAGACAGCTCGTCTTTCAACTCCCGAATGCACAAAAATATTTAAAATGTTAGCACAAGAATGGTTAAAAAACGCCCAGAGCGTTATGAACACAATTGATGCAACTCAGATGGAGAACATCAAGAAAGTTGCAGAGGTAATGGCAGACACTATCCAGGCAGGTCGCTGGGTACACACTTTCGGTTGCGGTCACGCAAACCTTCCTATTGAAGAAATGTATCCGCGTATCGGTGGTTTCGTAGGATTTCACCCGCTATGTGAGCTTCCATTGACATTTTTCACCCATATCACCGGTGAAATGGGTATCGATCAGTTCCTTTTCCTTGAAAGGACAGAAGGTTACGGTCAGGCAATCATGAAAAGCTGGAATTTCGATAAGAGAGATGTGTTATGGCTTTTCTCTCATACCGGTATAAATGCCGTCAATATCGATGTAGCCCTTGAAGCCAAAAAACGTGGCATGAAGGTCATTGTGTTTGGTTCGGCTGCCCAGACAGGCGACAAGAAACCTCGCCATTCGGGGGGAAAGAATCTGTTTCAGATAGCAGATTACGTAGTTGACTCATGCTGCCCTCTCGTTGATGCTTCAGTCGATTTGAAAGGACATCAGGACAAGATCGGTCCTATCTCTACAGTTGCTTTCATCACAACAGTATGGATGACTATCTGCACTGTTGCAGAAATCCTTGCAGACCGCGGAGTGAAACTTTACATTCACCCTTCACACAATGTTCCGGGTGACACCACGGCTCACGAAAGACTTGATGCCTGTATCAAAGAATACAAGAGAAGAGTTGTAGGACTATAATAATCTGCAGATTTCATAACAGAAAGAGACTGACAGAAGAATAAACGAAAATAAAATTCCTCAAACTTACGTAATTTGTGAAGTTTGAGGAATTTTGTTATAATATTGCGCCGTGCGGAAAGTCGGTCAATCCCAATCGCGCATTACTGTAGCGCGAGGTATTAAACTTTTGGTTGAAAAAGGTCTCATTGTCCGTGTCGGGTCAGACAAGAACGGGCATTGGAAAATTGTATCTAAATGCTGTCCTGTATAATTACGAGCTTTCTTTTGATGGTCTCGGAAAATATGGAAACGTCAGCGGTTCGCATTTCGCCGGTATTCTCCTGAACAGTTACAGTTACAATCGAGTCGCCTTCTCCGAAGATTGGCGAGCAGTTGAGCCATGTCTCAAGTACGGGAGCCTCCAAAGCCCACGAAACATTAGTAACTATGTTAATTGTCTGAAATTGAGCCTTTTTACTAAACAATAAAGTGTCTTCACTTACATCGAGTTCGGGCAATACGTATTTTTCGCAGGAGGTAAACTGTGCGATTGCAACCAAAACGAGAATAGTTGAGGCAAAAAATGCAGGTATTTTCTTCATCAGGTATTTAATATGTGGCAAAGTTATAAAAAAAATGTACCTTTGTAGGCTGTAAAGCAATAATTGTGCTATTTTTAATAAAATTACTTATATGAAAAGAATCTCGCTATTAATTATTGCAGCTATGGTTTTCGTTTCCTGCCATAAAGTGGTAACCCCTGCTATCAGTGTTGATGTATTGACTTCCGAAATGGATTATATCGGTGGTTCAATATCTGTTATCGTTACCTCAAACGTATCATGGACTGCAAGTTGTGATTGTGACAATGTGAAAATAACTCCCTCATCGGGTGTTGGCGGCGAAGTGGTGAAAATAGTTGTTTCTAAGAATGAATCTATTGATACTCAATCAATAAGAGTGACATATACGGCAAAGGGAGAAGAGGCTTCCGCCACAGCCAAGACAGTCATTACTCAGGCTGCAGTGCCTTTTATTTATGTTGCACAGAGTGAATTTACGGCTGTTGCAGATGGAGGAGGACTTAATATTTCGGTTTATTCCAACAGGTCATGGACAGTGGCTGAAATATCTCCTGTGATTTCAGTCTCTCCCGCATCCGGCGATAATAATGCAACTCTTTTTGTGATTATCCCTCAAAATACGACCGATCTCAACAGGCAGTTTGCCGTAACTCTGGCCTTGAAGGATGACAGCAGTGTGAAAGCGCAATTTACCATTAATCAGTTAAGCCATTAAACTAAGATACAATGAAACACTTAACCTTGACGATTGTCCTGTTGTTTTTGTCTATTTCTGCTTTTTCTCAGAAATATGTGTTTTCAGGAAAAGTCCTGATAAAGGGAACAAATGATCCGGTAGAATTTGCCACAGTTGTCATGACAGATAAGGAGTTGTGGGCCGTGGCGAATGAAAAGGGAGAATTTGTAATCAAAGGAGTTTCCAAGGGAAAAACAAAAGTCGAAATATCCTGTCTGGGCTATGCCTCAAGGGATTTTGAAATAGATGTCACAAAGGATATAACCAATACCAAATTTTATTTGGAAGAGGATGACCTTACATTGACAAGCGCAGTCGTGACGGCCAAAGAGAATGTCAATAGTGCAACTACGAGCCGAACAATCGACAGAACTGCCCTTGAACACATGCAGGTGGTGAGTGTTGCCGATATTACATCCCTTCTTCCCGGAGGTCAGTCTCTCAAATCTTCCAATTTGACGGACGGAGCTCTTCAAAGGATTGAAATACGTTCCAACGAGAAGAGTTTATCTTCTTTCGGCACTGCAGTCGAGGTGGACGGGATACGTCTTTCAAACAACTCTTCATTTTCGGAGACTCAGGGGGCTTCCACCAAGAATGTGGCCTCTTCCAATGTGGAGTCTATCGAAGTAATTACAGGTGTTCCTTCTGTAGAACACGGAGATATGACAAACGGTATAGTCAAGATCAATACCAAGAAAGGAAAAACTCCGCTGATGGCCACAATTTCGATGAGTCCGAATACAAAACAATATTCTATCAGCAAAGGTATTGACCTCGGAGGGAAGACGGGGGTTCTGAACATCAGCGCCGAGAGGACAAAGTCTATAGCGCAGCTCGCCTCTCCATATACCACCTACGACAGAAACAATCTGTCGGCCATTTATTCCAATACCTTTATGTCCGGAGACCAGCCGGTCAAATTTTCAGCCGGTGTTACAGGAAACCTCGGAGGTTATAACGACATGGCCGACCCAGACGCATTTAAAGATACTTACAAGAAGGTCAAGGACAATACCATCAGGGGAAACTTCTCTCTCAATTGGCTGCTCAACAAGCAATGGATTACAAATGTCGAACTGACCGGCTCCATCGTATATTCCAATCAGATGAGTACTGAAAATACAAATAAATCAAGTGCAGGATCGACTTCCTCTCTTCACGGTATGACCGAAGGGTATTTCGTTTCCACACCATACAGCGTGAATCCTGATGCGGAAGTTATTTTGAGACCTGCAGGCTATTGGTATGAAAAAAAGTTTGTCGATAACAAGCCGCTGGATTACAATATACATTTGAAAGTCAATTGGGCACACGATTTCGGTTCGATAATCAATAAAGTGAAGCTCGGAATCAACTATACAGGGAGTGGAAATCTTGGGGAAGGGGCTTATTATGAGGATCTTTCGCTCGCTCCTGACTGGAGACCATATCCTTACAACGAAGTTCCGTTTATCAACAATATTGCAGCTTATGCAGAGGACAACATCACTATTCCCATCGGAACTACATCTCTCAATCTGATCGGTGGCATCCGTTCCGAATGGACCATGATTAACAATTCGGGTTATGGCACTGTCAACAGTCTCTCTCCCAGATTCAATGCCAAATACAACATCTTCAGATACAATAAAAGCCGCGTGTTGAGAGAGTTGTCTGCAAGGGCGAGTTGGGGTGTGGCTGTCAAACTGCCATCATTCAGTGTCTTGTATCCGGCACCGAGCTACTATCAAGTGCAAGTGTTTGCTCCGGCTACAACTGCTGACGGTTCTGCATATTATGCCTATTATATTTTACCAAAGACTATTGAGTACAATCCTGATCTGCGTTGGCAGAAAGGTCAGCAGTCGGAAATTGGAATAGAGGCAGATGTTGCCGGTGTGAAAGTTTCATTATCAGCATACTATAATAAAACACTTAATGCTTATACTTCACTCCAGACTTATACTCCGTTTACCTATAAGTGGACTGATCAGCGTAACCTCGAATCGTGCCCTATTCCGTCTGCCAACAGAATTTATGAGATAGATCAAAAGAGCGGCGTTGTCACGGTAAAAGACAAGACCGGAGCGATTGCCGACCGGATATTGGAATATAAGGATAAGAATATGTTTGTCAGTCAGACCACAATGGTGAACGAGCCTATTCCTGCTGTAAGAAAAGGTATCGAATGGGTGATTGATTTCGGACAGATCAAACCGATTATGACTTCCATAAGGATTGACGGTACCTATTACCATTACAGAGGATATTCCGAAGTTATCAATAGCAATTATCCTAATGCAGTGACTATGTCAGACGGGGTTACCCCTTATCAGTATGTAGGATATTATGTGGGATCCGACAACATGACAAGCAATGGAAGCGAGTCTGCCAGAGTTCGCAACAACGTTACTTTTACCACACATATTCCAAAAGCACGTCTGATATTCTCATTGAGAGTTGAAAGTGCTTTATATACATACACTCACAATATATCGGAATATAGTGGAGGTCAGATAGTATATCCTATCGGAAAAGATAACAATCTGCCTATCGGAACAGAATTCAACGACATTTATACTTTTGCGGCCAAGTATCCACTGTATTATTCGACTTTCAGTGATCCTGATACGAAGATTCCTTTCCTCGAGAAATTTATATGGGCCAAGGATAATGACCCTAAACTCTTTTCGGAGTTGAACCAGTTAGTTAAAAAAACTTCTAGCAATTATTATTTCAGAGGAAATGTTATTTCCCCATATTTTAGCGCAAGTATCAGTGTTACCAAAGAAATCGGCAAGATTGCATCCTTGTCTTTCTATGCCAACAACTTCTTTAATACTACAGCCAAATATCACTCCTCACAAGCCGATCTGGAGACATCTCTCTTTTATTCCGAGTATATTCCACGATTCTATTACGGACTGACTTTACGACTGAAAATATAATTTACTAATACAATAAACATTTTATCATGAAAAAATTACTGACAATCCTATTTTGTGCTCTTGTAGCCCTGACTTTATGCTCTTGTCATAAAGACGATCCTTACAAGACTTACAATGTGACTGTATCTCTTGAGTACCCTGTCGGAAGTGAATTTACGGCTGTTGCCGGTGTGACCGTTACCGCCAAAAATACCACCAATGAAATGGAATATTCAAGCGTAACCGATGCAAACGGTACAGCAGTTCTTGCTGTAGTTGCCGGCATGTACGATATTTCTGCTTTTGAAACAAGAGCAAGTGCCGGTACGGCTGTTTCGTTTAACGGAATCAAATCGGGTGTAACCGTAACTAAAGATTGGGAGAAGAATCCTCTGCCTGTCAATGTCACTATGATTGAATCCGAAGCCAAACAAATCATCATCAAAGAGGTATATATCGGAGGCTGCCCTAAGAATGACGGCTCAGGCTCTTTTGCGTATGACAAATACATGGTACTTTATAACAACTCTCCGATTGATGCCGACTTGAAGAATCTCTGTATTGCCATTCCTCTGCCATATAATTCAAGCGGCACAAACAATGACTATGTTAATGGTGTCCTTTCATACGAAAGTCAGCACAAAGTTCCTGCAGGTCACGGCTATTGGTCATTTGGCACAAATGCTCCTATTCTGAAACCCTATTCACAAGTAGTAGTCGTTATTGCCGGTGCAATCGACAACACTCAGACTTATGTCAATTCAGTCGATTTGAGCGATGCTTCATACTATCCGTGTTATGATCCTGAAAGTGGTTACAATAATACTTCGTGGTATCCGGTACCATCAGAAAAAATACCTACCTCTCAATATTTGAAAGCTTACAAATATGGTAGTGGCAATGGTTGGACAACATCGGTGGCAAGCCCTGCATTCTTTATTTTCATCACCCCGGACGGTGTTACTCCTCAATCGTTCTTTGAAGATACTTCAAATGAAAACTTATACAACAACCTTGCTGTCATGAAACGTAAATGGGTTCCTACCGATTGGGTTATCGATGCTGTCGAGGGATTCAAGATAGGTGCGACAAACAATCAGAAACGTCTTATTGCAGAGGTTGATGCAGGTAATATTCCATTTATAAATAACAAAGGTTATTCGATATATCGTAACATTGACAAGGCAGCTACCGAAGCTTATCCAGGAAATACGGGTAAACTTGTCTCAGGATACAGCCTCGGTACATCAGATGTTGAGGGTGGTACTACAGATCCGAGCGGACTCGATGCAGAAGCTTCAATCAAGAACGGTGCAGTCATCATCTTCATGGATACCAACAATTCTACAAACGATTATCACATGCGCAAACAGGCAGCATTAAGAAAATAAACAATCATGAAACGATATGTAATTAGAGTTGGATGGATGTTATTGCTTTTGGGTGTGTGTTCATACACTCTGAAAGCTCAGTCATCGGATAAAAACTATTATAATTTTGATTTTATCAAGAATTCCAATGGCTGGTTGACAAGTAATAATGCTTCGGGATTATGCAATATCCCCGTCCAAAATACTTCAATATTTGAAGCAGCTTTCAACAAAGGCAATGGCGGTTTTGTCAATTATCATCAATCCGGCAATAGTTATGATATCGGTGCAATGACAGAGTCATTTTCCCGTCTCGGAGAAAATGTATTTCTCTACGGGAAACTCTCTTATGATTATTTCAGAGGGCAGGAAATGGGGGGTTCGGTCTTTATCGACCCCTATTTCTCGTCCTTTAATATTGTTGAAATGTCCGATACAACATACGGTCGTAAGACAAAGGAAATGTATCATCTCGTCGGAGGCGTAGGTGTGGATGTTGCCAAAGGATTTCGTATCGGTGGCAAGATTGATTATACAAGCGGCAACTACTCCAAGGCAAGAGATATTCGTCATTCCAACGGCTTGTTGAATATGACTGTAACCGCAGGATTGAGCTATCAGTTGGGCAATGTGGTCAATATCGGGCTTAACTACCTATACAAGAGATATGTCGAAAGTCTCTATTTCAACATTTACGGAACCACAGATAAGTTTTATGACTATCTGATTGATTTCGGAGCGTTTTACGGAAAACGTGAACAGTCTGCGGAACAAGGTTATACCGATCTTGCTTCCAACATTCCGAGTGTGAGTAAATTTCAGGGAGGTTCACTTCAGCTTGATTTCAAGATTTCACCTGAAGTGCATTTCTTCAACGAATTTACCTACAAGTCAAGAAACGGATATTATGGTAAGAGGTCTCAGTCAACCATTGTCTATCTGGAAGATAACGGGATGGAGCTTGACTACTCGGGTCATCTTTCTTTCAGCAACACGACATCACAGCATATTGTAAAGATTGCAGCCTCATACAGACAGCTTTCCAATAACGAAAACATATATAGAATTAACTATCAGGACGGCAAACAGACTATCAGCTACTTCGGCAATAACGAAGTGTGCGATAGAGCCACTATTGTCGGCAATCTCGAATATACGGCCAATCTGGGCATAAGGTCATATTGCCCTGAAATTGTCCTTAAAGCCGGTGCAGATGCCTTTTACAGAGATCTTACAACATCTATCTATCCTTTCTATAGGAAACAGGATATTTTGAGTGTAATAGGCTATTTATCGGGAAATTATAATATAATAAAAGATAAACAGATATACGGATTCAGACTTGGCGGAGGGTATGGCTTCGGGACGGGAACCATGTTTAATGATGGTACTTACGCCCCCGTTACCACACAGAAAGTCCCCAAAACTATGGAGACAGCTTTGCAGAGAGAGTTTGAATTTCTTACGGCAGGTAGAATCAATGCAAATGCCGGATTCAGATATTCCCATTTCTTTAAGAAAGGGATAACAGGCTATGTTGACGTAGATTATAAATTTATTGATGGACTGAACATTGTATATTTGAAAGGTAATATGCATCATTCCGTCACTTTTACAACAGGCATTTCGTTTTAACGAGCAATTTATAAAATATGAAAAAACTATCCTTAGTGTTGTCGCTGTTCCTATTATTTGCGACAAGTTCTGTTTTTTGTCAGAACGCATCCTATCCCGAAATTATTCCGCTTGATCCTCAGGTCAGGGTGGGAACCCTTGAAAACGGGTTGACTTATTATATACGTCACAATGAAAACCCCAAGAACAGGGCCGATTTCTTCATTGCCAACAATGTGGGGGCGATGCAGGAGGAAGATAACCAGAACGGTCTCGCTCATTTTCTTGAGCATCTGGCTTTTAACGGGCTTAAACATTTTCCTGACAAGGAGATGCTTAATTACCTCTCCAAAAACGGTGTCAAATTCGGTGCAAATGTCAATGCCTATACATCACGTCTGAGGACTGTGTATAATATGTCCAACATCCCTCTGACGAGAGACAGTTTTGTCGATTCGGTGATTCTGATTTTGCACGACTGGTCATACTACATCTTGTGCGAACCGGATCAGATTGAGGCTGAAAGAGGTGTAATCCGCGAAGAGTGGCGCAGGGGAGACGATCCTCGTTCCCGTATGCAGGACAAACAGGATTCGCTGGCATATCTCGGCTCTAAATATTCCCACAGGACAGTCATAGGGGATTTCAACATCATCAACAATTTTGAGCGTCAGACCTTGATTGACTTCTATCATAAATGGTATAGACCTGATATGCAGGCTGTTATTATAGTGGGAGATTTCGATGTCAATAAGATGGAGGCCAAAGTAAAGAGGATTTTGTCCGATTTGCCGAAAGTGGAGAATGGGGCAAAAAAGGAATTTTATGACATTCCGTATCAGAAAGAGCCGATTGTGGCCGTCACCACCGACTCCGAAATAGCATACGTCACCACCAAGGTGCTTCTCAAACAGCCTTATCCTTCGCAGGAGGAATTGAAAAAAAGCTCATCGTACAAACAGCAGTTTGCAAGGAGCATTTTTACAAATATATTGTCAAACAGATTTGAACTTATCAAGGATTGTGACGAATACCCTTTAAAATCGGCCGTTGCCGTCAACGGAGCATTGTCACAATGTCGCAATACTACTCTGATTACCACAACTCCTAAAGATGAAAACAAGCTCATAGATAATCTGAAAGCCATTTTTACGGAATTTAAGAGAGTTGAACAATATGGTTTCACTGAAGAAGAGTTTGAGATTTCAAAAGCACAGTACTACAAAAAATACAGAATGCACATTGATGTAAAGGAGGATGATATTACAAACAATATGTTTGTCGAATCCTATATCAATCACTTCACTGCCGGTGTCCCTTATATGGACCCTTTTGAACAGCAGAAGATCTATCGCGAAATATATGATTCGATAACTCTTGAAGATGTAAATGATTTAGTACCTTATATGATTACGAATGCCGAGAAAATTGTAATCTATTCGATGAATGATGATAAGAAGAGTATAGCCCCTTCTGTCGAGCAGTCGCTTGCCGCTATCGAAGAGGTTCAAAAGAGCAATGTCGGACCATTCTCTCTCAAAACCAAAGATGCTTCAGGGCTGAAAATAGACAATCTTGCCGGCAGTAAAATCACTAAAACAAAGCAACTCGGCTATTTCGGTTCAGAAGAGTGGACACTGTCCAACGGAATAAAGATAGTGTGGACTCCGACTGCCGATTCTCAGAAAAATATGGATATGATGCTTACAGGAAGGAATAAGGCAGGATATTCTCTTCATAATGATATACAGGAGGTTATGCTTGTCGATGAATATCTGGGGAGAATGGGTGTGAGAGATTACAGGCAGACAGACATAAAGAAAGTGTTCAACAAAAACGATTTCAGAAATGCAATAAGCATCAAAAGAAGATACGGTTCCGTGTCGGGAAATTCTTCTGCAAAAGAATTTGAACAGATGCTTTCGATGTTGTATCTCTACGTCACCGAGCCTAATTTCGGCGAGAAAGAATTCAATACATTTGTAGGCAGAATAAGATCGAGCCTTGAGAATAAGACTTCCGAACGCGAAAAATACCTCGATACATGTTCACGAGCACTATACGGGTATCACCCTTGGGAGACAAGTGTCGATATTGCCACCTGCGACAGAATCACAGTCGATGCAGCTCGTGCAATCTTTGACAAACAGTTCGGCAACATGAAAGATTATATATTCTTTATCTCCGGAACGATGCCTAAAGAGGAAGTTCAACAGATGGTTGAGAAGTACATAGGTTCTCTTCCAACCTCAAAGGGCAAAGCTAAAGAGCATAAAACCGTTTGCAGGTATGATCAGAAGAACATCGATTTTATCAGAGAAGGGAAAGAGAGAGATATTCCGAAATCCTTTGTATTCTGCATTTATCATGGCGACATGAAATATACCGCTGAAAACAACATGATTCTCAGCTATTTGAAAAGCATTTTGAGCAGGAGATATTTAGCTTCCATACGTGAAGAAAAGGGCGGGACATACCATGTCGGAGTATCTGAAGAGATAATCAGCTATTATGGAGGATATTACGATATTACAGTCGATTTTGAGACCAATCCGAAAATGGTGGATATACTTCTTGCCGAAGTTCAGAAAGGGGTGGAAGATCTTGCCGCAACAGGACCTACACAACAGGAAATGGGTGAAACCTTGAAATATATGATCAAGGCAAATGCCGAAACACAGAATACCCGCATCAAGGCTGTTTCGTATTGGCAGAAGAAAGTTATGGATCTTTACCTCAGGGGCGAGGATCTCAGGGAAGATGATCTCGAACTCATCAAATCGGTAAATGCCGCACAGGTTCAGAAGGCAGCACAAATGTTACTGAAGAACTACAAATTTACCGGAGTATTTTCAGAAAAATATAAACAAAACAAATAACTGATCTATGAAATGTAATTCAATCAAAAAGAATTGGATGAAGCACCTCCTTCAATGGGGGGTACTTATCATGATTATTATCTTCCTTACCAAAGTATTCGGTACTAAAACATCTGACCCTGAAGCATATTGCCCTATGGGAGGTCTTGAAACCCTTGCAACTTATCTCGTAAACGGCTCTATGGCCTGCAGTATGACAATGGTTCAGATTATGATGGGAGGTGTGCTTGCATTGGGAGTAATACTTTTCGGCAAATTATTCTGCGGATATATCTGTCCCCTTGGACTTGTCAATGAGCTGTTCTACCGCCTCAGACGCAAACTGAAAATAACCGCTATCCGTATAAAGAGCGGCTCTGTTGCCGATAAAGTGTTGAGAATCATCAAATATGCACTCTTGTTTTTTATCTTTTACATGACTTTGTCGTCAAGCGAGTTGTTCTGCAAGAATTTTGACCCTTATTACGCTGTTGCTACCGGCTTTAAAGGCGAATTGACCATCTGGATGGCAGTGACGGCAATCGGAGTATTGGTGCTCGGTTCACTACTCGTGGATATGTTCTGGTGCAAATATATTTGTCCGCTCGGAGCTGCAAGTAACATCTTTAAATTTACTTTGTGGTTTGTGGGACTTGTATTGATATTCGTGATACTTACACTTGTCGGAATCAATGTTCCATGGCTTTATCTGCTTGCAGCTGCATGCATTATGGGGTATCTTTTGGAGATTCTCACCGGCAAACATCCCAAACTTAATCCTCAGATGCTCACTGTTGTCAAAAATGAAGACAAATGCAACAATTGCGGAATGTGCGAGAAGAGGTGTCCTCATCATATAGAAATCTCAAAAGTGGGAAAAGTAAAGGATGTGGATTGCACCTTGTGCGGAGAGTGTGTTGCGGCATGTAAACAGGAAGCTTTGACCATTACCAAATGCAAATGCGGAAAATATCTGCCTGCAATTATTGTTGTGGTTCTGTTCTTTATTGCCCTTTATCTCGGTAACAAGACGGAACTTCCTACAATTGACCTGACATGGAATACAGAGCAGCTTGCTCCTGAAACCGTATTGGAAAAGGCTGAACTTACAGGTCTTACCTCTGTCAAATGTTATGGAAGCTCAATGGCTTTCAAAGCTAAACTTGAAAGAGTTCCCGGCGTATATGGTGTAAAAACTTTTGTAAAGAGACATGCAGCCGTGGTTACTTATAACCCTGCACAAACTGATGTGGAGGCCATTAATAAGGCCATTTTTGTCCCTACAACATTCAGGGTCGGCTCTCCGGAAGCAGGTGTGGACAGCGTGAAGATTATTACCATCCGTACCGAAAAGATGTATGACAAGATGGATCCGAACTATCTCGGCCTTCAGTTGCGCAATACCGACAAACGTATCTATGGTATTGAGACCGAATATGCATGTCCTCTTATTGTCCGTATATATATGCACCCGGAAGAGAGCTATACCGAAGATTTCTTTGAAGAAATAGTAGAAAAAGATGTGCTTATGATGCCTGTTGCAGGTGGAGAGGCCAAAGAGATACCTTGCGACTTTGAATTTGTGAAACTCGAAAAAGGGGAGTCGTTCATGGCTATGCGCCCTTATCTTGAGAAGATGTTTAAGACTTTCGAGGCTGAATATAAGCAAAATATCGACAAATATGCGGGTCAGCCGATGGAGATTATGGAATTTGCAGATCAGAATTACGAGAAACCGATAATAATGAGAAATATTCCGTTCCTGAGCAATCTGATGTTACAGCAGGATGGGGTTATAGGTACGTATCTTGTGCTAAATGAGGATAATGTGCCTGCAATCCAAATCAAATATGCCAAGAATATAACAAATGGAGAGAAACTTCTTAAAGAGATTAACAAGCCTGTATGGAACATATCCTACAAGGATGGCAGTAAAGAAGAATCCGCCCGTTTCAATTTTGATAAAGTAGGAACAATCAAACCTGTCAGATAATGAAATTAAAATCAATGCTCATGGCCGGGCTTATCCTTTTTGCTCCCGCCATGATGACTGCCGATGAGGGCATGTGGCTTGTAAACTTGATAGAGAAAGGTTTAGCTGTTAAAATGCAGGAAAAAGGATTACAATTGGATGCGAATGTACTGTATGACGAGAACGCAAGTTCGATAAGCGATGCTGTCGTATCTCTCGCTTTCGGATGCTCCGGAAGTATGATTTCCCATGACGGATTGATGATTACCAATCACCACTGTGCCTATTCGGACGTTCATTCGCTGAGTACTCCCGAACATAATTATCTTGAAGACGGATTTTGGGCTATGAACCGTTCACAAGAGCTTCCCGTTAAGGGAGATGGAATATATTTCCTTAAAAAAGTGATTGATGTGACCCATGAAGTTCAGATTCTGAAAGATTCCATCAAACCTGAAGGAAAAGTATTCGGTATGCGCAAGGTGTATAGCATCATTGAAGGCAGATATCAACAAAAATATTTGGGGCAGGGAGAAGTATCCTGTGCCTCAATGTGGAGTGGAAATAAGTATTATATGGCTTTGTATGAGGTATATAAAGATGTAAGACTTGTAGCCGCCCCTCCTGTATGCATTGCTTCTTATGGAGCCGAAGTGGATAATTGGGAGTGGCCTCAGCATAAGGGGGATTTTGCCATTTACAGAATTTATACCGCTCCTGACGGCTCTCCTGCAAGTTATTCTCCTCAAAATGTGCCTTTGCATCCGAAAAGGATTCTCAAGGTTTCGACTGAAGGGGTGAACACCGGAGATTTTACAATGGTAATGGGCTATCCCGGCCGTACCAACAGATACGCTTCATCTTACAATGTCTCATTTATCGAAAAAGTAGCCAACCCTATTCAGGCAACTATGGAGAAAGAGCAGATGAAGGTGATTGACGGTTGGATGAACAAAGATCCGAAATACAGACTCAAATATGCAGATTACTATTTCGGCCTTACCAATGTTCAGGAAATTCGCGAAGGGGAAGTCTATTGCTATGGCAGATTCAAGGTTGCGGATAAAAAGAGAGTTCAGGAGAAAGAGTTACAGCAGTGGATTGATGCGGATCCTGAACGCAAGGCCAAATGGGGGACACTTTTAAAGGATCTTAAGACCAAATATGAAGAAATCTCTCCGATTGAGGCTCAAATCGGCTATTACCGCGAAACCATGGTCAGAGGTATGAGAATGGCCAAAGTGCTCAATACTACGGACCGTTTTGCAAAGGAGGCAGCCAAGAAATCGGCCGGACCTTTTGTCCTTTCGGACAACAAGACATTCATGTCCCAACTTGCCGGAGCCCTTTCGGAAATAGACCTGAATGTCGAAAAAGATCTGATGGATCTTGCCCTGAGACAGTTCTATGCACACGTGGACACCTCTTTCTGGGGCGATTTTCTGATGGATATGTATAAAAAATATGATGGCGACACCTATAAAGTGGCTGAAAATATTTGGAACAGTTCCATCTTCAGAAGTGAAGAGTCTTTGAACAAGTTTATCTCCGAAAAACACACTCTTGCCGAATACACGGAAGATCCGCTGATTAAAGTGAAATGGTCCACAAGGATGCTGGATTTCAATCAGACCAAAAAAGAGTTGGAAAAAGGGGTCAGTATCGATCACCTTGAGAAACTTTACAAGGATGCGTTGTATTTCATGCGATTGGACAAAAATATACCTCAATATCCGGATGCCAACTCTACGATGCGGCTGACGTACGGAACAGTAGGTCCTCTTTATCCCAACGACGGTGTCATTCGTCTTGAAAAGAGTACTGCGAGGGGGATTCTGGAAAAATACAACCCCGATGAATATATTTTCAATCTTAAGCCTGAATTGATAGAGTTGTATCAGAAGGCAGATTGGGGGAAATGGGCAGATAAGAGCACAGGCAATATGACAGTCAACTTTATCACCGACAATGATATTACCGGCGGAAATTCGGGAAGCCCCGTAATGAACGGTAAAGGAGAGTTGGTGGGATTGGCTTTTGACGGTAACAAAGAGTCGCTGGCCGGAGATACATATTTCGATACCGGAATGAACAAATGTATTTGTGTCGATATTCGTTATGTGATGTGGATTCTCGACAAATATGCCGGCATGAATTATATTATTGATGAAATTTTTAGTGAATAACTGCTTTTGACATTGTTGTAGTGTTATTACATAATGATCGATCAAGCTGAAATAGAACTTACCAAAAGGATAAAAGAGGGGGATACGGAAGCTTTTAAAAAATTTTATACAGTTTTTTTTAAGCCTGTATTCTCCTTTGTCCGGGGGTATGTCTTTTCAGGTGAGGATGCAAGAGATATTGCACAGGAATCTTTCTTCGCATTGTGGAGTTCAAGAGAAAAACTCTATCCCGAGAAGGGGTGCAAGTCTTATGTATTGCGTATAGCAAGAAACAATTCGATAAATTATTTGAGAAAAAAGAAAATCTCCAGGGAGTTTGAGGACAGTTGCAAAGCTCTTGACAGTGAGTATATGCAGAATATGTTTGAAAATGACTATTGGCGTAAAGTGGCCGAATATGTTGCCCAATTGCCCGTAAAACAGCAGGAAGTATTTTTGTTAAAGAAAAAAAACCAATTGACGAACAAGCAGATAGCACAAAAATTGAATATCAATGTCAAGACAGTGGAGTATAGAATGATGGTGGCATTGAGAATTCTTAGAAAAAAAGTGGAGTCTTTGCTGTAAATTTTTTAGTAATCGGGCTTGTTTATTTGTATTCTGTATATTAAATGAAAAAAGAAACTATCATAAGATGTATTCAGGGAGAAGCCTCTCCATCTGAACGTGTTGCCTTGCAGAAGTGGATGTCCCGTTCAAAAGCCAACAGTGATTATTATTATCGTTTGTATAACGATATGACCATGATTACTGCGATGGTTGATGACAAAGAGAGTGTACAGGAAGCAACTGAATATAATCTGTTTGCCGTAAAATATCTCAATAGAGAGAAGAGGGGGAGAAAAATATTCGCAAGATTCGGTATATCTCTTGCCGGAGTGGCAGCCGCTATCGCACTATTTTTTGTTTTGTATCATCAATATATTGACAATAAGCCTGTTATAGAGAAAATGACATTCAATATGATGAGTTATTCCGTGATTTCGAATGACTCTCAGGAGACATTGTTCTACAGACTGCCCGATAATTCGCGTGTGTTTCTCAATGAAAATACAACAGTGTATGTGTCTGAAAATTACGGTGAAACCGACAGGGATTTGTACATAAAGGGGGAGACATATTTTGATGTTGTCAGGAATCCGTCTCTGCCGATGCACATCAGGACGGACAATAATATTATAGTGACGGTTACCGGCACATCGTTTTATGTCCATTCCGACTACGAGGCAAAGAGTTTCGACCTTACTCTTACGCAAGGCAGCGTAAGTATTGACATACCTGCACTCAATATCATTGGTAATGATGTGCAGATGGTTGAGGGAGAGTCTATTACAATAGACAGTCTGATGCAGTATTCAACAGCGCCCATTCCTGAGTCGTTCTATCAATCCGATAATTTTGTGAACAATTGGTTTGATTTCAGAGAAAAGGAAATGGAATATGTTCTCGAAAAAATTGAAGATTACTACATGGTGGAATTTGTCGTTTCAGACAGGAAAATAAATAAATTTTCATTTACGGGCAATTTGAGCAATCTTTCTCTCGACAATATCCTCGATATTTTCTGTAAATCGATGGAAATACATCACAAAAGAAACAGTAAAGGGCAAATTTATTTAAGTCTTTAAGTTTTTTTAGGGTTTAGATAATGACAAATGTATTCTAAACAATAGTCAATTAATCTAAATACCAATATGAAAAAACGACACTGCCATTTTTTATGGAAAGACGGGTTTAGGGCCGGGATATTATCCCTGCTTATGTGTTTGTGTATGGGCAGCTCCATGTATGCTCAACAGAATACCCTCGTTAGTCTTTCACTGAAAAATGTATCAATCAGGACAGCTATTTCGGAAATTGAAAAGCAGACAGGATATGCTTTTATCTATTCTGCCACATTTGTCGATGTCTCAAAAAAAGTTTCCATCGAAGTGAAAAGGGAATCTCTTTCAAAGACATTAAATGTTCTTTTCAGGAATACAGACATTCAGTATGAGCTGAAAGGAAAACAGGTAATTTTATTTACAAAGGCGGAGAAAGAGTCGGCACAGGCGGCTCAAACCGTCCAAAAATCCAAAATAACCGGCAGGGTATTGGACGAGAGAGGGGAACCCTTTCCGTTTGTCGATGTATTCGTTACAGGCACAACGGTCGGTTCGATAACAGATGCCGACGGTAATTATTCGATTGATGTCCCTGCAAAGGCAACACATCTGACTTTCAGTTTCCTTGGTTATAAGACGGAATCTCTTGAGATAGGAAAAAGAGGAGTTATCGATTATGTGATGAGACCTGAAACCCAGATGATGGAAGAGGTTGTGATAGTCGGTTTCGGCGAACAGAAGAAAATCACCATGTCTTCGGCAGTTTCCACTGTCAAGGCGGAAGAAATCATGAAATCTCCCGTTGCCAATATCTCCAACTCCATTGCAGGACGTATTCCGGGCTTGGTTACCATGCAGAGCAGCGGTAAACCTGGAGACGACCAGTCCACAATCTATGTCAGAGGTGCCGGTACATGGAACAATGCCGAACCTTTATATGTAATAGATGGTGTTGAACGCAATCAGTCTCAATTTTTGAGAATCGATCCGAGTGAAGTGGAGTCTTTCTCCATTTTGAAGGATGCTGCCGCTACGGCGGTTTACGGTTCAAAAGCAGCCAACGGAGTGGTACTCCTTACCACCAAGAGAGGAAAAGAGGGGCAGATGAGCATTTCGTTCAACTCTTCAGTCACTCTTAATCAGCCTACAAGGTATCCTGATTACCTGAATTCTTACGAAAGTCTTAAGTTGTATAATGAGGCTCTGGTAAATGACGGAAATGAACCGCTTTATTCGGAAGAGGAGTTGATGCACTATAAATTGCAGGATGACCCTTACCGATATCCCGATACCGATTGGTATGGTCTTATGATGAAAGATTTTTCTACTCAAAATAATAATTCCCTGAGTATAAGAGGCGGCTCCAAGACGGTCCGCTATTTTCTTTCAGGAACCTATATGTACCAGGGTGGACAGTTGAAGACACAACAGGGACGTATTTATGACCCTAAATTCTCTTATGAACGTTATACATTCAGATCGAATGTCGATATATTGCTGACAAACGATTTTACCATATCAATTGACCTTGGCGGCGGATTGACAGACAGAAGCCAGCCTAAAGAGGATAATGAGATTTTTATGTATATGAACAGAATCCCGTCATGGATTATGCCGGCAACCAATCCTGACGGATCATATACCGGTACTACCGATTTTCCGGCAAGCAATCCGATGTATCTGTTGAATACAAGAGGTAATTCGAGAACTAAAAATAATACCATTACCACCTCTGTCAAATTATCATACGATTTCAATAAGTTGGTAAAAGGGCTGAAGGCTTCGGTTCGTGCAGCATACGATAGCAACTTCGGTAATGAAAAGGCATGGTCTGAAACACAATCCACATTCCACCTGATTTCACAGCCGGGAAGAGAGGACAGATACGAATCGTTTCTTGAACCTGCATTCTTCGGTACATCATCAAGCTCTATCTCTTCTACGAGAAAGGTCTATGGAGAGGCAAATATCAGCTGGAAGAGACAATTCAAAAACCATAATGTGTCGATTACTGGCATCGCCAACATCTCCGACTACAGAACAGGAACAAGCGTTCCATACAATTCGGTCAGCTTCATCGGCAGAGCCAACTATTCGTACAAACAGCTTTACTATGTTGAGGCAAATGCCGCATATCGTGGTTCCGAAAACTTTGCCCCTGGCAGAAGATTCGGTTTGTTTCCGTCAATATCTGTCGGATGGAATATTCACAATGAAAACTTCATGAAAAATCAGAATATCATAGATATTTTCAAGGTAAGAGCCTCATACGGTGTAACCGGTAACGATTATGCCAATATCCGCTTTATCTATAAAGACGGTAAATGGACTACCGGAACCACAAGCTATTCAAGATTCGGCCTTGATGTAGGATCTTCGCTCGGTTACTCTACCGAACCTGTCATTGCCAATCCATACGCTACATGGGAGACGGCTTATCAGTCAAATGTGGGCTTGGATTTGTCTCTGTTCAATCATAAGGTTTCTTTAACCGTTGACCGTTTCTTTGAAAATCGTGAAGGCATTCTGATGGCTCCTAATTCGATTCCGGGCATCCTCGGTATAGGAGTTTCCGATATGAACATAGGTAAAACCAAGAAAAACGGATGGGAAGTTGAGGCCGGCTATTCGCAAAATATAGGAAAAGACTTCTCATTCAATGTAAGAGGCAACTTTACTTATGTACGTAATGAAGTTGTCTATAAAGATGAACCGGCAGACAAGCTTTGGTGGCAGAAAGAAGAGGGTAATCCGATTGGACAGCAGTACGGATTTGTAGTACTCGGATTTTTCAAAGATCAGGCAGAAATCGACAATTCTCCCGTACATCGTGTGGGAGATCCCCCTATTCCGGGTGATTTCAAGTATCTTGACTATAATGGTGACGGTGAAATCAATGATTATGACAAGGTTCCCATAGGATTTCCAAAAATTCCACAGATGACTTTCGGCCTTTCATTTGACGTTTCATACAAAAATTTCGCTCTTGACGTGCTCTTCCAAGGTGCAGCTCAGAGCAGTGTATTCATTTCCAATTACTTGATGTATGAATTTTACAACAGAGGCCGTGTTCAGGATATTCATCTCGGAAGATGGACCGCCGAAACTGCTGAAACTGCAACATATCCGGCACTGCATATCGGCGGAACGAGTCAGAACCATACTCGAAATACTTTTTTCCAGAAAAACAATCCTTATTTGCGCTTGAAGAATATTGAATTTTCATATACTTTCCATTTCGGCAAAAAGGCATCTGTCAAAGGGTTGAGATTATACGTCAGCGGTGTAAACCTGCTGACATGGGACAAACTTAAAGTGGTTGACCCTGAAACACCTACCGGTTCAACAGGTTCTATTTATCCACAGACCAAGGGATATAGTTTTGGAGTGAACTTAACATTTTAAAGGTTTGAATTATGAAACAGATAACAAATAAATTTTTACTCTCGTTTATGCTTGTTGCAACTTTGCTTGCGAGTGTTTCTTGTGAGGAGTTTCTCAACCAGGCACCAAGTTCGGAGCAGCCCAAAGAATATATATTTGAGGATTATTTGAGGGCTAACAGGTATATGGACCTACTCTATTATTATATGTCGCCTACATGGACAGGTGATGGTAAGTTTGGAGGATACTATGGATTTCTTGAGTCTGCTACAGATATGTCGGACTATTCGGCAACATACGGAGCTACAAACCGCGCATTCAATTCAGGCAATTGGAAGCATAATTCCGCCTCTGCCGAAATTGACAGATGGGGAGCTTGTTATACGCAGATCCGCAGGGCTTATATGTTTTTGGACAATATGAAAAATTTCAACAACGAACCTGAAGGGAGAAAAGTGACGATGAAAGGTGAGGTTCAGTTTATGCTGGCATATTACTATTACGAACTTATCAAACGTTATGGAGCAGTTCCTATCGTTAAAGAAGTTCTGACACTTGAGTCGGATATGAAAATTCCGAGATCTTCGGTTGATGAAGTTGTTGACTTTATATGTGAAAATCTTGATGCTGCTCAGGAAGTGTTGCCCGACAAGTGGGATGACGACAATATAGGAAGGGCAACAAAAGCGTGGACAATGGCTTTGAGGTCGAGAGTGTTGCTCTTTGCGGCAAGTCCTTTGAACAATCCTGGCAACAATCAACAAAAATGGATTAAAGCGGCACAGGCTTCCAAAGAGCTTATTGACTACTGTGACGAGACACAATTGCATGTACTTTCAAAAGATTGGCAGAACATCTTCATGAGATACCAATGTGACAGAGTAAGCGAAATCATCGTTTATAATAAAATATCTGCCAACGATTTGACGTTCAATTCACAATTGATAAGATACGAACAGGCTACTCCAGGAGACCAGTTCTGGGGATATGCAAGCAACAACCCTTCACAGAACTTCGTCGATCGCTTTGAGGTTATAAAATATGATTCAAAGGGTGTTGCGATAGGAACTGAAGAGTTCGACTGGAACAACCGGAATCACGTGGACAATATATACAAGAACCGCGATCCGAGATTTTATTATACTGTATTATATAATGGACGTTTCTGGATTAAGAGACAAATTGGGACATGGAGAGACGGTACGGAATACGGACCGGACATCGATCCCAAGAATCACCTTTTCTCAAAGACAGGTTATTATTTGAGAAAATTCTGGCCGAGGGAGTGCAAGGATAACAAGAATCCGGGCAGTTCCAAATTGTCTTCATATTATATCCGCCTCGGTGAAATCTATCTGAATTATGCAGAAGCAATGAATGAAGCTTTCGGCCCCGACACCTACGGGTTGAGCAGCGGAACACCGATGACTGCAATCGATGCAATCAATACATTGAGGGGAAGATTAATTTGTCCTGAAAACAAAGAGATTGGCGGAGAGTCCGATCCATTCTATTATGTAAAGGTTGAAAGGAGTGAAAACCCCGACTTCCCCGTTCTTCCTAACGGTATGCCTGCTTTTGCGGCGGGGATGTCCAAAGAGGCTGCAAGAGAAAAAATCCAAAATGAAAGGACAATTGAACTTGCATTTGAAGATCAGTACTTCTATGATATTCTCAGGTGGAAGAAAGGTGAAGAACTTATCAACGGTACATTGTACGGTGTTGATGTAGTCAAATCAGGCTCGACTTACACTTATACCAAAAAGAAAGTGGAAGAGAGATATTTTGACCCTAAGAGGATGTACCTGTATCCGATTCCTCAGGATGAGGTTTATAATTTGGGAATAGAACAAAATCCGGGATGGTAAAAAAGGAGACAATCATGAAACATACATACAAATACATATTATTGATTTTTGCCTTGTTCCTGAGTGTTCAGATTGCAAGTGCACAAAAGACTCAGGATAAGGATATTACCATACACGGTAATGTCAAGAGCGACAAAGGTCTGCCATTGATGGGTGTTACCGTCACCGTGCAGGACTCATTTATAGATGCCGAAACGGACGAACTCGGTGATTTTGAAATCACCGTTCCTAAAAAAGGAGCTGTACTCGTATTCAATGCAGATTATTTTCAGGAGGTATTTCAGCAGGTAACTTCTGACGGATACTTGCAAATCATAATGAAAGATGCAGTTGCCGGACAAGGAGTTGGCGATTATGTCAATATGCCTTGGAGGACGGACCGTCAGCGTAGCATTACGGGATCTGTGGCTACAACTCATAATGAACAGTTGAGAAAAAGCCCCGTGATGTCATTGGGCAATGCTCTGGCAGGACGTGTATCGGGTCTGTATATCAGGCAGCTCGCAGGGCTTCCCGGATTTGATGAAGCAACAATAATGGTAAGAGGCACCAGAACCTTGTACGACGGAGCATATAACGCAATGACGGTGGGAGGCTCTCCCAATCCCTTGATAATAGTCGATGGATTTGAAAGAAATTTTTCAGAATTGGATGCTTCTGAAATAGAATCGTTCAGTGTGTTGAAAGATGTTTCCGCCACTGCTTTGTACGGAATGAGGGCAGCCAACGGAGTTATTCTTGTCAACACAAAAAGGGGACAACTTAACAGGCGCACCGTCGACTTGGATATCAGCTCCGGTATTGTGACTCCGACCAATCTTCCACACTATTTAGATGCCTATAATTATGCTTCACTTTATAATGAGGCAAGACACAATGATGGGTTGGAAAATACTTATTCGGATGAAGATCTGGCATTGTACAAAAGTGGAGCCAGCCCTCTGACTCATCCGAATGTCAATTTCTATGACGAATTTATAAAGAATTACGCTTATCAGAAAAAAGCCTCTCTTACCATGAGAGGAGGCAACAAGATTGTAAGATATTTTGTGGCTCTTGCCTATAATAGTCAGGATGGGTTGTTTGCCCACACTAACGAGAATGCGGATTTCAGCACAAATATCAGTTATAACAAGTATAATCTGAGGTCCAATATAGATGTCAATGTTACCGATTGGCTGACAGTATCCGCCGATGTTGCAGGACGTATCGAGGATAGAAGATACCCGAGTATCGCAACTGCCGATATACTTCAGGCCCTGATGACTCCTTCAAATGCATATCCGATCTCTTTTAAAGGTATTGAACCTACATTGAACAAGGAGATTCTGATGCTCGGTGGTAACTCGTTGTACAAAAATAACCCGCTCGGTTATCTTTCATACAGCGGTTACAATGAGAATACCAGAAGATATTATCAGGTGACAGCCAAGGCTAAGGCAGACTTGAGTGAGTTTATCACAAAAGGACTCTCTGTCGAGGCTTCGTACTATATGGACGGATATAACTTGTACAGAGTTGAAAAGTCGAGAAACTTTCTTGTGTGGCAGTACAGCAAACTCGCCGATGGCACCAACAAATATACGTCATTCGGACAGGAAACATCTCTTGCTACTTCGGGATATTACGATGTGGACAGATATAACGGCCTTGATGCCAATATCAAATACAATAGAGAATTTGGTAAGCACGGGGTCAATGCCATGTTGCTTTACAATCAGCAGACTACCGAGTTCAGACAAAATAACCAGTCCGATATGAAATATCAGAATTATGCGTTTTATGCAAATTACTCATATAACAACAAATATTTTATCGATGTCACAGGGAGTTACATGGGGAGTGATCGCTTCTATGATACCAACAATCGCCGTCTTTTCTACCCTGCAGTTGGCGCTGCGTGGATTATTTCAGGCGAAGATTTCATGAAAGGGACAGGAGGATGGCTCGATTATTTGAAATTGAGAGGATCTTTCGGTATTGTCGGTAACGGAAGCTATGCATTTGAAGATGTAAACGGTAATGATGAAAGATACCCTGCAAGACAGAGATGGTGGACTTCTTCAGGACAACAATATTTCGGAACATCTCTGACAAGTGCAATCACCGTGCGTGAAGGTCGTTTCGATAATCCTAACGTAACGGTTGAAAAATCGCGTATGCTGAATGTGGCTTTGGAAGGGACTTTGCTGAACCATCGTTTGAATTTTACAGCCGAATATTGGAAAGATCACAGATACGATATATACACTGTAGGTGTCGGCTCAACCCCTTGGATCATAGGTTTGATGGATAACAGACTTCCTATAGGCAATGAGGGTATCGTCAATACATCGGGTGTCGAATTCAGTTTGGGATGGAATGACCATATCGGGGATTTCAGATATTCCGTCAATGGTTTCTTCAATTGGTGGGATAGTGAAATCATCGCAATGGCGGAACCTTACAAAGAGTATGACAATCTTCTCGAGACAGGACGAAGGGTAAGACAGGATTACGGTTATATTTCTCTCGGTCTGTTCAAGGATTGGGATGATGTAAACAACAGTCCTACACAGACATTCGGTCCTTATCAGCCGGGCGATATCAAATACAAAGATCTTAATGGAGATAATATTATTGACTCCAATGACCTTACCGCCATCGGAGACGGTCTTGACTACAGGATGTCTTTTGCTCTTGATTTTAACTTTGCATATAAAGGATTTGACCTCTCTCTGCTCTTCCAAGGTGTCAGTTGCAAGTCCAATTATCTTAACGGAGACTCTTTCAGAGCCTTCTACGATAATGGAGGTATAACCGAGGTGGCACTTGGCCGCTATCGTATGAATGATGACGGTTCAAATAATTATGCTACAGCTACTTATCCTCGTCTAACCACTCTTTCTAATGATAACAATTGGAGAGCCTCTACATTTTGGATGTATGATGGTTCTTATTTAAGACTGAAAAATGCCGAACTCGGCTATTCAATTCCCGAAAAGTTGTTGAAGAAGTCTCAAGTAAGCGGAATCAGAGTCTATCTTAATGCATACAATGCATATACATGGTCATACGTAAGCAAACTCGGATATGATCCGGAAGATGTTGCTGCCGGTACTTCAAGATACCCGCAGGTACGAGTATTTAATTTAGGAATTAACTTAACATTTTAAACCATGAAGAAATTATATATTAATGGTATTATTTTGGGTATTTTAGCCTGTGTTTCAGTTTCGTGTTCACGTCCGTTCCTTGAGCCGTGGCCACCTGACGCTGCACGTTCGGCAGACGATGTATGGGGTAATTACAAATATACCAAAGGGGTGCTTGAAGCAGTATATGCTGATAACATCATGGCTCCGTATGTAAATGACGTCAACGGATATGGCATGTTGGCATCAGCTACCGATGAAGCTGAACACTCAGTCTCTACTGCAGCAGTTCAGAACTTTACCAATGGTGTCTGGAACCCTACAAGAGTTCCGACCAGATTGTATGGAGGCCCGTGGACTTCTACAAGATATTGGAGGCAACCATGGTTTAACGCATATCTCGGTATCAGAAAAGTCAATACATTCCTTGAAAATGTGGATCATTCGGTACTTATCGATGATATTGATGACCCGACAAGAAGATATGACAGAACATATTTTAAGGGACAGGCTTATTTCTGGAGAGCATTTTTGCAGTTTCAGTTGCTTAGGGATTACGGGTCGTTTCCCATTTCAACCTCCGTTGAAGAGTTTGATGGTGATCTTAAGAGACCGAGAAATACAATGGACGAATGTGTCGCACAGATTCTTAAAGACTGCAACAGCGCAATTGATTCTCTTCCTCTATTGTGGGATGAAGCCAATTGGCACAGAGCCAATGCAACAGCTGCAATGGCGTTAAAGTCTCGTCTGCTTCTCTATTATGCAAGTCCTCTGTATCAGGGAGATTTTGAATCTTTCGGAAGTCCTAAAAACACGGTTGGTGATGTAAACAGATGGGTGGCTGCAGCGGATGCCGCTCGCGAAGCGATCAATGCCAACGAATTTTACGGACTTACTCCCGTTACCAAATATACAAGACCATTCTCGAATACAGGTACATACAACAACGTTGTCCATCTGGCAGCCAATCTGGCCAATAAGGAGACAATATTTGCAACAGGTAAGACTACGACATATTCACGTCAGAATGAATATTATAACCTTCCTGCCGGTGTTGACGGATGTTACGGCTATACCAATCCTACTCAGGAGATGGTCGATGCATTTGAAGTTGTAACAGGTTCGGGGAGCAAAGCCAAGGCTGTTCCTTTTGATTGGACCAATCCTGCACATGCCAAAGATCCCTATGCAAACAGAGACCCACGTTTCTATGCTTCAATCAACTACAATGGATATTTGTGGGGTACTTCATCATCAAAAGCCTATTACATAGATACTTATGAGGGTGGTGTACACAGAGACAGAACTCTTCCCAATTCCACCAAGACCGGATATTATTTCAGGAAATTCCTTTCCGAAAGTGTATATTCCAATGTGTCAGGTAATTATACCACCCCGAGCCGTGGTCGCGTGGCTTTCAGATTTGCAGAGCTTGTGTTGAATTACGCAGAGGCGATGAATGAGGCTTACGGACCTGAAGTTGTCGATCCCAACGGAGAGTTGAGAATTGACGGAATCAATACTGCCAAAGGTGCAATTGATGCGATTCGTGCAAGGGTTAAGATGCCTGCCATTGCGAAAGGTCTGACTCAGGACGAGATGAGAGAGGTGATCAAACATGAACGTCAGATAGAACTTTGTTTTGAAGGGCACAGATTTTATGATCTAAGAAGATGGAAAGAGGGGGAGAAATTAGGTGAACCTATTCACGGAATCGTAATTACCCCTACCGGATTCGATTCAAAGAACAGACCTGTAGGATTTACATACGAAGTTGAAAAAGTGGAAGACAGGGTTTGGAGAGATTGTATGTATTGGTGGCCTATCCCATATTCGGAACTTGTAAAATACGCCGGTGCGTTAAAACAGAACCCCGGATGGTAGTTTCTTTAATTAAAAATTTATAATTCTACGTTTATGAAAAAGTCATTAATTATAATAATAACAATCTGTTCTTTGTGCCTATCAGGGTGTACCAAGAACGTATGGCTTGACAACGATGCACCACAGGTATATATTCCTCTTCACGGTTTCTCTTCCAACAATGTGTGGGCTACGGGAGAGAGTGTTGACGGATTACTTGCAGTATATTGCTCAGGATTGAGACCTGCCAATCAGAAAGAGGCCTTTACGGTGACATACTCCATTGATAACTCTCTGATAGATCAATACAATGCAGATATTACACAACTGTACTCAGGACAGGCAGTCGCACTCCCTGCAGAGTGCTACAAACTCAATAGTAACAATGTTGTTATCGAGGTCGGGAATGTTGAATCGATGATAAACATTACATTTTATCCAAATGTCATTGCCCAAAAATGCACCGATCCCTCTAAAAAATATGTAATTCCGTTCAAGCTTGCATCTACTTCCAAATACTCTTTGCATTCAGATGTAACATATACAACGGCCTTGTATGCCGTAAAATTGGACACTCCTCGATTTTATTTCTTCGCAAACAAGGATGGAGTTGCTCCGGTAGGCAGAAAAGTTGTTTACGGTGCAGCAAACAATACCGACAAGTACGAAATCGCCGCATTTGGAGTTCCTTTGGGAGAATACAAAATAAACGTTGCATACGATGAGGCTGCAATGAAAGATATATATCCGAAAGAGACGATTCTGCCACAGGATGCTTTTAAAATCACATCCGACAATATCGTTTATAAGAGCGAGGTCAGCAAAGGTGAAGTCACTCTTGAGTATTATGCCGACAAGATGGACTTCAGAAATACTTATTATCTCCCTTTGACACTCTCTCCGGAGAGTGCATTTGTAGCCGACGAAGAGTATAAGACGTTATTTGTGAAGATTGAACTCAAAAACGAATATGATAAATCTTACGGGAGTAAGATGACCGTTGCATCAGCTTCCAACAGTAGAACAGGCGCTTATTCGGTTGACAAGGATATGGTAAGTTATGAAAAAGACATGGTGGAGATGCAGATTGCCACAAATGCAACCATTGCAGGTGCGGGAGCTACCGGTACAAGTACCACATACAATAACAAATATGTCAGGGTGAAGATTGTACCTACCGATGACAAATCTCATTATGACATCGAATATGTCCTGATTACAGATAAAGGTAAGGCCAATAACACTCCTGCTTCTTTTGAGGCTGATCCTGATGCAAAGAGCTATTATGATTGGAATCTTGAGAAATTTGTACTGAATTATCGTTGGAAGCACACTGATGGCAAGTGGATTACGGTAGAGGAGATATTGTCTGCCAAATAGCAGTATAAATTGAACATATACACTAATTACATTATACTTAAATGAAAAAACACTTTTTGTTGACTCTGGCGCTATCACTATTGATGTTTGTGCCATTAACAGCTGAAAACACTGCTTCCATCATCATCAGAGGAGGTCAGGTCTATGACGGTTCGATGAATAAGCCTGTCAAGGTCGATATTATGATTTCCAATGACAAAATTGTCTTTATAGGTGACTGCTCCGGCAAGAGCGCCGATAAGATAATCGATGCAACCGGTTATGTGGTTGCCCCCGGATTTATAGATCCTCATTCTCATTCAAATAGAGCTTTGATAAAGAAAGAGACCAATTCCAATGAAAACATGCTACAGCAAGGGGTTACAACCGTCCTTTGCGGAGTATGCGGTTCGAGTCCTCTCCCATTAAGCGAAACATTTGCAAAAATGGAGAAACAGGGAATCGGAACCAACTGCGGATTTTTTGCAGGGCAGGGATCTATACGAACAAAAGTCTTGGGCAAGGATCATAATCGTAAAGTTACTTCTGAAGAGATGGCAAAGATGCAGCAGATACTTTCTGATGCAATGGATGAGGGCGCTTTCGGTATGTCAACAGGGTTGTATTACTCTCCCGGCAGTTTCTCGACAACTGAAGAAGTTATTGAGTTGTCAAAGGCAATGTCTGCCAAAGAGGGGATTTATACATCTCATATAAGAAGTGAAGGTTCAAATGCTCCGGGTCTCGACAGTTCCATCAGAGAAGCCATCAGAATCGGCAAGGAAGCCGGTGTTCAGGTGAATATTTCTCACATCAAGGCTTCTGTAGGATTCTGGGGCAAGGCACAGCAGATTATAGATTTGATTGAGCAGGCTCAAAAAGACGGACTTTATATCACCGCTGACCAGTATCCTTATGTGGCCACCAATACAAGCCTCTCTGCATCCATGTTGCCGAGATGGGCAGAACTCGGCGGTAGAAAAGATATGCTCAGAAGACTTGAAAATCCTGATACTCTTGCACTTATCAAAGAGGCTGTTAAAGCAAATATCAGTAGTCGCAACGGAGCGAAATCAGTACTCATATCTAAGGACAACGAATCAAAGTTTGAGGGTAAGACTTTGAAAGAGATTGCTAAAATGCTTTCCGTATCGGAAGTCGATGCTGTCGTTGAAATGTTGAAACTCGGCACCCCTTCTGTCAACACATTTGTGATTAACGAAAAGGATATGCGCCGATTTATGGCAAAACCTTGGGTTATGACAGGTACTGACGGCTCTTTCGGCTCACATCCGAGAGCCACCGGAACATATCCGCTCAAATTGCAGGAATATGTCTTCAAACACAAAATCATCTCATTTCAGGATATGATCTATAGAAGCTCCGGCAAAGTTGCCGAGACTTACGGCATTGAGAAACGCGGATTTATCCGTGAGGGATATTTTGCAGATGTAATCGTATTCAAGCCTGAAGAGTTCAAGGCCAATTCTACTTATATGCAATCGGACCTTATGGCAACAGGGATGAAATATGTGATTATCAATGGCAAGATAGCCGTACAGGACAGCAAATATAATGGCGTTTTGGCGGGAGTTCCTGTCAGAAAGCATAATGCGTCAAAAGATCCGGCAATTCTCGCAAGCCATATTCAAAGAGCAATGAAGGAGCATGGAGCAATAGGTGTAGCTGTCGCTGTTGTAAAAGACAACAAGGTAATCTATCAGGGAGCTTTCGGCAAGAGAGATCTTGAAGGGAAGAGTGTCTTTGGCGAAAAAGATATTTTCAGAATAGCATCTATTTCAAAATCTTTCTGCGCAACTTCAATCATGCAATTGGTTGAGGCTGGTAAACTCTCTCTTGATCAAGAGGTTGGTGATATTCTTGGCTTCAAGATAAGAAATCCTCATTTCCCGAATGACAAGATTACTCTTGATATGCTGTTGAGCCATACCTCATCAATCAACGACTCGCAGACATACAAGACTATTGACAGAATCAATCCTGCAACAAACAAGAATTCCGACAAATGCTACAGTGATTATCGTCCGGGCAGCGGTTACAGATACTGCAACTTGAACTTCAATCTGCTCGGAGCAGTTGTAGAGAAGATTTCGGGAGAGAGATATGACAAGTATGTCAAAAAGCATATCATCGATCCTCTCGGACTGAATGCCAGCCTGAATGTCAATGATCTGGACAGCAATCTTTTCGTGCCACTGTATTCGTATGATAAGAAAGCAGCTCAATTCAAACACAATCCTCAGGCATACTATCCTGTTGCAAAGTCCTTTGACGATTATGTAATCGGATATGATGCAGCGTTGTTTTCACCTACAGGCGGCATGAAGATAAGTGCTGTCGATCTTGCACGCTACATGATTATGCACATGAATTACGGCACTTCCAATGGGGTAAAGATTATTTCCGAATCAAGCTCCAGACTAATGCAGAGCAGACATACCACGACAGATGTCGTAAATACATTTTACGGATTTGCCTTGAGATCCATGGACGGTTCATGGGTTCCTGAAGTCAAATTGAAAGGACATACAGGCTCGGCTTACGGACTTTCAAGCACTATGACTTTCAATCCTAAGGAAAAATACGGATTTACTACTATCTGCAATGGATATAGCGGAACCAGACCTCTTGAAGCGTTTGATAATGTATTATACTACCACTTTATCTATTAATCACTCGACAAACCCAAGTGTGGCTATGCTTACCTTGAAATAGGGCAGTAGAGGGGAGACACACTCTTCGAGAGTGGAACCGGAAGTTAGTACATCGTCCACGACAAGTATATGATTGATGCCTTCAGCCTTTAATCTTGCGGCAACTGCATGGTTGATGCTGAAGGCATTTTTCACATTTTTATCTTTTGCCTCTCCCGACAGACGTGTCTGGGTTTTTGTATATCTGGTACGTTTTAGTAGGTTGGGCACTACAATCAATCTGTTTTCAGAATAGACCGAAATACCCTCTCTTATCCCTTCGGAAATTATTTCAGCCTGATTATAACCTCTTTTCCACTCTCTTATTAAATGCAGAGGGACCGGAATAATGGCATCTATATCGGCAAACCTTCCGCTGCCGCCAAGGTATTCCCCGAAGATTTTTCCAACCTCCTTTCCGAATCTGCGGCGGCCTTCATATTTTATTTTATGTACAATATGGGAATATCCGTCTGTATTTCTGTAATAAAACATGGATGCCCCTTTCTCTATCGGTACCCTTTTCCACATCCGTTCTTCGGCAGGGTTTCCACTCCATCTCCAAAAATAGGTTAAAGGTACATCTGCATAGCATTTAAGACAGATATTATGCTCATACACCGATAAAGACTCTTTACAGACAATACACTTGCGGGGAAAGAATAAATCCCGCAATGCTTTCAGATAATAATCCAACTCCACAATCCAACTCATCATGTCAATTATATTTTGCTCAAAATTATAAAAAAAGTTAGTTACCTTTGTAGATATGTTTGATTTTGTACACATCACTTTTATAGATATACTCGACGTACTTCTGGTGGGGTTCCTTATTTATGAAATAATACGGTTGATCAGGGGCACGACCGCCATGAGTATCTTTTACGGTATTATTTTTCTGTATGTAATATGGATAATCGTCAGGGCTCTGAATATGAAATTGCTATCCCTGATAATGGGGCAGGTGCTCGGAGTGGGAGTTATAGCCCTGATTGTGATTTTTCAGCAGGAAATCCGTCGATTTCTCTTACACATAGGGACAAAATATGTCTCGACGGGGAGAAGCACCTTGCTCAAACGGTTGTTCGGAAAGACAAATGAGCCGGGGATAACAGCCGAAGTGCTTGAAGAGCTGACCGGGGCATGCCGCAAAATGGCGGAGACTAAAACGGGGGCGTTGATTGTGCTCAGGCATAATTCTTCCCTTGAAAATATTATTGAGACAGGAGATGAGATAGACGCCAGGATCAACAGGCGTCTGATTGAAAACATCTTTTTTAAAAACACTCCGCTGCACGATGGGGCAATGATTATCAGTCAGGACAAAATACTTGCAGCACGTTGTACCCTTCCCATTTCTGACAATATAAATATACCTCCGCGATTCGGGATGCGCCATAGAGCAGCTATCGGGATTACCGAATCTACAGATGCTACAGCAGTGGTGGTGTCGGAAGAGACGGGAGAGATTTCGTATGTTTCGGCCGGAGAACTTAAGAAGATGAACAGCATAACAGAATTGCGCCTTGCAATAGAAAATTCCTACAAGTGATATTAGAACAAAAAATAGGTTTCGACAAGGTCAGGACTTTGATAACCAATAAATGTCTGACCCAATATGCCATATCCAAAGTTCAGCAGGAACAGTTTTCCACTGATGCTGCCGAAATAGGGCACAGATTGAATCTCACAGATGAGATGCGTCTTATCTGTATGTTTGAAGATTCGTTTCCTTCGACAGGATATATCGACTGCAAAAATTTCCTGCTTCCCCTCTCTGTACAGTCATCATACATTGATGTGGTTTCGCTCGGCAAATTGCGTACTACACTTGATACGCTCCGTCAGATACTTCAATTTTTCAAAGGGTGTAAAGATGACCTTTACCCCAATTTGAGGAAGCTTTCCGAACCTATCAATCTCTATCCCGAAGTGGGTCGCAGGATAGATGTGATTATCGACAAATATGGAGAGATAAAGGACACCGCCTCACCGGAGCTTCAGACCATAAGACGTGCTTTGAAAGAGAAGGAGGGAGCCATCTCCAAACGAATAGCTGTTATTCTGAAAAAGGCGCAGGGTGATGGGATTGTCGAGGAAGATGCGGCTGTTTCAGTGCGCGACGGCCGAATCCTGATTCCTGTACTTGCAGCCAACAAAAAGAAGCTGCCGGGATTTATATATGATGAATCGTCAAGCGGGAAAACGGCTTTTGTGGAGCCTGTGGAGGTAATCGAACTGAATAATCAGGTAAGAGAGCTACAGTTTGACGAACAGCGCGAAATACTCCGTATTTTGGTCGAATTTACAGACTTTCTGAGACCATATCTGCCGGATCTGATAGTTGCTGCCGAATATTTGGGAGAGATAGATTTTATCAGAGCAAAGGCGATGGTAGCTCTCGATATGATTGCAGGTATGCCGATAATTTCCCAAACGGGTGAGATGTCGCTGAGAAAGGCGCGTCACCCTCTGCTTGAATCTACTCTGAAAAAAGAGCATAAGGAGATAGTGCCTCTCAATATGTATCTCAACAAGAATAAGCACATACTGTTAATATCCGGCCCTAACGCGGGAGGAAAATCGGTCTGTCTGAAGACTGTAGGACTACTTCAGTATATGTTTCAGTGGGGTATGCTTATCCCTACTTCCGAGATTTCCGAATTGTTGGTCTTCGATGAGATATTTATTGATATAGGTGATGATCAATCTCTTGAAAATGACTTGAGCACATATAGTTCTCATCTCAACAACATGAAATACATCGTCACCAATGCCACATCTTCATCACTCGTGCTGATAGACGAATTTGGAAGCGGTACTGAGCCTGCGGCAGGAGGAGCGATCGCGGAGGCCGTTCTTGCCAAACTCGACTCTCTGGGGGCATACGGTGTGATTACCACTCACTATACCAACCTCAAGCTCTACGCAAACAATAGTTCCGGGGTAATCAATGGAGCCATGCTCTTTGACGTGGCCAATATCAGACCCCTTTTCCAGCTTGAAATAGGTCTGCCCGGCAACTCGTTCGCCTTTGAGCTTGCCCGCAAGATCGGGCTCCCGGAGGAGATAGTCAAGGGGGCGGAAGAGCGTGCCGGGAGCGAATATGTAAGCATTGAACGTAATCTCAGGAAGATTGCTAAAAATAAGCGGGCGCTGGATGAAAAGCTTGCAAGGATCAAGAGCACGGACAAAACTCTTGAAAATATAACGGATAAATACCAGAAAGAGCTTGCCGACATCAAGGCCTTGAAGAAGAGCATTATAGATGAGGCAAAGAAAGAGGCTGCCGAGATACTTGAGCAATCCAACAAAAAGGTGGAGCAGACTATCCGCGAGATACGCGAGGCACAGGCTGAAAAGGAAAAGACCAAGACCGCTCGTAAAGAACTCGAAGAGTACAAGAAGGAGCTCTCAAGGGAGAAAGAGGATGAGACAGACCGCAGGATAGCCGAAAAGATGGAGCGGATTGTGGCCCGCAAGCAGAGAGAGAAGGAGCGCAAGGAAAAAAGAGCAGGCACTCCGATAGTCAAGAGTACATTTTCAGAAGAAAGAATAGAAAAGGAAGAGCCTTTGAAGGTGGGAGATAAAGTGAAGGTGAAAGGGGGAGACCTTGTGGGAGAGATAACTCAAATCTCCTCTAAAAATATTTCGGTCTCCATCGGCAGCATCATAAGCAAGATGACACCGGACAAGGTGGAGCGGATCTCTTCTCAGCAGTATAAGGAAAAAGTTAAGAGCAATAAGACCTCTGTCAGCTTTGACTCTTCTTCTATTTCGGAGAGGAGGCTCAATTTCACTCCAAGTCTCGATATCCGTGGCGAGAGATTGAATGATGCCCTTGAGATAGTGACAAGATTTATAGACGATGCACTCATGGTTGGGATTGGGGAAGTAAAGATATTGCATGGCAAGGGAAACGGAATTTTGAGAGAAGAAATCAGAAAATACATCAAAACAATACCGGGAGTCTCTTCCTTCAAAGACGAATCAGTTGAGATGGGAGGCGCCGGAATCACCGTAATATATTTTGACAATTGAACATCATAACATGAGAAAAGTATTATTTATTCTGACAATCGCGGCATTGAGCCTCGGATTGTCATCTTGCGATAACAGTCGGACGAAGATAGAAGAGGCTGTCAACGGATTTCTTACATCATATTTTCAGATGGACTATCCCACAACTTATACTTTCTGTACAAAAGAGTTGTCTGAAATACTCGAGATGACCATAGCAGACAGGGAGATTACGGATGAGCAGCTGATGAACAAGATAACAGAAGCCTCAAAGCAGACGACATTCAAAATCACAAAGATTGACAATGAAAGTCTCCCCGATGAGGCTTATGTAGAATACGAAATCTACTCTCCGAGTGCACAGCGTCCGATAACCAAGAAACTCACACTTTCAAAGGTGGAGAAACAGTGGTTGATTTCGGGCATGTAGCTATTTGCCGAAAGTTTTCTTACAGAGATCTATCGCATCGAGTTTTTCCCAGCCGAAGAACTGTATCTTCCTGCGGACGGTTTGGCCGTCACGTATAAGCTCGACTTCTTTTTCAAAAGGATCCCTTCCTATATGACCATACGCGGCTGTTGTCTCGTAAATCGGATTTTTGAGCCCGAATTTCTCGATAATTGAAGCAGGCCTCAGATCGAATATTTTACCGATAACAGCGGCAATCTCACCATCACTTTTATCGACTTGTGATGTGCCGTATGTGTTGACGAAGATACTCACCGGCTTTGCAACACCGATGGCGTAGGCAACTTGTACAAGCATCTCTTTTGCAATCCCCGCAGCTACCATGTTTTTGGCAATATAACGAGCTGCGTAGGCTGCAGAGCGATCGACTTTGCTCGGATCTTTTCCTGAAAATGCTCCGCCTCCGTGGGCTCCCTTGCCGCCGTATGTATCAACAATGATCTTTCTTCCTGTAAGACCTGTATCACCGTGAGGTCCTCCGATTACAAATTTCCCGGTAGGATTGACATGAAGAATATAATCTTCCTTGAAAAGTGCGGCATTTGCAGGAGAAAGACGCTTGACAATGCGAGGAATCAGAATATTCTTGACATCCTCTCTGATTTCGGGCTGGCTTACATCCTCATCGTGCTGAGTTGATATGACGATAGTGTGAACTCTGACAGGTACGTTGTTGCCGTCATACTCGATGGTGAACTGGCTTTTGGCGTCAGGTCTAAGGTAAGGCATCGGAGAGGGATTCTCTCTCCTTATCTTGGCAAGCTCGATCAGTGCAATATGGGCAAGTGTCAACGGCAAAGGCATATAGTCTTCTGTATCAGTACAAGCATAACCGAACATCATTCCCTGGTCTCCGGCCCCCTGTTCTGCCTGATTGACCCCCATGGCTATATCTGCAGACTGCTCATGCAGTGCAGATAGTACGGCGCACGAGTCGGCATCAAACCGATATTCGCTCTTTGTATAACCTATACGCCTGATAGTGTTTCTTGCAATAGTTTGAATATCAACGTATGCATCATGTGAAGTTACCTCTCCTCCAATGACAACCAATCCTGTACTGACAAAAGTTTCGCATGCTACTCTCGAGTCCGGATCCTGGCGAAGGAAATCGTCTAAAACCGCATCTGATATCTGGTCGGCAACCTTGTCCGGATGCCCTTCAGAAACAGATTCTGATGTAAATAAATATGACATAATCTTAAAATTTAAAAAAATCTAACCATAGCCATGGATAGATTTGACAATGAGGGATACCCGATATGATTCGTTTTAGCATTTTTTTTATGTGGTAGCAAGCAGTCAAATCAATCCACAACAATAACGGCGCAAAGGTATGATTTTTTATCGTATATAAAAAATTATGTCTATTTTTGCCGGATAAAAGACACCCTTTTATACTAAAATACGTGATAATGAAGAATTTAAGAATTCTGTACCCAATTTTTTTAGTTTTATTCATATTAAGTGCATGTGAAAAAACTCCTAAAGAGGAAAAAATTCTCAAGCTCGACCAAGGCAGTATATCCTTCAATGAAGAGGGGGGAAGTTCCTCCATCTCGGTGACCGCCAATTCGACATGGTCTGTATCGGTTGAAAACGGAGCATGGATAGAAATATCTCCTTTATCAGGCTCCAACAACGGAAGTTTCTCTGTAACGGCTTCCGCCAACACCTCGGACTCACCACGTACGGCTATAATAAAAGTATCATCACAGCAACTTACACAGAGCGTTGCGGTGCAGCAGGCAGGTCAGTCTGCACCGGCATACACCTCTATATCCACAGTTCGTGCATTATATAAAGGAACGGATGTGAAAGTTACCGGTAATGTTTTGGTCAAAGGGACCGTTGTAAGTAATTACAGACATACCGACAATGGCGGACTGAACAACTATACATCACAAAAGGCGATTGTCATTCAAGACGAAACAGCAGGCATCCAGCTCTTCTGCGCCGAAAACAATACCGCTTTCGCCATAGGAGATGAAGTCGAGGTCAACCTTACAGGACAGACACTCTCTGTTTATAACAAAGGTCCTCTTCAGGTCAACGGCATTGCCCTTAACTCCATCACAAAAGTAGGCACACAAACATTGACACCTAAAGAAATTACTGCCGCACAGCTTGTAAGTGGCAATTTCGAGTCCATGTATGTGGCTGTCAAAGATGTCCAGATTGCCGCATCCGATATAGGAAAGACATTTTCAACGACCAATAGTCACACTTCTATCAATTTTGTTGCTAAAACAGGGGAGACGTTTGTAATCTTTTCTTCAAAATATTCTTCTTTTTACGATAAGAAAGTCCCTACAGGAAGCGGCACTCTGAAAGGAGTAGCAGCCAGATACGGTGATGTCATCCAGATCAGCATCACGTCACTTGATGACGTCGCCTCTCTTACAGGCAGTCGTTTCAGCGTGGGAGGAGAAGGAGCCAAAGTCAAGAGCATCGCCGAAGTAAGGGCATTATATAAAGGGTCCGATGTTACAATCAACGATGATATAGCTATTGAAGGAGTTGTTATAAGTGATTATAGAAGAGATACAAACGGGGGATTGAACAACTATACCACAGCCAAGACCATTGTGGTCTCCGATGGTGTGACGGGCATCCAGCTCTACTGCACCTCCGACAACATTGATTTTGCCAGAGGCGATAAGGTCAAGGTCAGCCTCAAAGGGCAGACACTCTCCGTATATGAGGATGGACCGATACAGGTCAACGGACTTCCTATAGATAATATCGCCAAGACCGGAACTGCAGCCGTTACAGCCAAGTCTATTACAGTCAAGGAGCTCCTCACCGGAGCATACGAATCGGTCTATGTTTCGATTGCAGACGTACAGGTCATAGATGATGATCTTGACAAGACATTTGCCACTTCAGAAGAACACCGTTCCATCGGAGTAGAATCCAAGACAGGGGAGACATTTGATATATTCACCTCAAAATATGCCGTTTTCAGAGATACCAAGGTTCCGCAGGGGAGCGGCACTCTGAAAGGTATTGCAGGAAAGCATGGTACAAGATTTCAGCTTTCAATTGCAGACAAATCGGATTATGCATCCCTCACCGGGACAAGATTCTATACCGGGCCTAAGTTTTCATTGCAGTTCAATGCGATAACCGTGACCGGAGATGCAGGACAGTTTGATGTCAATCTCGCTGCAAATGTCGCATGGACAGCCACTTCGTCAGACAGCAATTTCAAGGTGTCTCAGACAAGCGGCGACAAGAGCAAGATGCTCACCATCTCATATAATGACAACCCGAGTTCTTCCGCCACAAGAGTTGCGATCATAACTTTCACGACAACCGATGCGGCCGTAACCGACAAGGAACTCAAGCTCATCATCACACAGCAAGCATATCAGGTCCTCAAATCTGATGCTGTCATGAATTGGTTGGAACTGCCAGCCATTACTCCGAAAGAGAGATTTGCATACGTATCTCACGATACACAGCTTTCAGGAAAGACGGTCCGCAGTTTCTCAATGTGGTATGACGCCGACAATAGGTTTTCACAATGGGTGGCATATCCTCTATATTCAAGTATAATGGGAAGCGGCAGCCGCTCCGACAGCTGGGATTATGATCCGAAGGTGCCACAGAGAGATCAGGCGGCCCTCTTCAAGAGCTTCGGGGTAAGCGGATATGACCGTGGACACCAACTCCCTTCTGCCGACAGACTTGCCACGGAAGAGGCAAACAAGGCTACATTCTATTTTACAAACATAACTGCCCAAAATTCAACACTTAATGCCAATATATGGGGAAGTCTCGAGGGAAAGATCAGAAGCTGGGTTTCTTCGTCTGATACGCTTTATGTGGTGACCGGTGCAGTGGCACAGACATCAAAAGATACCAATATAGAGTATCTGAAAGATAACGATGGCAAAAATGTGGCGATACCAAAAGCCTATTTCAAGGTTGTCCTGAAATACAGCAAGAGTGCTTCACAGAACGGAGGTTATTCTGCCATCGGTTTCTGGTTTGAAAATAAAGCATATACCGATACCAATATATCTGCATATTATGCAAAAAGCGTAAAGGAGATTGAGGCATTGACCGGGTTTAACTTTTTCCACAATCTGGATGACGAGATAGAGAAGGCAGTCGAGTCCTCATATTCTCCATCCTCGTGGGGATTGTAACACAATTGTTTATAAAATTAAATCATTGTTGATAACTAAATACAAGAGTTTTAAAGAAATAATGTCCGCTTTTTTTACCTTTGTACAACTGAATCATTTTTTTAACTATAAATATTTATGAAACAAACTATTAGACAAATCGTTTTTATGGTTTTCGGCATCATGGTGTCTGTTGTAATGAATGCACAGGTTACAACATCATCAATTAACGGCCGTGTAACCGATGAAAAAGGTGAAGTTCTCGCCGGTGCTGCAGTTATTGCTGTTCATACCCCTTCAGGGACTCAGTATTGGGCTATTACAAACACTGAAGGGAGATATGCTATCCAAGGTATGCGTGCAGGTGGCCCTTATAATGTAGAAATTTCTCTACTTGGCTGCCAGACAGTACGTTACACAGACATTACCCTTCAACTCGCTGAAAGTACTACACGCGATGCGGTTCTAAAGACTGCTACCGAGCAGCTTGATGAAGTTCTGATTGTTGCTACAACTTCTAAGTTCGCAACTGAAAAGACCGGTGCCGTTACAAACATCTCCGGTAAGCAGATGACTAATCTTCCTACAGTATCAAGATCTATCACAGACATTACCAAACTTTCTCCATACGGAGGAAACGGAATGAGCTTTGCAGGTTCTGATGGCCGTACAGCCAACTTTACCGTCGATGGAGCCAATTTCAACAACAACTTCGGTCTGTCTTCAAATCTTCCCGGTGGCGGCAACCCTATCTCTATCGATGCAATCGAAGAGGTTCAGGTTGTAATCTCTCCGTTTGATGTTCGTCAGACCAACTTCATCGGCGGTGGTGTAAACGCTGTTACCAAGTCAGGTACCAACACTTTCAAGGGAAGTGCTTATGCTTATCACCGCAATGAGAACATGAGAGGTAACTCTGTAAACGGTTCCGAAATCTCAGGCGCTCGCCAGACTGATCGTACCACTACTTACGGTGCCACCCTCGGCGGTCCTATCATCAAGAACAAACTGTTCTTCTTTGCAAACTTTGAATACTCATTAAGTCCTACAGTCGTTAACCGCTGGAGACCTTCTACAAACGGTGTTGAAGATGCCGACAACTACATCTCACGCACTACCGTTGCAGATATGGAAAAAGTTTCCAATTTCCTGAAGGAAAAATATGGATACGATCCGGGTTCTTACACCGATTACCCTGCAGATCAGAATAATATGAAGATTCTTGCCCGCTTGGACTGGAACATCAACAAGAACCATAAACTTGCTTTGCGTTACAACTATACCAACAATACTGTTTGGAATCCTACCAACGCTTCTTCTTCAGATTGCGGAACAAGAGCAGTTTACGGACGTCTTTCACAATATTCAATGTCCTTTGCCAATTCATTGTATTCGATGAACAACCTCGTACATTCGGCATCTTTGGATTTGAACAGTCGTTTGAGCGACAAACTCTCAAACCAGCTGCTCGTTACTTTCTCAAAGCTTGACGATGTTCGCGGTACAAAATCAGATCCGTTCCCATTCATAGATATCCTTAACGGACAGGTTGGCAAATATATTCCTTACATGTCTGCAGGTTATGAACTGTTTACTTGGAACAACGCTGTTCACAATACAGTTATCACAGCTAAGGATGATATCATCTATTATACAGGTAATCATAAGATTACTGCAGGTCTCAGCTATGAATATCAGATGGCTGACAATGCTTATCAGAGAAATGGTACAGGTTATTACAGATATAACAGCCTTCAGGACTTCCTCAATGGTGCTGCTCCTGAAACTGTTGCCATCACTTACGGTTATGCAGGCGAAATGAACCCTGCTGCACGTGTACGTTCACACAAACTCGGTATCTATGCACAGGATGACTGGAGCGCTACCGATAACCTCAAATTATCTTATGGTCTTCGTATCGACGGTCTGTTCTTTGACAACAGCGACCTTATGACCAACAATGCAGTCCTTGCTCTTGACTACAACGGACGTTCGATCGATACAGGCAAATGGCCTACAAGCAAACTGACATTCTCTCCGCGTATAGGTTTTACATGGGATGTCAACGGTGACCAGAGCTTGAAAGTACGTGGTGGTACAGGTCTGTTCTCAGGCCGTCTTCCATTGGTATTCTTCACAAACATGCCTACCAACTCAAATATGGTTCAGAACAAGGCCGTCATCACTACCGGAAAGAAAGTCAATGGAGTTCAGGGTGCCGAATTGCTGAAACAATTTGAAGGTAAGATGATTACCAATATTCCTGACCTTATTGCCAAATTCAATTCAATTGATCCTAAGGCGTTCCCTATCGACATCAATTCTGATGCAGGTGCTAAACCTTCTACAATTCAGGCTGTCGATCCTACATTCAAGATGCCTCAGGTATGGAAGACTTCTATCGCTGTCGATTATGCATTCGCTACATCATTCCCTATGAGTGTATCAGTTGAAGGTATTTTCAACAAGACTATCAATGGTGTATGTCTTTCTAACTGGGACGTTATGCCTGTTGACGGATTTACAAGATTGAACGGACCGGACAATCGTCCTCTTTATCCTGCAAACTACAACTATACAGGGACTGACGCATTCGTTCTTACCAACACCAACAGAGGTTATGGTTATTCAGGAAACATCATGTTCAGAATGTCTCCTACCAAGAATATCGATTTCACTGCATCATATACACACCTTGTATCTAAAGAACTTACAGGTATGCCTGGTTCAGATGCTTCTTCAGCATTCACATATATTCCTACTGTTGACGGTCCTAACAATGCTCCTCTTCATAATTCACAATATGTTACTCCTGACAGAGCATTTGCATCTCTTACTCTCAATGATAACTCTAACAATCATTTCAGTTTCTTCTATGAAGCATGGAGAGGTGGTTACAATTACACTTATATGACAGATGGCGACATGAATGGTGACGGTTACAACTATGACGTAATCTACATCCCTGCAGATAAGGACGAAATCAGATTTGTATCTGCAAGCGATCGTGACCGTTTCTGGGATTTCCTTGAAAAAGACAGTTACTTGAGCAAGAATAAAGGAAAATATGCAGAAGCATACAGCGTATATTCTCCATGGACTCACAGAGTCGATTTCCGTTATTCACATGATTTTAAAGTTCGTGTAGGCAACTCTGTCAATACTCTTCAGATTAATTTCGATATTAAGAATGTTCTTAATCTGTTCAATTCATCTTGGGGTGTAAGCAAATATATGAATCCGAATTTGAATTCAGGTCGTATCATAGCTGTTGACCACATTGATGGTGAGGGTTATCCTGTATATAGTACATCTTCTGCAGTCAGTGGCAATACCCAGACTTGGACATACTACAATGCTATTGGTCAGTGCTGGTATGCGCAGATCGGTATTAAATATATGTTTAATTAATCTAAATAAATGAATATTATGAAATTAAAATATTTATTCACATCTCTTCTGGCTTGCGCACTTCTTTTTGTCGGATGTACAGAAGAATATAAGACCTCCTCTTTGAAAGAGCTTCAGCTCTCTCAGACATTTGTAAGCATACCCCTTTCAGGTGGAACTGTTGCCATTGATTTGAATGCTACCGATAATTGGGCATTTGTTTTGTCAGATGCATCTCCGCTTCCTTCATGGCTCACTGTAAGTCAGCTTTCAGGTACACCGGGATCTATCAAACTTTCTTTCTCGGCTCCAAGCACTCAGGCAGGAAGAGAGACAACTCTCACCATCTCTGTTGGAGACAAAATCCAGAATATCATAGTGCGTCAAGGTGAAGTAACAGCTTCTCAAGCTACTTGTGCAGAAGTGATTGCAGGCCCTGACGGCAAGTCCTATATAGTGAAAGGTGTTTGTACCTCTATTGCCAATACTACTTATGGCAACTGGTACCTTGATGATGGTACAGGTTCAATCTACATTTATGGTACTGTAGATGCAACAGGCAGCTACAATTGGTCAAAAATTGGTATTGAAGCAGGTGACGTTGTTACTGTAAAAGGTCCTAAAACCACTTACGGCAGTACAGTCGAACTTGTTGATGTTAAAGTTGTTTCTATCACCAAGTCTCTAATTAAGGCTGTTAATGAAAATATCAGCGTAGGCAATAAAGGTGGTGAAGCAATTGCCAAATTTATTGTAAAAGGTACTGAAATAGGTGTTACCATACCTGACGAATACAAATCGTGGATTGGTGTAACATCTATCAAAAAGGTAAAAGCTATTGATTCAGATAATCCTGATACTACAGTTGTAGCTCTTCAGATTGCCGAAAATCCGGGCGGTGGAAGAAAGGGAGAAGTCTCTTTCTCTTCAGCAAGTGGCAAAAACTCTTCTACAGTGGCTGTTACAATCAACCAGGAGGGTAATATCGTTGAGCTTACTGTTGCCGACTTCCTTGCAAGAGAAGTTTCAGCAAATGCTCTTTATAAGATTTCAGGTAAAGTTAAACAGGTCGTAAATGCAACTTATGGCAACTTCTATCTTGAGGACTACACAGGTTATGTTTATGTATATGGACTTACCGCTACTCCTCAGGCAAAGAACGACAAATCATTTGCGTCTCTCGACATCAAAGAAGGTGATCAGGTTACTTTGATTGGTACCCGTTCTGCTTATCTTGGTTCTAAAGTTGCCGATCAGGTTGACCAGGTGGGTCTTGCTTATCATGTGTCACACTCACAGGAAATTTCAGTAAGCGCTTTTCTTGCGGCTCCCGTAAGTACTGATAAATGGTATAGACTTACCGGTTCAGTTAAGGAGATAAAGAGTGATGTATATGGTAACTTCTATCTTGAAGATGGTACAGGGTATGTATATATCTACGGTCTGACATCTACATACGCTTATAACTTCTCTACCAAGAAGCATGTAAATGATAAGAAATTTGCAGATCTTGGTCTTGCCGCAGGTGATGAAATATCTATCTGCTGCCAGAGAGGTCAGTATGCAGGTGCAAAAGTAGAAGATCAGAAAGAAGAAGGTCTTATGGGTTTCTTCGCAGGTAAGAAATAAATTTTATTTGTAAAATTATTAAGGAGGCTGACCTCAAAGTCAATTGACTTTCCGGTCAACTTCTTTTTTTACGCCCTGCCTACGCTCTGTTGCCCATGCTCTGCTGCCTATGCCCGATTCAATCCGTTACTACCACTCCAATCAGCTGTCATCCATCGAAATCGTTGCCACCATTTGAATCAGTTGTCACCAGTAGCCACCGCCACTTAGCTTGGATGCACAAATGATAATAACGTTCTTTCGCTAGTTTTCATTGCTCGTGGCGTCCTGCTTCGCAGAAGTGCCTGACAGTCAGTGCCTTGACTTGCCCGAATACTCGCAGAAGTTTCTGACAGTCAATGCTTTGCAGACGTTGATAGTCACTCCCCCGACGCCGTCAATCATCGCCGTCAATCAATGCCGACAATCAATGCCGTCAATCAAAACCGCCGATCAGCCAGAAGCAATTCACTCTCTCACCATCGCCGATCAGCCAGACGTCAGTATAGTAACACCAATTCTACCGTATACGTAAATTCGGGAATAATGTTTGCTGTGGCGATGTTATGATGATCAGTGCACATGATGTTCGGCAAATATGTGTTGTGGTCAGTTGCGTTATTTTAGGTCACGTTTTTGCGGTGGGCGAGACATTTTCCTATCTTTGTATTATTATTTATAGACTTTATGGATTCTTTAATAATCATCATTATAGGATAAACTATGGGCATCATTATAAATAAGAATATCGAAAATGAATTCGGAACCAATAACCGAATCATTTGCCAAAGCAATATCACTCAGATTATCAGACAGTTTGTTTCAACAGCGGTGGTTTTGTGCCTATCGTTTTCGATTTACGCTCAGATTACTACTGCAACAATCAGCGGCTACATGAAGGATTCCTATGGTCCGGTTGCTGATGCTTCGATTATCGCGACAAACAAAGCGTCCGGTGTGAGATATTATGCTACAACCGATTTCAAGGGACGATTCTGCATAATGAATGTTATTCCCGGCGGACCGTATTCTATTAAGATACAGATGCTTGGATATCGAACCATAACGGCGGAAAATATCTATGTGGCTCATGGAGACAACTATGTGATTAATGAAGTTTTTCAGGAGGCCTCTTTCGATATGGATGAGCCGCAGCCGCCAGTAATGGCTTTATCCCCGAATTCTTCAGTTGCCAACGACCATTTTTCAGACCGGATTTCAATCGATCAAAATACTATCGGGACACTCCCGACACTCAGTCACAGCATAAATGATGTTCTGAAACTATCTCCGCGAACTTTCGTTTCGGATAATCATGCATATATCTCAGGCGGTGATCAGACACAATCTCGTCTGACTATCAACGGAATGCCATTCAACGGCAGTTACGGTACTGGTGTCAATCTTCCTGCCAACGGCTCACAGCTATCATTGGATGCTATTGAGCATGTTTCTATCTCGACAACGCCTTTCGATGTGCGTCAAAGCGGTTTTACAGGCGGTGCTGTAAATATTGTTACCCGTTCTGGCTCCAACAAATGGACTGCTACGGCGTATTCGTATTTTCATGGCCCGGGCAGTTCGACCGATCAGCAGGGACTATCTTATGCTGCCGATGCAGGAATCGCCAATGCCGATAGCCAGACACAGCCGATGGGACTGACTTACGGTGCCAGTACGGGTGGGGCGATTATCAGAGACAAATTGTTTCTGTTCGCCAACATAGAGATGGATAATTTTCGACAAACGTCTGTGTTTAAGGATTTTAACAGCAAAAATCCGGGGATGAAGCTTTTTGGACGCCTGGACTGGAATATCAATAGCAATAACAGCTTAAGTATCAATTATTTAAACGCCAATTCAAAACAGATTACTGATGAAACCAACAGCTGCATGGGGGTTTCTGCACAGATGAATTCACGTTTCATGGAAGGGAGACTTAATAATATTTTTCGTGCCGGCTATTCTTCGATCAACGCCGCCTGTATGGCCGATGTCACAGAGGAGGTCTCATACATGGCCGGTATTCACAATCTGCTTGCAGGTGTTCAATATGAATATATCAGCGATCCATGTTCCGTCCGCAATCAATTTTCAGCATATCTGCAGTACGAGCTCTCTCTGAGCAGCCGTTTCAAGATGATGGCCGGTGTGAGGTTTGATGATTCGGTTTTCTCTCCGCGGTTAGGTTTCAACTGGGATGTGATCGGTTCACGCAAAGTGATTGTGCGCGGCGGTACGGGATTTTTTGCAAGTTGTAATGTGGCATTGTCGATGCCTCAGCTATGGAAGTCTTCGATGGCGGTGGATGTGATTCTCCCATGGCAGGTTGTGGGTACAATCGATGGCATGTACGCCAGAGATTTGAGTTTTCCGGGGAGTGACAGGACTTTTGGAGGATATTATTATGGTGCAACAGCTTCTATAGTGAAGGGTTTCGATAATGGTTTTTCGGCACGAATCGCGTATGCTTATGGTAATTCGTGGATTTCTGACGGTGATTATCAGGTGATGGGGTATGATCCTTTTGTGATGCCGCATTCTCTTGTGGCTTCTGCAAGTTATCGTATCGAGTATTCGAGACATTTTGCCACGACGGTTTCGCTGTTTTATAAAGGGGGGCCGCAGGGCAGGTATACTTATCTTCTGGATGGGGAGAGGATAGGTACTCTTTTGCCTATTCCTTTGAGTAAGCGCGATATAGATTTTGAGGGCTATACTTATGAGTCTGAAAATGGTGGGGCTCTCTTTTATTCGGCAGCTGAGCAGAAGGAGGATTTCTGGAATTATGTGACTCAGGACAGGTATTTGAATGGTCACAAGGGGCAGAATGCCGAGCCGTACGGGGTTGTGTCTCCGTGGGCTAACAGGTTTGATGTGAGGATTACCCAGGATTTCTTCATCAATTCGGCAGGGAAGAGGCATACTCTTCGTGTCGGGTTTGATATTTTCAATGTGGGCAGTCTGTTGTGTTCCGGATGGGGGCGTGAGTACAGTTTTAAGGAGTCTTATATTTTGAGACATTCTGATTCATTTTTTTCTGAAAATGGGGATCTTCTCTATAATTTCATGACTGTCGGGGGGTCGAGACTGGTGGAGACGTGGAACAGGGTCTCACCAAGTTCTGTTCAGCTGAGTCTGCGTTATATCTTCGATTGATATTCCGATCTGCATTTATTGTGCATCGGGCATGGATTCTCCTTGTCTTTGTCTTGCTTGTGCGGTGCCGAATATTTTCTGCCGATGTCGCAGGCCGGTGTCGTATGCTGAAGTCGTATATTGAAGTTGTGCTTTCTTTTTTATCCGGAAAAATATTACTACATTTGTAGAAAATAGGGATGATATGAGCAGAGAGATTTTGCAGGGAAGGTGTGCGGAAGATTTGGCTTTGGAATGGTTATTGAGGCGTGGTTTTGTCTTGAGGGAGAGAAATTGGCATTCGAGCCACAGGGAGATAGATCTGATTATGGAGAGCGGACGGTATCTTCACATTGTGGAGGTCAAGTCGCTCAAGGCTCCTGCACAGATTTCACCATTTGAGCAGGTCGGCAGGAAGAAGCAGTTAAACCTTATCAGGGCGGCGCGAAACTATATTTTCAAGTACAAGGTAACAAAAGAGGTCAGGTTCGATATAGTTTCAATCACGTTTTATAAGGAAAGATACGAATTGGAATATATTCCCAATGCTTTCATACCTATGTTTGGAATATAATTTATTTGACAATGAATAATAACAACTATTGTATCATCATGGCCGGAGGGGTTGGAAGCCGTTTCTGGCCTTTGAGCAGAAATGCTTATCCGAAGCAGTTTTTAGATATTCTTGATCTTGGCAAGTCTTTTCTTCAACTCACTTTTGAGAGATTTGCCAATATTGTACCTGCTGAAAATATAATTGTCGTTACGGCAGAGCAATATGAAGATCTTGTGAAGAAGCAACTCCCACAAATAAGCAGGGATAATGTCCTGCTTGAGCCGTACAAGAGGAATACTGCTCCGTGCATTGTGTATGCTACTTATAAGTTGCTTGCAAGAAATCCCGATGCGACCGTAGTTGTTGCCCCGTCCGACCATTTCATTACGGGAGAGGTCAATTTTCAGGAGACCATCTCGTGTGCGTTGGAATACGCCTCAAAGAGTAATGACCTCTTTACCGTCGGTATCAAACCGACAAGAGCCGATACCAACTACGGATACATCCAGATCAACAAAGGGGATCATAAAATAATAAACGAACACTCTGCATATTCGGTTAAGACATTTACAGAGAAGCCGAATGCCGAGTTGGCCAAAGTATTTCTTGAGACGGGAGAGTTTTTCTGGAATTCCGGTATGTTTATCTGGAATCTGAAAGCCATTAAAAACGAAATGGAGAAATATCTTCCCGAGGTGACAGAGTTATTCAAGGGGGGAGAAGAATATTATTATACACCGCAAGAGGTTCAGTTTATCCAAAAAGTCTATGCCGATTGTCCTGCAATTTCCATAGATTACGGAGTGATGGAGAAGACCAAAAAAGCGTGGGTGTTTCTCTCCAATTTCGGGTGGTCTGATGTTGGCACATGGAGTTCGATATATGAGCGTTCTCCAAATAAGGATTTGTCGGGGAACATAATAAAAGCCGATGAAGCGATGATTGACAACGTAACAAACACGATAGTTCAAGTCAAGAACAAAGAAAAGCTTGTGGTTGTGCGCAATCTTGACAATTTTATGGTTGTCGATACTGACGATGTCCTTTTGGTATGCCCCAAAAGTGACCAGGCGGTCAAAGATATTGTCACCGACCTTGGAATTAAGGAAAAATCAAAATATTTATAATTTATGAGAGATAAAGTGCTTAAAATAGATGTTCAGTCGGAGATAGGTGCTCTAAATGCCGTATTGCTTCACACGCCGGGGGCGGAAGTTGAAAATATGACTCCAAAGATGGCTCAGCGTGCATTATACAGTGATATTCTCAATCTTTCGATTGCTCAAAAGGAGTACGAACAGATAGAAGGTGTCTTATCCAAAGTGGCTGCTGTATATCAGGTTAAAGATTTACTTGCCAAAGTTCTTGACAATAAGGAGCAGAGAGAGTCTCTGATAGGTAAGATATGCGTTACCGAGCAGGCTACGGATTATTTTGAGACACTGATGGAGATGAATTCGCAGCATCTGGTAAAAGTTCTGATTGAAGGCCTGCCGGCCAAAATTGATACTCTTACAGCCTTTTTGAAAGACGAATATTATGCGCTGTATCCATTATATAACTTCTATTTCACGCGAGACTCATCTGTGACAATCGGCAATAACGCTCTTATCTGCAAGATGGCCAACAAGGTGAGGATGAGAGAGTCTCTGATTATGGAGGCGATATATAAGGGAAGCGGTGCTTTTGCATGCGACATTATTAATGCCCACGATTTTCAGCCAACCAACCGCGATATTTTTATTGAGGGCGGGGACGTGCTGATTGCCAGAAATGATATTTTGCTCATCGGCAACGGACTTAGAAGCAGCGCTCAGGGGATAGACCTCCTGCTTATGAGGCTGTGCAAGGCCAATCCTGAAGGCAAATTTCACGTCATAGTGCAGCAGTTGCCCGATTCTCCCGAGTCATTTATTCATCTCGACATGGTGTTCACATTGCTCGACCGCGACAAGTGCATGGTGTTCGAGCCTCTGATTCTGGGAGATAATCATTATCAGACGGTTCATATCACGATTGAGAACGGTCGTGTATCCAAAATAAAGACCGTATCGAGTATTCTTTCGGTCTTGAAACGTCTCGGAATGGATCTGGAACCTGTAGTTTGCGGAGGGCAGATCGATGAATGGGATCAGGAAAGAGAGCAATGGCACAGCGGTTCCAACTTTTTTGCATTCGCTCCGGGCAAAGTGCTGAGTTATGCACGCAATCAGGCCACACTTCGCGAAATGAACAACCATGGGTTTGAGATAATTCCTGCATGGGATATTATTCAGGACAAGAAAAGTCTTGATAAATATGACAAATGCTGCGTGACCATACAAGGGTCGGAACTTCCTCGCGGAGGCGGCGGTGCAAGGTGCATGACAATGCCTCTTAGCAGAAAACAAGTTGAATGGTAGAGGATAATTATTACATTTGCATCCTAATTTGAACAGATAATACAAATGAACGACAAAATTGAACAGCTGCTGGCCGCATTGAGTGAAATGAAGGCTCAAAAAGAGCAGGATATTGAAGATTTGAGAGTAAGAATGTTAGGCAAAAAAGGGGAGGTAACCAAGCTTTTTGAGGAATTCAGGACCATTCTTCCGGAACAGAAGAAAGAGTTCGGCCAAAAATTAAACTCTCTTAAAAACGCAGTACAGGACAAATTAGACCAATTACGAGACTCACTTGAAGATAGTGAAGATGGTGCAGCATCATTTGACCTGACCAAACCGGGTGACAAGATGGATCTTGGTTCACGCCATCCTATATCTATTACAAGAGAAGAGATTATATCGATTTTCAAGAAATTCGGATATACAGTTGCCGAGGGACCTGAAATCGAAGATGACTGGCATGTCTTCGGAGCCTTGAACTTTCCTCCCGAGCATCCGGCTCGTGATATGCAGGATACATTTTTCATCTCTACAGGAGATAATCCGATATTGCTTCGTACCCATACTTCTTCAGTACAGGTAAGATCAATGGAGAAGATGGATCTTCCGATCAGAGTGTTATGTCCCGGAAGAGTGTTCAGAAATGAAGCGATTTCAGCCCGTGCACACTGTATCTTCCATCAGGTGGAAGGTCTGTACGTTGACAAGAATGTCTCTTTCGCCGATTTGAAACAGGCTATCCTCCTCTTTGCAAAGGAAATGTTCGGAGAGCACACTCAGATACGAATGAGACCGTCATACTTCCCGTTTACGGAGCCGAGTGCAGAAGTTGACGTAAGTTGCAATATCTGCAAGGGAAAGGGATGCAATATCTGCAAGGGGACGGGATGGCTTGAAATCCTGGGATGCGGCATGGTCGATCCTAATGTCCTTGAAGCCAATGGCATTGACAGCAAAGTATATAGCGGATTCGCTTTCGGAATGGGTATCGAACGTATTGCAATGCTCAAGTGGCAGGTAAAAGACCTGAGAAACTACTTTGAAAATGATGTAAGATTCCTTAAGGAGTTTGAGACAGTGATATAGAGGTTGTAGTAAGTTTTTTTTGCAGTAATAAAAAATCTTCTTACCTTTGTCGTCCCAAAAGCAAAACAATTGCGGAAATAGCTCAGTTGGTAGAGCACGACCTTGCCAAGGTCGGGGTCGCGAGTTCGAGTCTCGTTTTCCGCTCAAAATGAACGATTAAAAGTCGTTCATTTTTTTTGTGCCCATACCAAAATACATTTATACGTAAATTTACTTATTGATGTGATTAGTCGGATTGAATAGCTTTGTACTTTAAAATGATTATTAATCCGTAATACATACAACATGAAAAAAATTATTCTATTGAGTATGGTGCTGATTGCATTATGTAATTTCAGTGCAAATGCCCAATTGGGCAATCTTGGTAAAAAATTGAAGAATGCTGCCGAATCTGTAACAAACAATAAGAGTAATAGCAGCAATACCGGCACAAGTAGGGCCAAGTCCCTTTCCGGTGCCAACGCCATCTACGTGAGTATCGACAGAGGGAGCGCTCGTGCCGACGGCTCGAAAGGAACACCTATGAAAGACATTCAGAAAGCCATTGACAAAGCCTCTAACGGAGATGTGGTTCGCATTGCTCAGGGAAATTATCTCGGAACTTTGGATCGCGGCTGGATAGAGATAAAAGGGAAATATGTAAGTCTTGAAGGGGGCTGGAATGACGATTTTACAGAGCGTAATCCCACAAAGTACATTACACGCATGCAACCTTCAGTTGCCCAAAGAGGTACAATCGGAATGGGATTGCTGATGATTGAGGCGACTTCCGATAAAAGTTCGCAAATAATAATAGACGGTATCTTTTTCGACCTCGGATTGGTTCACGAATATGCCAAAGCCGATCCGACAGATCCCCGCTATGGATGTCCCGAAGGTTGCGAAACAGGAAGGATTATGCCTGTCAACGCAGCGCCAAACAAGACGATACGCATTATCGGTGGAAAGGTTGCGGGAACACTTGTAGTACGCAACTGCATGTTTCTAAATGCCTCTTTCAACGCCATAATTATGTCTAACATGGGGGGCAATTGGGAGATTTACAACAATGTATTCGTGTCCAATCTTTACGCTTCCTGCGAGATTACAGGCGGTCTCAATCAGTCAACCGGAGCACATCAGTCAACAGTGGATTTCCATCACAATACCGTACTATTCTCTTGGACTACAACCAAAGAGATGGAGAGTATGGGGTATGGATACCGTTTCCGCAACGGAGTTGATTACAATGTACACAACAATATTTTCGGCTGCAACAATTTCGGGGCTCTCGATGCAGGCTGGGACGATTCCAATCTTCCGGCAGACAAACGCAAGATATGTTCTGCTTATGACAATTTGTTCTTTATGAACAAGGGCGATTTGGTGATGGCAGGGACAAGCGGTGGCAAATGGCTCTATGTTCCCGGCAAACGATTTGATGAAGTGGAAATGCTTAAAGAATACGAAAACAACCGCGAACTTCCTGAGTCAAGCAAGCTTAAAGATGTGATTATTCAACCGTATCTTAAAGGATTTGCTTCTCTAAAAGTGATGACAACAGAGAGCTATGATGCCAATTCTGCTGCCAATCAGTACAGAGAGGCTCACGGACTCAACAAACAGGGAACTTCGACCACACGTGTCTCGATGTTCGGCAACCGATACAACTTCGACAATGCCGTTGAACTATTCGGCGTTGAATCTGGATACGGTGCTCAGGCAACACCAATGGAATAGAACAATCAGATCATACAGATAAGACTCCCGTGGTACGGCAACGTACGCGGGAGTTTTGATTTGATGCTCTGCAATCCGATATGTAATATGACATATCTTTCGGGACGACTATATATATTTCTGCACCAAGTTTTCTATTTACGGTGGAAATGAATGTTATTTTTTTTAACTTTGAAACAAAATTACCTTATCGAAAGGATTTAATGTGAGTAAGATTAAAGATATTAGGTGATGGTTATACAAGATATATCTCTTTTCGCTTTTCCGGTGAATTTAATCATCGGAGTTTTGTTGTTTTGTGTGGCAGGATGGAAAAAGAGAGTTTTGTCTTCTCATATTGTCTGCATTTCGGCTTTCGCTGCAATGCTTCTGTCTGTTCTTGTTCTTGGATTTTGCCATACACAACAGTCGGAGGTGATTATACGCTCGTGGTTTTTTGCACTTGTGATGATTTGGTTTTTGCTGGTGATGGCGGCTGCTTTTACTGTGCGAATATCGGCTGTTTTGAAGAAGAAGGCAATCGTGCATGGAGATTTAGAGTTTATGCTGATTCATGCCGGACTTTGGCTGGTGTTTTTTGCTTTGTATTTCGGACGATGTGATGAGAATGAGAGTGTGTTGACTTTTTGGAACATAACCACTATTACCGGAATTATAATGACTCTTTTGGGAGCATGTCTGATGTTGAAGGAGGTTAAGAGATGAGTTGGAGTATATTCTGGATATTTGCGATATGCGCAATGATTTTTTGGTATGCAGGTGCTCTATGTGGGATTTTCAGTCATAGACGAAGAATGGCAATAGTGTTGACTTCCACAGGTGTGACTATTTTCGGAGTGTTCATTATCGGTTATTGGATTACCATCGCCTGTCCGCCGCTGCGTACTATGGGGGAGACTCGCCTATGGTACTCTTTCTTTATGAGTATTGCGGGACTTTTAACTTACTGTCGATGGAAATTCAAATGGATTTTATCATTTTCTGCCGTGCTGTCTTCAGTATTTGCTTTAATTAATATTTTTCGTCCTGAAATTCATTCTCAAGTACTTATGCCTGCGCTGCAGAGCATTTGGTTTATTCCTCACGTAACGATTTATATGTTCTCTTATGCACTATTGGGGTGTGCGACTGTGGTCGCGGTGATGGGGTTGTTCCGTAAGGAATCATACCTTCAGTCTATCGATCGATTAGTTACCATCGGACTGTCATTATTTGCGGTGGGGATGCTGCTTGGTGCAATATGGGCGAAACAGGCTTGGGGAGATTTTTGGACTTGGGATATCAAGGAGACTTGGGCTCTGGTGACTTTTATGCTCTTCGGATTATATTTGCATTTGCGCAAGATGTGCTGTATTAAAGACTTTTGGCTTTATATTTTGATTTTGATTTCGTTTGCTGCATTACAAATATGTTGGTGGGGGGTAAATTATTTACCTTGGGCCGCAGGAAGCGTTCATGTTTATAGTTAAAAATTTATATATTTACACTATGAAAAAAATTACTCAAATTATTGTTTTGCTACTATCTGTCGTAGTAGTGATGGTGGTGGTATATCGTCTTGTAAATACCGCTCCATCTAAAGAACTTCCTATTAATAAGCAAGTTGTCACAATTATTGACAATGGTGGATGCCTGACTTGTCATAGTACTTCTCCCAAGGTTCCATTCTACTCTACATGGCCCATAATCGGAAAAATGGTGGTGGAAGATACGAAAATGGCGTTAAAACAGATAGATTTGGATGAAGTGTATATGTCGATTTCTTCCGGACAACCGGCAGGAGAGGTCGCCATGGCAAAGATTGAAAAAAGTACCATTGATGGGACGATGCCACCGCGAAATTTTTCTATGGTGCATTGGGGCTCGTCCATTACCTCTGCTAAAAAATCCATTCTGCTTGAATGGATAGTCAGCGAGCGTGCCACAAACTATAATCTCGGCCTTTCTTCTCCGGAATTTGCCAACGAACCGGTACAGCCTATACCTGCTGCGCTTAAGACCGATCCAGATAAGGTGGCTTTGGGTAAGGCTCTTTATAATGATACACGACTCTCTTCCGATAATACTGTTTCATGTGCTACCTGCCATGGGCTGAATACGGGTGGAGTGGATAATGATAGTTTTTCTGAAGGTGTAGGAGGGGCACTTGGCGGTGTGAATGCTCCGACTGTATATAACTCGGTGTTTAATTTCGTTCAGTTTTGGGATGGAAGGGCTGCAACATTGGCACTTCAAGCTGCGGGACCTCCGCTTAATCCGGTAGAGATGGCAAACAAGTCTTTTGATGATATAGTCATCAGACTTTTAAAGGATCGCTCTTTTACAGCTTCTTTCTTAAAAGTTTATCCCCATGGATATTCAGAAGAGACTATTACTGATGCCATAGCAGAGTATGAAAAGACACTGTTAACACCTGATTCACGGTTTGATCTCTATCTGAAAGGGGATGATTCGGCTATTACTCCTGCTGAAAAAGAAGGGTATCGGACATTTAAGAAATATGAATGTGCTACTTGTCATACAGGGGTGATTCTCGGTGGACAGTCGTATGAACTTATAGGATTGGTCAATGACTACTTTGCCGACAGAGGCACTGAACTTACAGTAGAAGATAATGGTCGCTTTAAAGAGACATCTATTGAGCGGGACCGTCATCGCTTTAAAGTTCCCGGACTTAGAAATGTTGCACTTACATGGCCGTACTTCCATGATGCAACTCAATCCACACTTGAAGATGCAGTCAGGGCTATGGGGCATTATCAACTCGGAATAGAGTTCACTGATTCGGAGGTTGCTTCGATGGTCTCGTTTATGAATACGCTTACTGGGAAGTTTGAAGGGGAGACTTTGACTAATACTAACCAAAAGCCTGAATTAAAGTAACATCACCGCTTGTGTAGAGTGTAATAATTATTGGTGCGATATGATATTTTATTTTTCGGGCTGTGGAAACAGTCGATGGATTGCCGAAGAATTGGCAGTGGCTACGGGGGACAAACCGATTTTCATTCCTGATGTGAAGGATAACGGTTTCAATGTGGAAGGTGAGACCCTTGGTTTTGTTTTTCCCATCTATTCGTGGGCGGCACCTCAATTGGTGGAGGATTTTGTCCTGAAAATGACATGGACCGGCACTCCTGAATATGTTTGGTTTGCCTGTACTTGCGGGGATAATATGGGCAGGGCCTTTGAGCGTTTCCAAAAGACGCTCTCCAAGGTGGGGCTGATTCTGGATTCCGGGTTTTATTTTCAGATGCCTGAAACCTATCTCTGTATGGCGGGGTTTCGTCTGGACAGTGAAGAGGGTGCACGTAAAAAAATTGAGGCGGCCCGGGCTAAACTGCCTGTTGTCATTGCTGCTGTCCGTGCTCGTAAAAAAGGAGTTAAGGATGTGATAGCGGGATTATTCCCTTTTACCAAGACTTATCTTATCCGCCCGGGATTTGTGAAGAATGTTTCGGATAAAAAATACCACTCCACAAAAGAGTGCACCGGCTGCGGTCTTTGTGCCAGAGTCTGCCCATTACACAACATAGAAATGGTTGATGGCAAACCTCAATGGACGGGTCATTGTACCCAGTGCATGGCCTGCTACCATCACTGCCCCACCAACGCCATCCAATTTGGCACCACCACCCTCGGCAAAGGACAATATTATTTCAAGAGATAATCCGCAGGCGGCGGATATGGATAACTATTCAACAATCCTTTTTGAAATTATTTTATTGATAGTAAAGCCCACCTTTAAAATCCATGGATTTTCATTTAAGAGATTGTTCGTTGCTTCATTAAGATCCTTACCTGATGCTATCCCCAAAAGCTGACAATTATCAACTTCTTTATTTTCATCAGGAGGAAAAGTATATCCCTCAGGGGTGTAAAAAATAAATGTTTTCATATAAATGTATTCTTTTTAATGTTGTGTTTCAAATAACGCATCCAATACTGGCCAATCGCTCTGCAAAGTTATACATTTCTAAATACTACTATCAAAGATAATTATGTATGGAGCAACTCTTGGCGAAATTACTTGTCTTTGAGAGCCTGTACCAAAAAGAGACTGATTATTCAAAACACAAATGATAGAAATAATAATATTTTTTTTGCGATTAGAATTGATTACTTTTGTGACAGTAATACTAATTGAAGATGTCTAAAATAATCGATATACAGAGTAAAGATAATATGCTATTTGAACCGTTAAATTCCTATTGTAAAGAGACTTATGGCTTATTAAATTTATTTGCTGCTCCATCTGTCACAAAGAATTCTGATGACATTATGGTGGTTGAATTGTTTGCCGGTGTAGGAGGGTTCAGAATCGGACTGGAGAGGGCTTCTTCTAGATATAAGACTATCTGGAACAATCAATGGGAACCATCAACCAAAAAACAAGATGCCTCACTGATTTATTGCAAGAGGTTTGGTGTTGAGGGTCACTCTAATCAAGATATTTCCACTATCTCGATAAATGACATTCCAGAGGCGGATCTTCTGGTAGGAGGGTTTCCATGTCAAGACTATTCTGTTGCGACGACATTAAAAAATTCAGGCGGTATTGAAGGTAAAAAAGGTGTCTTATGGTGGCAGATTTACAGAATATTAAAAGAATATAAACATAAACCGAAATATCTTTTTTTAGAGAATGTGGATCGGTTGCTTAAGTCTCCTTCTTCACAAAGAGGAAGGGATTTCGCCATCATTTTATCTACTTTGTCAGATTTGGGGTATTCTGTTGAGTGGAGAATTATCAACGCAGCCGATTATGGGATGCCACAAAGAAGACGAAGAACATATATTGTAGCGTATCATTCTGATTCACATATCATCAAGAAAAATGTAGATTGTGGCGATTGGGTATTGAAAGAAGGTGTTTTAGCAAAGGCATTTCCAATAAAAAATGCTACTGAAATCAAGCCGAGGTTGTTTACAATAAAAGGTGATGTCACTGATGTTTATTCAAACTTTAATGTTGGCGCCGGTTCTATAAAGACTGGACTTTTTTACAATTCCGGTTTAATGATAAATAGAAATGTCTATACAATAGAGACAATTCCAGAATATAATGGAGCACACATTTCTCTTGGAGATATTCTGGTTGATGAATCAATCGTGCCTGATGAGTATTTCATCTCTCCTTCAGAGTTGGAAAAATGGAAATATCTGAAAGGAAGTAAATCTGAGAGTAGAGTAAACAGGTCATTAGGATTTGAATATAAATATTCTGAAGGAAGCATGGCGTTTCCGGATTATCTGGACAGACCATCGAGGACAATTATTACTGGAGAGGGAGGAAGTGGCCCGTCTCGATTCAAACATGTTATTAAAACGCCAAACGGAAGATATCGAAGACTACTTCCAATCGAATTAGAAAGACTTAACATGTTCCCGGATAATCACACACAGGAGGCATCTGATATGAGGAGAGCTTTCTTGATGGGGAATGCTTTGGTTACAGAGATTATTACAAGAATAGGAATCGTTTTATTAAATAAACATGATAGCAGAAAGTAGATATGATAAGACTGATCGTAATTCTATATTAGGTCATGCGCTGCTGCTGTTAGGCAAGTCTATCTCGGAATTGTACCCGAATATTGGTACTCATTCGGGTAAAGGAAGTTTAGGTCAAATAGTAGAAGAAAAACATTTCGATTATCATCCAAACTCTTTAAGTCAACCAGATTTTCCTGAAGCTGGAGTGGAGTTAAAATGCACTCCTATGAAGACATTGTCCAACGGAAATACTGTATCGAAAGAGCGCCTCGTTCTGAATATTATCAATTATGAAAAAGAAGGCTCCACGTCTTTTGAAACCAGCTCTTTCTGGCAAAAAAACAAATTTCTCCTACTTATGTTTTATCTATATGAGCAGGGGTTAAAGCCTGAAGAAATGTTTTTTTCCATTATCCGATACTGGGATTTTCCACAAGAGGATTTAAAGATTATTATTGATGATTGGAACATAATCATCAAAAAAATCAGAGATGGAAAAGCTGATACATTGTCTGAAGGTGATACTCTTTTTTTAGGAGCTTGTATGAAAGGGTCTGCGGCCGGAGCCGAATTGAGAAAGCAATTTGTTAAGAATGCTCCTGAGGCGCAACAACGTGCATATTCTTTGAAATCCATTTATCTTAATCATATTATTGTCGATTCCATCCTTAATAGCACAGTTATCAATGTCAGTCTGGATAAGAAGAAAAAATTCGAGATAATTAGAAAATGTGAAAAAATAAGAGAAGAATCCAGCAATGCAATCAAATCGATAAATGAATACAAAGAAGGCGAAACGTTCGAAGATGCTATCATAAACAAATTTGTACCGTATTATAATAAGTCCATTTCAGAGATACAGGCTATGATTGGACGTAATATTTCGCTGAGTGCTAAGGATTTCGCTTATTCTGTCGCCAGATTGATACTTGACGTGAAAACGAAAAAGATTGCCGAATTCGAAAAGGCCGGTGTGATTCTGAAGACCATTCAGCTGGAGAATAACGGTAGGTTAAAAGAAAGCATGTCTTTTAAAAACATCAATTATCTGGAGATAATAAAAGAGAATGTATGGGAAGATTCGTATTGGTATAGTGTTATATCCAGTCGTTTTTTATTTGTTGTATTTCAGAAGGGGGAGAACAAGAATCCTATCTTAAAGAAAGTGTTTTTTTGGGGCATGCCTGTTTCTGATTATGTGGAAAGCCAAAGATATTGGAATGACACCAGAAATAAAATAGTTGATGGTGATTTTTCGCATTTTCTTAAAAGTACTGAAAATAATATATCTCACGTTCGTCCAAAAGGTAAAAACTCAAATGATTTGACTGAAGACGCAAATGGGACCATGCAACGAAAATATTGCTATTGGTTTAACAGGCGTTATATATTGTCAATTCTGGAAAACAACGGAATATTTACCGAATAATTTTATTATAGAATCAAACTTAACATCGAGATTGTTAATCACCCATACAACCATATCCTGAACATTTCTTGTTGAGGTGATTCTGAAAAAAGGGTGGTTTTTTTATTACACTTTAATTATGTCAGACATATTGACACTGGAACAACGTCATCAATGTATGAGTCATATCAGAGGCAAAAACACAAAGCCTGAGATGATAGTCAGACATGCACTGCATTCGGCTGGTTTCAGATACAGACTTAACGTTCATACATTGCCTGGGACTCCGGACATTGTATTGAGGCGGTATAGGACGGTAATATTTGTCAACGGATGTTTCTGGCACGGTCATCGAGGTTGCCGATTTGCCACCACTCCGAAATCCAACATTGATTTCTGGAAAACAAAAATCCGTAATAATCAGCTTAGAGATGAAGCAACAGTCCAGTACCTTGAAGTTTTGGGATGGAAGGTTGTTACAATCTGGGAATGTCAGCTGAAGAAATCAAACTTACATTCGACAATGACGGATATGATAGTAAAAATAAGACAGAATGAAGTTGATTATGCGGCAGAACAATCAAAACGTAGAAAGAATAACGCAGAATTCCGAGCAATCCTGAAAGAACGTAGGATAAGATATGAAGAAACAAGAAAAGAGCTGATTAATACAGGATTATGTGTACTGTAATTAATAGCCGGTTATCTCTCAAATTGCCGAGTATGCTCTTGAATAATTACTTTGTGTATCTTTGTAGAAATACATTAAATCTATAAAGCCATGAAAAACAATTCTGACACACTTTATTTGCCAATCAAACAAGTTTATTTCGACCAGATTGTTGTAGGAACCAAATTTGTTCAGGGCCTTGTATCATTAAGTTGGTGCAGGGCCCCTCTATTTCCGTTTTAGGCACATTTCTTTACTCTAAAAACGAAAAACCCCTTTAGAGGTGTATCTAAAAGGGTTTTAAGTGCTCGGGACGGGAATCGAACCCGTACGGACATTGCTGCCCACAGGATTTTAAGTCCTGCGTGTCTACCTATTCCACCACCTGAGCATGGTCACCGCTTAATCGATAGATTGAAAGCGGACTGCAAAGTTAGAAATTAATTGCACCCTTGCAAAAAAAAAGAACTGCCCGTTTTTTAACAGGCAGTTCCAATCACTTTTAAAAATCAAATGCTATTTAAAGAATTTATTGTTAAGAACAACTTTTCTTACTTCATTTGCATTACCTTCAGCAACATCCAGACCTTTTGCCTTGTTGAAGCACTCTTGTGCCTTTTCTGCATTACCTTTTAGTAACCAGCAGCATCCTTGGTTGTTGTAGGCTTCAGGTGAATTGCCTGCTTTTTGATAGTAGCTTAAAGCAGCATCGATATTGCCGGCATTTTTAGCTCTTTCAGCAGCAATTGAATTGATGCGGGAATCATTCGGGTAGATTTCAACAGCTTTTGCAAGAACAGCAGCATCGGCGCCGTCATTCAGCAATTGAACGTATTCGTCAGCCGACAATTGTTTAGGATCATTCTTAAAGATGACCATAGCTTCTTCTCTGTCATACCCCTTAACTTTATATGACACCTCACAATCGGTAAACCTCGATCTCGGATAAACTTTATCGAAGATTGCTTTGTAAGGCTTTCCATTGTCAATCCTCTTGAGAAGAATCTCTTTCTTGTCAAGATTGGTGTCTTCGTTGTCTGCCACAAATTTGTCAAGTTTGTCTTTAGAAGCGAGGATTGCAGGATCATCGGAAGTAGCAATGTAATTCAAGACATCAACCCAATACTCACCGTTTCCTTTAACATCATAGATGTTTTCAGGGAAATTGTACTTGTCGGCGATAATCTTCTTCATTGTCTTTGCACGATTGTTTGACAAATTCTTGTTGTATGCAACAGATGCTTCAGGAGAAGCCCAACCTTCAATCTTAATCTTGTCAACATCGAAAT
>JAQUBZ010000027.1 GCA_028686425.1 Bacteroidales bacterium | reverse complement strand
GATAAATAATTGATTACTAATGATATAGCTAAAACTGTTTTTGCTTAAAGTGTCAATATTTTTTACATACGACTGTAAAATTTTTGACAAAACGGATAAAATCTGTTAATTTTGAGTATAAAATACAACAATATGAAAAAAGAAGGGACAATATTGGTTGTGGATGACAACAAAAGCATTCTTTCCGCACTCGAAATTCTCCTCGCAAAATATTTCGAGAAAGTAATACTTATAAGCGACCCCAATCAGATCAACACTCTTTTTAGAAAAAACGAAATAGATGTGGTGTTGCTCGATATGAATTTCTGGACCGGAGTAAATACGGGAAATGAGGGATTTTACTGGCTTTCCCGGATTAAAAATATCTCCTCCGAGGTGCAAGTGGTGCTGTTTACTGCCTATGCCGATGTGGATCTGGCTGTCAGGGGGATTAAAGAGGGGGCTGCCGATTTTGTAGTCAAACCTTGGGATAACGACAAGCTTATAGCTTCACTACAGAATGCCTATAATTTGCGCAAATCGCACAAGGAACTGAAATACATCAAGGAGATAAGAAAAGAGTTGTACGACCAGCCTAAAATGTATTGGGGAGAGAGCGAGTCAATGAAACAATTGAGAGAGACGGTCGATAAAGTCGCCAATACTGACGCCAACATATTGATTACAGGGGAGAACGGTACAGGCAAAGAGATGCTTGCCCGCGAGATACACAATGCTTCATCCCGCAGTAGCGAAATAATGGTGGCAGTGGATATGGGGGCCGTTACCGAATCCCTTTTCGAGAGTGAACTCTTCGGACATGTAAAGGGGGCTTATACCGATGCCCATAACGACAGGGCCGGCAAATTTGAAGTGGCAAACAGGGGAACGCTATTTTTGGATGAGATAGGGAACTTGCCATATCATCTTCAGTCAAAGTTGCTTACAGTCATACAGAGTAATAGGATTGTAAGAGTGGGAAGCAATATCCCCATCGATATAGATATCAGGCTGATTTGTGCCACCAACTGCAACATATACCAGATGGTCAAAAACGGGACTTTCAGGGAAGACCTTTTATATAGAATTAACACCATACATATAGATATTCCACCTCTGAGGCAACGAAAAGAGGACATAGTGCCGCTGGCCGAAATATTTTTAGGAGTATATGTCAAAAAATACGGTAAATCCATAAGCGGTTTCGATGCAGGGGCACAGGAACAACTGAAGGAATACGAATGGTTCGGGAATATCAGAGAGTTGCAGCACACCATTGAAAAGGCTGTGATAATGTGTGACGGACACAAGATTGACACACAATCCCTTTTCCTGAAAATGGGAACGTCCAAACCTGCACTAACAGATAATTTTACCACTATTGAACAGATGGAGAGGCAGATGATTGAAAAAGCCGTATCTCAAAACCCCAACAACCTTTCATCAGTGGCGCAGCAGCTCGGGATTACACGACAGACCCTCTACAACAAAATTAAAAAGTACGGAATATGAATAAGCGGGCCATTATATTTTATATACTGCTTATGATATTGTCTGTCATCGTCATCACTGTGGCTGTGATGAGGGACAAATTGTATATTCTGCCCATATCTCTTCCGTTTGTTATACGCTCTTTCTACAAAATCGTGAAAATATATACTTCTACATTTTCCAAAATCGACTTTTTGCTCAACGCTGTGGAAAACGGAGATACTTCCTTCAAATTTTATGAAAATTCCGAAAATACCAATGAGCGGATGGTTAATTATGCACTGAACAGGATAAAGGACATAATATCAAATGCACGGCTGAATACCATACAGAAGGAGAAATATTATGAACTTATACTTGACAGTATCAAGGCGGGAGTGATAGTAATCAACGAGACGGGAAGTGTATATCAATCTAATAAAGAGGGTCTCAGAATTTTGGGATTGAGTGTATTTACACATATCAATCAGTTGTCTGTCGTTTCGCAAGAACTGCGGGAAGCATTTGCCTCCATCAGGGCGGGAGAGAAGCGTAACGTGACGGTAAGTAACGAACTCGGTGAAAAAAATATATCCATGACGGCATCTCAAATGGTTGTAAATGGGTCAAATATGACAATTGTAGCCATTTCCGACATCAATAGCGAACTTGCAGAAAAAGAGCTTGAGTCGTGGATCAGACTGATTCGTGTACTTACTCATGAAATAATGAATTCCTTAGCTCCTATTACTTCATTAAGTAACTCATTGATAGATATTTGTGATGATAGCCAAAGCGATTTGGCCAAAGGGCTCACAACTATCAGTTCTACAAGCAAAGGGCTTATTTCATTTGTCGAATCATATCGTAAATTTACACATATACCGGCTCCGGACAAGGTTCCGTTTTCCATCAGGGAAATGCTTGAGAGGGTTGTGGTGCTTGAAGGGGAAGATTCCCGCATCAAAGTCTCTGTCAATCCGGAAGATATGTTAGTGTATGCAGATCCGGATTTGATTTCACAGGTTATCATCAATGTAGTCAAGAATGCGCTGCAAGCCATAGGGTCGCTTGATAAGGGGATGGTGGATATTTCAGTCAGAATAGACGGTAATGAAAATACCGTAATCGACATATCGAACAATGGCGGTGCAATTCCAAAAGATGTGGCAGACAACATATTCCTTCCGTTTTTTACTACCAAAAAGAATGGTTCCGGTATCGGGTTGAGTCTTTCCCGCCAGATAATGAGACTTCATAACGGTACTATCAGGCTGAGTTCCAATACCGATACCACGGTTTGTTTTACTCTTGTTTTAGCGTAACGGTGCCATCGTCAACACTTTTGAGATATTCCAATACTATTTTGTTGAACAGTCCGGCTGCTTCGATATTGCATACGTGTCCCGCATTCGGCAGTATTATCAGGCGTGAATGCTGACAGTGAGTCTGCATATACATTTTGACCTGAGATATAAAAATATAATCATTTTCACCCATTATATAAAGGGTGGGGACTTCCGGTTCATTGTCCCAATATTTTGAAAGCACTTTGTTGAGCCCCTTATTGACAGTCATCCAGTTGAGAAATTCCTGTCGGGTGACTTTAAGAGACTCTGCTATAAATACTTTGCGCGATTCGCGATTATGCTTGGAAGGCATAAGTACCCTTGCATAAATCCTGTAAATCCACATATAGGGAAAAATATGTTTGGTGGCATTGGCTATCCATGAAAGAAACTTGGATCTCGGGCTGAATTTGATGACAGCTCCAGCCATCGTCATAGATTTGACGAGTTCTATATGTGTCTCGGCAATCTCTCTAATGACAATACCTCCGAGCGAAAGTCCAACGAGATGGCATTGTGTCAGGTTCATGCTCTGCAGTACTTCCACAACATCTTTGGCAATTTCAGAGATGGTGTATCTGTTGTAAGCGTTGTCCTTGTGCTTTATTTTGGCCGACTCTCCATGTCCCCTTAAATCAATCAGAAGCAGATTGTATTTTCTGCCGAAATCACGTATCTGCCTGAACCATACATTGGAACTGCCGCCTGCACCATGTACGAATACAACCCATTCGGTTGCATCGGAATTAATTATGGATTTGCTGTAAATCATGAATTGTCTTCATTCAAATTCCTTGTTCCGGCATAATTGCGCCATTTTTCAATGACTGTCTCCATATCTGCAGGAATTGCCGATTCGAGAAAAACGGTTTTGCCTGTGCGGGGATGTACAAATCCCAAAGTCTTGGCGTGAAGGGCGTGTCGTGGCAATATTTCAAAGCAATTATCTATAAACTGCTTGTATTTGGCATATAAAGTTCCTTTCAATACCCTGTCTCCTCCGTAGCGGTCGTCATTAAACAGCGGATGGCCTATGTAGTTCATGTGCACTCTTATCTGGTGAGTACGCCCTGTCTCAAGAATACATTCAACAAGGGTGACATAGCCGAAACGTTCGAGTACATTATAGTGAGTGACAGCGTGTTTCCCTTGTGAGCCGTCCTGAAATACCTTAAATCTGAGTCTGTCGTTGGGATCTCTGCCTATATTTCCCTCTATGGTCCCGCTCTCTTCAGCTATATTCCCCCAGACAAGTGCAATATATTTTCTTTGAATGGAATGGTCGAAAAACTGTTTAGCAAGATCGAGCTGCGATTCGTCATTCTTGGCCACAACAAGAAGTCCAGATGTGTTTTTGTCTATTCTGTGTACTAAAATGCCCATCCGTTCATCCCCTGCATCGGCATCTTGTGAAATACCGAGGTGATATGAGAGGGCATTTATAAGTGTCCCCGAAAAATGTCCGAATCCTGGATGAACCACCAGACCTGCCGGCTTGTTGATTACAAGCAGATCGTCATCTTCATATACAATATCGAGAGGAATGGGTTCAGGCCTCACTTCAAAGCCGCGCCTTTGGAATGGCATTACTATAGTTATGACATCAAGAGGCTTTACTTTGTAATTGGCTTTGACCACTACATCATTGACACGCACATATCCCGCCTCAATCGCAAGTTGTATGCGGTGACGCGAAGTCTGTTCCATGTGGTCTGTGATGTATTTGTCTATTCGGAGCAGCGATTGCCCCTTATCGACTGCAAATCGATAGTGCTCAAACATCTCCTGCTCTTCATCTTCACAGGCAACATCTTCAATATCATCTATTTCGCTACTCATATAAGGCGGTGTAATGTCTAATTGTCTTTACTGTCGATTATGACGATTTTGGAAGGGTCTTTTGTCAGATATATGTCAACTTTGGTTCCTCGAGGGTAAGGGTCTTCGTTGGTATATGCAGGATTCTGCATAAATACTTGAGCCTGAATAGAATCATTATAGTTCATAACGGTTTCGTCATAGCGGACGATGCCGAGATTCAATGAATTGTCTATTATGGTTTCTTTGGCAACGGCATAAGTATAACCTTTAAGGTGAGGAATATATGTCAAGGCATCTTCCGGATTGAGGCCTAACAGCAGATCTATCGGAGTTTCCGTTTCAATCATTGTTCCTGGGTCAACTCTTCTGCCATTGACGCTCTGTTCCAGAACATTATTTGTGGCGATGTCTTCCATATATGTTAATTTGCCTATTTGCAACCCCTTGGACATGATTTCGGTCTTTGCCTGTCTCAACGAGTATCCGACAAGAGCGGGCATAGCTACTGTTTGTGGAGTTATAGCATTGATGGTAATCAATATACGTCTGCCCTTTTTGACATGACTTCCCGGTTGGGGATTCTGAGAAAATACAACTCCGCGATCCATTCTCCTGACAAATACAGAGTCTGTAATATCGAGACGGACATCTCTTTTATCGGCAAGTCTGCCTGCATCCTGAATGGTCATATTCGTGAAATCGGGTACGGCCAGCTCTTTGTTGTGTCTGGTTCCGATGCCGAGCAGAACACTTACAATGAGCACTAAGACAAGAACTCCGACTATCGCAAGCACTATGTTGCGTACTATCCAATTGTTCAGGATTTTCTTTGAAGAAGAATTATTGTTTTGTTCCATAACGGGAATTTTGCATTTAAACGTACAAAGTTAAACTATTATTTGAAGAAATTTCAAACAGCTGCCAATAATACATAAAAAAAGCCCTTCGCATGGAGGGCTTTTTTATATTTGTGCAAATATTCCAAGGAATTCTACCAAAGTTCCTCTGACGATACAGTCAATTTCTTGCGACCATGACGGCGGCGTGCTGCTAAAACGCGACGTCCGTTAGGAGTTGACATACGTTCACGGAATCCGTGTTTGTTGCGTCTTTTGCGTTGTGATGGTTGAAATGTGCGTTTCATTATATTATGTTTTATTATTTTTACAAAATGGAGTGCAAAGGTAATGCTTTTGTTTTGAAATACAAATTTATCGGGTTATAATTATAATCTTTTTTTCGGCAAAATACTCTTCTTCAAACCACTCTCCGATATAGTGTTCGGAGATTAAGGCTCTGTCCAATTTGTTGATTTTGACACATTCGGCTATTTCATCGCTCAAATCTCCGCCCTTGAGATATATAATCGAATTGATGTACTTCCCTTTGACCCACGGGTAGAACTCTGAAAGGCGTGTTACTGCTCGTGACACCACATAGTCAAATCTTCCGTCAATTGCCTCGACTCTCGAATTGACAGTTGTCACATTGCTTAGTTTCAGGGCATCTGCCACTCCCTGAGCAACTTTTATTTTTTTGCCGATGGAGTCGCACAGTGTGAATTTTACTTTCGGAAACAGAATGGCTAACGGAATGCCGGGAAATCCACCCCCCGTGCCCACATCGAGAACTGTGGTATTTTCAGGGAATGTAAGCAGTCTGCCAATCGAAAGGCTGTGGAGTACGTGGTGCAAATAGATGTTTTCGATATCCTTGCGGGAAATTACGTTGATTCTGTCGTTCCACTCCGCATAGAGAGGCAGTAAATTTGTAAATTGCTCTATCTGTCTTGGAGTAAGCTCTTTAAAATATTTAATTATCTCTTCCATTACTAAAAATATCTGTGCTGTCGGTCAGCATTTTTTTTGCCCTGTTAATCCTTGTTTTGACAGTACCTACAGGAATCTTGAGCTCTTCGGCTATGTCTTCGTATGCGTAGTCCTTGATAAATCTCAGTTCCGCCACCTCCCGATAGCCTTCAGGAAGATTGCAAATAAGAGATAGTAACTCCGAAACAGCCTGATCTATAATGACTTTGTCTTCAGGAGTATCTTCTACGCTCAAACTCATTATTTTTGGATCGGTGGTCAGAGATACCGAGCTGATGGCAGCCTTGTTCTTGCGGATGTGGTCAATCGCTTCATTTTGAGCGATACTGTACAACCATGTAGAAAAAGCATATTTGGAGTCATATCTGTCGATATTCATGAATGCCTTTTCAAAACTTTTCTGACAGATATCCTCTGCATCCTCTTTGACCGATACATATTTTAATATATGTGTGAGCAAAGGCTCCCTGTATTTTTCAAGGAGCTTGTAAAAAGCCCCCTGATTGTTAATCAGGGCTAATTCAATCAGTTGAATATCTGATAAGTTAGTGAGCTTCGAGCCAGTTTTTTCCATAGCTGCAATCTACAATTAAAGGGATGGACAACTTATATACATTTTCCATCTCATATTTAACAATATCCGTTATTATATCAAGTTCGGATGATACAACGTCAAACACAAGCTCGTCATGCACCTGAAGCACCATCTTGCTTTGTACTTGTTCCCGCTGCATGCGCTTGAACACATTAATCATGGCAAGTTTGATTATATCTGCGGCACTTCCCTGAATAGGGGCGTTTATGGCATTCCTTTCGGACAGTCCTCTCACCACCTGATTTCTCGAATTAATATCGGGAAGGTATCTTTTCCTCCCGAAAATTGTCTCCACATATCCCTGCTCGCGAGCTTTTGATATGATGGAGTTCATATATTCCTTTATCTTGGGATAGTGTCTGAAATACTCTTCGATAAATTCTTTAGACTCTCTTCTCGGAATATTCAGCCTTTGGGCAAGTCCGAAAGGGGATATACCGTAGATGATGCCGAAATTTGCAACTTTTGCACGTCTGCGCTGCTCCCTTGTCACATCTGCCGCCTCCACTTTAAATATCTTGGCCGCTGTGGCGGTGTGAATATCAGCGCCATTGATAAATCCTTCGATCATACCGGGATCGCGGCTCAATTCGGCCATAATTCTCAATTCTATCTGGGAATAGTCGGCTGAAACGATATAGCCGTCGGGAGTGCTCGGGACGAAAGCTTTTCTTATTTCTCGTCCACGCTCGCTGCGAATCGGAATATTTTGAAGATTAGGCTTTACCGAGCTCAATCTTCCCGTAGAAGTAAGTGCCTGATTGAAAGTAGTATGGATCTTTCCCGTCTTTGGGTTTATCAAAGATGGGAGGGGATCGAGATATGTTGACAGTAACTTCTTTGTCGCTCTGAATTCCAATATCTTGTTGATAATCGGATGTTTGTCTGCCAGCTCCAATAGAGTCTCTTCATCGGTGGGGTAATTGTCCTGTCTGCTCTTTTTGACCTTCGGATTAAGATTCAGTTTCTCGTAAAGGATGATTCCTATCTGGCGTGGCGAGGAGATATTGACATTGTCGTCATGAGCCATCTCCTTAATCTCGGATTCCAACACGGCAAGCTCCTCAGAAAGGGTCCTGCCATATTCTGCAAGTTGTCCCGGGTCGATTTTTATACCGTCCTCCTCCATTTTGGAAAGAACATATATCAGAGGCATCTCTATTTTGAGGTATAAATCCCAAAGATGCTGTTCAATCAATTCCGCTTTCATGAGCGGATAAATTGAACTTATTGCAATACACTCGTTTATGCGTTTAAGGGTGGCTGTTTTTGAACTTACATCCGACTCTGAAGGTGGTATTGGGGCTGAAAACAGATCGAATTGCTGAGTCGTCTCCACTTCCTTTACCGCACCGATACGACTTATATCCGCATTGAGATAACCGTTTGCCAGAATATCCAGTTTATGAGTTCTTTCGGGGTTTAGAAGATAGTGCATCAGCTCTATATCGTGAAGCTCTCCTTTGATATTGATACCGTGATTTTTTAGAATTTCCACCTCCGTTTTAAGGGAGTGGCCGATTTTGATGAGCTGATCATTCTCTATAATCTGCTTTACTATTGGATCTTCAAAGTCGGTTTTGCAGAAATTGTTGCCGCATGACAGAATAATATTTTGGTCCACCCTTATTGAAACTACATCTGAGTGCTCCTCACCTGATGCCGCAAATGTGTCCGCACTCGGTGAGGATATTATTTGCAGCAGAGCCGATGGAGATATTTCATTACTGTCAATATGCTTGTGTTCAGGCTCTTGAATAGTAATGTCGCCATCCGGGAGCATGCCTCTCAACGAGTTGAATTCATATTTGTTGAACAAGTCGGATATACACTGATTGCAGCACATACTTATTTTCAGGGATTCATCATTCACGTCTATGTCAATATCCGTCTTGATTGTGACAAGAAATTTGCTCATGCCGAGATGTGGAGCAGCTTCCTTAAATGCTTCCTGCTGTTTGGCAGGCAGCTCGTCGAGATGATTTAGGATATTTTCAAGACTTCCGTATTTTCCGACAAGCTTTTTTGCCCCGACTTCACCGATGCCCTTAACTCCTTTGACATTGTCCGAGGCATCTCCCCAAATGGCGAGAATATCGATCACTTCTTTCGGATTATCAATTCCATATTGGGCACAGATTTGTTCTCTGCCCACTATTTCGTTTTCAGAGCCGCTCCTGCCCGGCTTGTATTGGAATATATTGTCCGAAACAATTTGTCCCAAGTCTTTATCGGGAGTGACCATATACACGGTATAACCTTCTTTTTCATATTTTTGAGCAATGGTCCCTATTACATCATCGGCTTCGTATCCCGGCTGCATTATTACAGGGATTCCCAATGCTTCCACAATTTCGACAAGAGGGTCGAGAGCCGCTCTGACAAGTTCAGGGGCAGCACTGCGGTTGGCTTTGTATTCGGGATATATTTCGTGTCTGAAAGTCTTGGCAGGTGGGTCGAACGCAACAGCAATATGAGTCGGATGTTCCTTATTCACAAGCTCTAACAGGAATTTGGAGAATCCGAACAGTATAGAAGTATCTTCTCCTTTTGAGTTAATCATCGGTCTTCTCAGAAATGCGTAATACATCCTGAAAATCAGAGAATGGCCGTCTATTAGGAATAATCGTTTCATACACAAAAGTAATTATTTTTTCCGACAAAAAAAGACAAGTTTCATTTTGTGATAAAACGAAACTTTTTCAAAATAAATAGTTAAAAAAACGAATATTAATTTGTAATTTACTTACACTTTATTATCTTTGCACAAATAAAAATAAGTTATACCATGAATATTGATCAATTGCTATCGGCTAACGCCAAGAGTATGAGAAGATCTGCAATCAGAGACCTCTTGAGCGTTGCAACAAGGCCGGAAATTATTTCTTTCGGCGGTGGTTTTCCAAGTCCTGAAACTTTTCCTATCGAAGAGTTAAAAACCATTATGATGGACATTATGAATGAAAAAGGTGCAGCCGCACTTCAATATGGTTCAACGGAAGGAGATGTATCTTTGAGACAGGAGATTTCCAAATTATATAAAGAAGACGGAATGGATGTTCCTATCAAGAACATTCTAATTACAACCGCTTCTCAACAGGCAATTGACTTGCTTGCACGTATATTTATCGATCCGGGTGACGTCATTGTCTGCGGTCTTCCATCATATCTCGGAGCGCTTCAGGCATTCTGGTCATATCAGTGCAAACCTTACGGATTGCGTAACAATGACAGACTTGATGAAGCAATAAATGCTCTCATTGCAGCGGGCAAGAAACCGAAATTCATCTATTCAATTCCCGATTTTCAGAATCCGTCAGGTGAGACCATGTCTGTTGAAGAGAGAAAATATGTTGTGGGAGTAGCCAAGAAATATGATTTGCTGATTATTGAAGACAGCCCTTACAAGATGATTCGTTTTGAAGGCGAATCGCTTCCAACCATGTATTCGATGTGTCCCGAAAGAGTTGTGCTGCTTGGTACATTCTCTAAGACCTTTGTTCCTGGATTCCGTCTCGGATGGGTGGCAGCTGCCGATAATATTATTGAAAGACTGATTGTTGCCAAACAGTCTTCAGACTTGTGCACGCCTATCTTCAATCAGATGGTTGCCGCAAGGTATCTGCAATCAGGATCATTCCAAAAGAACATTGTGAAGATTAAAGATTTATACAGACGTAAGAAGAACGTGATGATTAAGGCATTTGAAGATTATATGCCTGAGGGAGTTACATGGACCAATCCTGCAGGCGGTCTGTTCTTGTTCTTGCGCCTGCCTGAACAATATGATACAAGAGAGTTGTTCAATATTGCAATCAAGGAGAATGTCGCTTTCGTTATCGGAGAAGCATTCCACTGCGATGATTCGGGTAAGAACACAATGCGCCTTAATTTCTCTTACGCTGATGACGATAAGATTGTCGAAGGGGTGAAGAGACTTGCAAATGCTATTAAGTTGCTCTACAAAGAGCATTCAAAATAGAATGGTAAAAGATTTTTTGTTAGTAAGTAATTGATTTGAGAGAGCCGGCCAAGTTTTGACCGGCTCTCTTGGTTTATTGCTGAAGTGAATTATCTGCCCCGGCAGTCTCTGATTATGGACGGATGCTCTTCGATGTACTGCTTCATGGATTGATATCCATAATCGTAAATCTGAGTAAACTCGCTGAAATCAAGCATTTTATATTTGTCAATCGCGTGAGATACACACAAATGGTCACATTGGCTGTGTCCTTCAGAGCTGCTTACAACAGCTAAAGAAGCAAAGTATCTTGTCAAAACATCTGCTATTTTGGAAATTTGTACGGTGTCCGTGTAAGGCATTACTTCAACACCGATCAATATATCAACTTTGTCACGTATGACATAACTTGGAAAATGGTTAAAGCAACCTCCGTCAATATAGATGTCTCCATTCATAAGAATCGGCTCAAAGATGCAAGGAATTGACATTGAGGCAAGAACGTAATCTGTCAGGCTGTCCCCGGAATTGACCCATTCAGTTCTCGATTTACTTAAATTTGACACAACGACAGTCATCTCCTTCTTCAAATCATTGAAAGAATCTGTCGGAATATAATGTTCCAGCAACTCTCGGACTTTTTTATGCGAGAAAACTCCAAGTCTTCTGCTGTCGCTGTTCTTCCCGGATATGGCCAAAATATTTTTAGTGCTGTATAACTCTTTGTCAATGACCATCCTGCTTATTTCGTCAGGAGTGTATCCGTATGCGTAAAATACTCCCACAAGGGCTCCCATGCTGGCTCCTGCAATGTAATCAGGGTGAATACCTACCTCCTCGAGTGCCTTCAATGCTCCGATATGTGCAAATCCGAGTGCGCCCCCGCCGCTCAAAAATATACCGACTTTCGGAGTTTTAGCCTTTTGTCTTTGTGCGTTTTGAGATGATGCCGCCACCGGTACGACAACTAACAATGCGATGATGATGACTTTTTTAAACATGGCTGATATAATTAGATTTCTTCTATGTTTAATGTTTTCAGGTATGAATATGTCCCGTCGTAAAATTCAGGAAGGCGTGTACTGTCTTCTGGAAAGCCACCGGGAGTTGTGTTGGAATTGCCTTCAGGTACACAAATGATCATTCCCATTCTTGCCCTTGTAAGCAATACCCGATATGCGTTTATCATATATTTCGTCCGTTCTTTGCTTGAATCGGTTTCTCCATTTTCTTCTCTCCATGCTGTTCTTCCATTGAAACTATAGAATCGCCAATGTCCGTTATCATATCTGACATCGGCATCCCAAAGAACGCAAGTATAGTCAAGTTCCAATCCTTGAACTTGTATTTCTGTTGCAGCGTCTTCAAGGTAGTTGGAGGATCGTACATCAGACTTGTCCTCTAAAAACCAATGTACTGCATTCTCGTCACCTTGTGCTAAAATATCTACAGATAGAGGTTTAAATCTGGCGGCAGTCTTTGTGACAAGTACACCTGTTCTCTGCGTACCTCTGACTTGTTTATGCAGCCATTCTCGTGCAGTATCCATACTTCTTGTCAACTTGATCGGATATTTATCTTTTATTTCGGCATAAATACCGGCAGCATCTACATTAATGCATAGCAGGGAGTGTACAAATGATGAAAGCTTCTCTGCACGGAAAGATCTCAAACTGACAGCAAGGTGAAGACTCTCTGAAAATATGACATTGTTATTATCTTTTAACAAATCATTCACCTTGCCTTCTGCATACTCCTCTTCTGTAAGTTTATTTGAAATATAGACTTTCCAGTGTTTGTAATGTGTATTCAGAGCATTTATCCACTCAGATATACCTGCTTCTCCTGTATTAATCTCCTGACCTCCTCCAACAAGGCATACTATCGTAGCCCAATCTTCACGCTGGTCTAATGACCATATCAGAAAAGCTGCTTCAGATATCGGAAAGTTCGGTACTTTGAGTTTGTTTCCATAGGTACCTCCGCGTTTTAAGTAATCTGCAAGTCTTTTATGAGTCCAGGACCGCTGCGCTTCATCGAAAATGGCAACATGCTCAACTGCTCCATATCCTGAATGTTGCAGTCGTAATGCCTTGGCAGGATCTATCTCAAGAATACCATTTTCTACAGGATTCTTGATTTTGGCAAGCATATCGTCTCTGTATCTGTGGATAATCTGGATAAACTTATTTACTTCACGACGAGAGTCAGACATATTTCTTCTTTCTCCATTCTCTTTGCATTTCTTTTGATTGTCAATAGCTAAAGCCTCAGTTAAAACAGCCACTAACGGGCCATTGCCTGAAAGATATACGGCTCCTTCGTCCTTGTTTGCTTCGTCGCCATCCTGATATGTCTGTTTTACAGCAACATCGAGTCCAACAAGAGTTTTGCCGGCACCAGGTACACCTGTTACAAAGCATATACTCTTTTCTCCGTGTTCTTTACTTTGTCTGATTACATCCAGTATGTAACCAATTGTGGCATCGGTAGATACTTTATCTGCTGCATGCCTGGTAATAGCTTCTACTGAATGATGTTCGTAGAGAGTACGAGCGGCTTCAATAATGGTTGGCGTTGGAGAATATGGACTGATTATCCATCTGTCGCCAAATGGTTTTTCATCAGGTTGTGCACCAGAGTGCTCAAGAATGTTTTTTATTAACTGTTGAAGTCCTTTCTCGCCAGTTATCAACGGATTATAGATTGAATCATCATATACTGACGGAATAAACTCGCTTGTTGTATTTGTGTATTCTGTTGGGATGAGTATCGGAATGATGCTCCTGTTCTGACTATCCAGATGAAAGTTTTTCAAATCCAGGGCATAATCGAGAACTTGCTCTACATCAAGCTGTAATGCATCGCTCTGTCCAACTTTGAACTCAAGACAAAAGATTATCTCGCGAAGAAGGACTACGACGTCAATGCGTTTGCCGAGTCTGGGGATGTTATATTCAAAAACGATATCTCCCGGCTCTTCTTTCCATGGAAGCAATACATCTTTCATTATCTGAATCTCGCCCACCCATGAAGCGCTGGTTGTCGGCGGTATATTGCCATAATAATTATTAGCCAACTCACCAAACACTGCATTGGAATCAGCATTCAGGAATTCAGAAATCAGGTTATGATAGAAACATCGCATATTTCAAAGGTACAAAGAATTTTCTAATCGGCGAAATAATAGCGTCATAGCGAATGTCATGTGATAGCGTTAGCCGGTTAATAACTACAACTATGTGATAGCATTAGCCGGTTAATATCGTCAGCCATGTGATAGCGAATGCAGACTACTATTCTCTGCAGGCGCCATGTTGTCATCGCTGACGCGATAACTCGTATCCAAAAGGCTCCTCCCACTATACCAATCCGTGGGTGGATAGGTCTCTCAGAGGCAATTGTCAATCAACAAGTTACCTCTGTTACCATTACCAGGCATTATCCCCGAAGCCGTCCAGTTCACATCGTGGCAATCAAGCCATAGAAAGCCACGAAGTGAACACCCTTTACAAAGACAATCCAAGCCAGACATACGTCATCGCGGAGAAACATACATCAAGATTCATGTAAGTATTATAATGTTTACGATTGCGATGCCAATATTGCGGCAATGAAAGTCGCTACTTCCAAGGTATAGTAATTAGTAAGTGCCATAAGTTCATCTACCGCGTTTTAGGGCAAAAACGAGGGAGATGAAGAAAATACAATTTTTGTAGCTTTATTAAATACTTGATGTTCAGACGCTTGAAGATTTGGGCGTTCTGTGATATAGAGCATCTACCGCGTTTTAAGGCAAAAACGAGGGAGATGAATCACGTGCCCGGCTGTTGTTGTTTCACTTCCTGATTTTGGTCCTTGAAAAGTATACATATTTTTGCCGTTTTATGGTATGTGACATTATTGCTCAATAAATGACGCAAATTTTGCGGCAATTTCACTATGTAATGGTTGGTTGTCTAATAGACACCTGATTATTACACAATTAACAAGTTAGCGCTGATACCATTGTCAAAAGCATCGCTTACAAGGTCTGGTAATGATTATTGCCACAACTGGTGAGACTGGCAGTTTAAGTGCTTGTGTTTCAATGATAATCTTCGCAGAAGATACAGATAGCCGCATTTTGAATGTGCTTGATTGACGAAATGCTTGAGTTTCAATTGGTTGCTTGCCAAGGGTCATGGCGGTTGATGTGTGTGTATTTCAATGATAGGTTTGCTAAAGAGTACGGCGGTCGAATTCGGAAGTGTCTCAAAGCGAACAATTTGAAATGCACACATGCCTGCAGAAGTGATTGATGCTCAATGCTTTGCCTTGCTGAATGCCCACAGATGTGCCTGACAGTCAATGCTTTGCAGGCGCTGATAATCAGGGATTTATGATGGGGGATTGTTTTGGGGATAGGCAATAAGGAGCGGGAGGGATGTGGCATAGTCAAGGGCAGCCCTAAGGCTATTTCATACACCCTTGACGATGACATATCCCGAAGCTATCTTTGCCTGTCACCAAAATCACTCCCTCGCCGACAACTGATACTGGTCTCTTCTGATGAACACTTCACGTTGACCTCTCCATCGCTTACACAAACGATGGCAACATACGCTGGCCTCTGGCGCCGATTTTCAGCGCAGCCCCTTCACGTTCCGGAATCCGCCACAACCATATAAGGACAATTCCGAGCAAAATCATCCCTATGTGGCAAATTAAATGCTACCTTTGCGCAGTTCAATTCTAATAGGAATAATTATGAAGTCAATTGAGGTGGTTGCGGCTGTGATCAGGCGGGGGAATACGATTTTTGCAACGCAGAGAGGTTACGGAGAGTTCAAGGATTGGTGGGAATTTCCGGGAGGGAAGATGGAGCCAGGTGAATCCTGTCCTCAGGCTCTCTTGAGGGAGATAAAAGAGGAGTTGAATGCCGACATCGAGGTCGGCGAGTTGATTCAAACTGTGTTATGGGATTATCCGGCTTTTCATCTGACTATGCACTGTTATTGGTGCACCCTCACTTCCGAGTCGCTTCATCTGAACGAGCATGAGGCTGCCAGATGGCTCTCCAAAGAAGATTTACACTCCGTAAAATGGCTTCAGGCTGATGAAGGTATTCTTCAGACCATAGCGGAAGCGCTGTGATTTTTCATATATCTTTCCTACCTTTGCACTTTTAATTTTTGAAGGAGAAAAATGAATCTGATCTTACTGTCGTTCTGTCTGATTGTCACGGCATTAGTTGTAATATTGTTTGTGAATGGGCTTCGTGTCAAAACCATATTGGCCGTAGGCTCTGTTTCGGTGGCATCAGTTATGATAGCGATTGATGCAGTGGGAGTGTTGGCCGGTCAGCCTCAGGAGGTGGTATTCAATGGAGGAATTGTCTTTGGAAATGTCAGGATAGCTATGGATGCGCTCTCTGCGTGGTTTATGCTGATTATCGGGATAGTATTTACGGCAGGTGCTTTCTATGGGGTGGATTATCTGAAGCATTATAAGGAGCATGAGAGTGAGATAGGGCTTCATATCTTCGCATATCTTGCAACATTTGCGGCTATGATGGCTCTGTGCATTATCCGCAACAGTCTTGCATTTCTGGTTGCATGGGAGGTAATGGCGCTTGGCTCTTTTGTGCTGATTATTTTTGAGAGTTGGAAAAGAGAGACTATCAAGGCGGGGATAAATTTCTTCATACAGTCACATATCTCTGTTGTGCTGCTTACCATCGGGTTTCTGATGATGGCTGCAAAGGCGGGCTCATACGATTTTGAGGCAATAAGGGCTTATAGTCAGACGAATGACTGCACTGCCGCCTTTATTCTGCTATTCCTCGGATTTGCTGTAAAGGCAGGGTTTGTTCCTTTCCATACATGGCTCCCGCATGCACATCCGGCTGCTCCGGCTCACATTTCAGGAGTGATGTCAGGTGTGATAATCAAAATAGGTATTTTCGGAATACTTAGGATGCTTACAATATTTACCCTCGATTTTGAGACTGTAGGCTATATGATTCTGGCAATCTCCGCAGTGAGCGGCCTTTATGGGGTGATGCTTGCCATTATTCAGCATAATCTGAAGAAACTGCTTGCATATCACAGTATTGAAAATATCGGTATTATCGGCATGGGTATCGGGATAGAGTGTATAGGTATCGGTCTGGACAATAATGTAATGGCGGCTCTCGGATTTTCAGGGGCACTGATTCATACCTTGAATCACGCCCTATTCAAGTCTTCTCTTTTCTTTGCTGCCGGAAATATATATCACGCTACTCATACTCTTGATGTTGAGCAGCTTGGCGGCCTTGCAAAGAGACTTCCGATGACGGCTTTCCTATTCCTGATCTCCTCGGTGGCTATATGCGGGCTTCCTCCGATGAATGGTTTCGTGTCGGAATTTCTGATTTATATCGGTCTTTTCGACTGGCTTGAAATAGCTCCGCATACCGGTTTTGTGGGGGCGGCATTTGCAATATTGAGTCTGGTAATGATTGGAGGATTGGCAATTCTCTGTTTTACAAAGGCTTTCGGGATTGTATTTCTCGGTACACCGCGTACACAACTTCCTCCGATGAAGGAGTTTGGAAAAATGAGGTTGGCGCCGATGTTTATAATGGCCGGTATAATGCTATCTATCGGGCTTTTACCGCAGTTATATACATCTGTTACGGACAGAATTCTGGGCGGTTTCGGCATTTCGGGAGTTACTGCAACTGTGACACCGACCATATCTCAAGTGGGCATTGCATCCATGATACTTTTAGGAGTAATCGGAGTGCTGTATTTAGTCAGATATCTCGCTACACGTCGAAAGGAGGTGACTCAGGGCGAGACATGGGGGTGCGGTTATACTGCCGCAACGCCGAAAATTCAATATACTGCGACCTCATTTGTCAAGACCTACAAAAATCTGTTTTCAGCTCTTCTGGGGCCTGAGGACAAAATAGAGCATCATCTGATAGATGCTCCTATTTCTGCATATCGGCGTTTTATGGGGCATTTTTCTTTTCTTCAGAACGGAAAGCTCCAATTTTATATACTGTATGGAATCATATTTATAGTATTGACCATAGTGCTTACTTTCATATTATCATAAGAGATGTTGAGTTTCGTATTAATCATAGCTGCCTCATTGTTTTTCACAGGAATTGTGGTCCGCACCAAAAGTATTTGCAGCGGAAGAAAGGGGCCGGGAATATTGCAACCTCTGCGGGATGTGGTCCGCCTCTTCGGAAAGGGGGCTGTATATAGCCCTACTACAGGATGGGTATTCAAGGCAGCGCCAATAGTATATTTTGCTTCGGTGCTGGCTGCCGTGAGCGTGGTGCCTTTCGGCAAAAGCGGGGGAATCCTCTCCTTTGAAGGGGATTTTGTGTTCTTCGCATACGTTCTTGCATTAGGCAAATTTTTCAGTATAATCGGCGCACTTGACACCGGTTCGAGTTTTGAGGGGATGGGGGCATCGCGAGAAGCCCTTTATTCGATGTTGGCTGAGCCGGCTTTTTTTATGATTATCGGCTCTTTAGCGCTCGTTACCGGATACACTTCATTTGAAGAGATGTTTGCAGCGCTTCATCTTGGCAATCCGATGAGTTATGCGCTGGCAGGCCTGGCCTCCATAGTGTTGCTCATTTTAGCGATGATTGAGAACAGCCGCATGCCGGTGGATGATCCGAAAACTCATCTGGAACTGACTATGGTTCATGAAGTCATGATACTTGATAACAGCGGGTTTGATCTCGGTCTGATCCTTTCCGCCGGATATGTAAAGTTTGCCATATACACTGCGCTGATTGTCAATTTGTTTATCGGTACAATACCTTACGGGTACTCAATTCCGTCCTTCTTTGCAATTCAATTTCTCGCTGCCGTGATTATAGGCATTACAGAGTCGTTTATGGCGCGTTTCAGGATGAGTCATAATCCGCAGTTCATATTCTCATTAACTTCAGTCTCGCTCCTTGTTTTGTTCGGAGTGCTGCTGCTTTCAGGAAATTTCAGATAGTCATGAAAGATATACTTTTAATTATATTTATGATATCGCTCTTCTACATGTCGATTGTCAATCGAATGAGAGGGTATGTCAAAATACTTGCCGCTCAAGGTGTTATAATGTTCTTTGTAGCTCTGCTCCAATTGAATGAAGTGAACGTCCTGAATCTGGTATGGATACTGATTGAAACTATAGTGTTCAAATCGATAGTTGTTCCCTATTTTTTGTTCCGCATCATAAAGCGAAACAATATCACACGTGAAGCCGAGCCGTTTCTGCCATATTTTGCCTCGCTGCTCATAACTACAGCTATCGTTGTGGTAACTATACTTCTGGCAGGTGCCGTCAGTGATACGTACCTCGACAAGATGTTTTTCGTAGTGGCGCTGTCGTCAATATTTTTCGGATTATATTTTATAGCCTCGCGCCGCAAACTGCTCTCTCATGTAATGGGGTACATTGTCATAGAGAACGGTGTATTCATTCTTTCGCTGGCAGTGGGGAACGAGATGCCTCTGTTAGTCAATCTGGGTGTGCTGCTCGATATTTTTGCCAGCGTGCTGATTCTCGGAATATTCGTCAACAAAATAGGCGATGTGTTTAAAGATACCGATGTGGATAACCTTACAGAACTGAAAGATTAATATGATTTTATACTACCTTGCTTTAACTGTCATCTGCGTATTGACAATTGCTCTTTTCCATAGAAAAGTTGATGTCGGTTTCATGGTTTATCTGTTTGTTGGAGCTCAATTGGCGCTGACAGTACATGCTTGTGCCAATCTTCATGAGACAGAGCTGGTATATTTCAGCTACGATGCCATAGGGGTGATACTCCTTGTGGTATTGAGTATCGTGACCATTCCGGCCATAATACATAGCAGAATCTATATGGACAGGCATCGGACCTCTCCATCTGCGAGGGCGACTTACTACTCTTCTCTGCTGCTTCTCATTATGGCAATGAGTCTTGGGTATCTTGCCAACCATATCGCCATGACGTGGGTATTTACCGAAATAACAACTTTGAGTGCAGCGATGCTTGTGTATCATCACCGTAACAAGCTCGCTTTAGAGGGGACATGGAAATATATTTTTGTCTGCGCCATCAGCGTAACATTTATCTTCATCGGGATTTTGTTTCTGAGCCTGTCACTGATGCACGCGGGGTCAAACGATCTGTCTTATGCCAACTTACTGAACAACAGTGCCAATCTCGATGTGTTCTGGCTGAAGCTTGCATTTATCTTTATATTTACAGGCTACACCGCCAAAATGGGACTTTTCCCAATGTTCACTGCCGGAATCGATGCAAAGGACAAAGCTCCTTCACCTGCCGGAGCGCTTTTGGCTGCCGTTCTGGTGAATCTCGGCTTTATCGGTATTTTCAGAAGCTATTCAATAGTCAGCAATACGTCAGTCGGGCAGTGGAGCCGCATTTTCATGATTGCTGTGGCTCTCATCACTCTGTTCGTTGCCACTGCTTATATGATAAAGGTTCGAAATATAAAGCGCCTGCTGGCCTATTCTGGGATAGAACAGATGGCCATCGTGATTCTGGGCATGGCCCTCGGAAGGGTGGGATGCTATGCCGCGATTCTGCATCTGGTTATGCACTCCTTCATAAAATCGGGGCTCTTCTTCCACCTGGGGCAGCTTTTCAGGGTGTATAAGTCTAAAATGATAGAAAACATGGGCGGTTATTTCAGTTACAATCCGTTCGGAGCGCTGGTGCTTCTTCTCGGCCTCTTCTGTATCACCGCAATACCTCCTTCAGGGCTCTTTATCAGCGAGTTCATGATATTCAAGACTATGATAGCATCAGGACAGTACTGGCTCTTTGCAGTAGTTGCCCTGCTTCTGACAGTGCTGATATGGGCCTTTGCCCGTATTATTTTTAGGATAGTATTTATTCCGCAAGAGACTGAAAATAAGATAGATACACCACATATATCTCCTTGGGAATCAGCCACTCAGATTGTGTTGTTCCTCCTTGCGATTTATATCGGATACGGCACTCCTTCCATACTTGTAAACCTTATAAATGAAGCAATTACAGTAATTTCATAATTATGGACACACTTAGAATGCACAACGGCGATTCGGTCGCTTTTTCAACAATCCCGGTTATGGATTACCATTGTTTCTCTTCCTTAATTGTGGAGAAACTTTCATCGGGAACCGCTTCTGTCAGACATTGTGTCAATTATTTCGGTTATCCTTTGGACGAAGAATTGAGACTTGTAATAGCTATTGCAGATGATGCTATGCACGATATTGAGGTTTTTTCCTGTAGAGTTCCTGAATGTGCTGCTATTCAGTCTGTTGCGGTTCAAGTGCCTGCGCTCAGCCGTTTTGAGAGAGAAATATCTGAAAATCATAATATTACATTTGAAGGTCATCCTTGGATGAAACCGCTCAGAACAACTCCCGATGATTATCCGTTCTATAGCATAGATGATGAAGAGCTCCATGAAGTGGGGGTGGGCCCCATTCATGCCGGAGTGATCGAGCCTGGTCATTTCAGGTTTATCTGCAGCGGGGAGAAAGTGCTGAATCTGGAGATAATGCTGGGGTATCAGCACCGTGGTATAGAAAGGCTCTTTCTTAAAAAGAAGAGACTTATAGAACGTTCTGTTCTGGCTGAATCGATAGCCGGAGATACTGCTGTAAGTCACAGCGTTGCGTTTGCATCACTCTATGAGAGTCTCTGCGGGTTCAAGGCTTCGGAAGCTGCATTGTGGGCAAGAACTCTTGCATCCGAACTTGAGCGAATCGCAATTCATACCGGCGATCTGAGTGCCATCTGTGGGGATGTGGCCTATCAGCTTGGTTCGGCTGTATATGGCAGACTTCGCACTCCGATTATCAATTTTATGCAGCAATGGTGTGGAAATCGTCTTGGAAAGAGCTGCATCAGACCGTTTTATACTCCATATCCTTTTACCGCGGAGATTGCTCAAATATTACTGACGACACTGACAGTTTATGAACGCGATTTTGTGGAAATGGGTAAAAAAATATCACATTTTCCATCAGTATTGTCTCGTCTTGAACATACAGGCATTGTTACACTCGACCAGGTCTCGGAAATAGGGGCTGTCGGGATGACTGCGAGGGCATCCGGGCTTGAACGCGATATTCGCAGCTCCCACCCGTACCTTTTGTATGGCAATATCGATCACAGACCGATACTCAAACATCACGGGGACGTCTATTCCCGCACTCAGATCAGGAAAGAGGAGGTATTACAGTCTGTCGGATATATTCGGGATATGCTTGAAAATGTGCCTGATTTCGGTATTGAGACTGCGATTACACGTGGTGTTGCCGGAGCTGCAGCTGATAAAGCCGATACATCTGCTAATGCGGCTGCTGCCGTTGGTGCAAATTCTGCTGCTGTCAATCTTGGACACGCTGTTGCACCGGGAATGTTCGCCATCTCTCTTGCGGAAGGGTGGAGAGGTGAGATCTGTCATTGCGCAATCACGGATTCTCAGGGCGAAATCGCTCTCTACAAAATCAAAGATCCTTCATTCCATAATTGGACTGCCCTCGAACTGGCCGTCAGGGGCAATGAAATATCCGATTTTCCAATCTGCAACAAGAGTTTCAACCTCTCATATTGCGGTCACGACCTTTAATTCAGAATGATATGATAGATACATTTAAGATACTGTTCCATCAGGGGAAACAATATATTCCGGATGTCACCAAAGCTAAAGTTCCCGGTATTTTCCGCGGACGACCTGTCATTTCCAATGAAAAAGTGGATTTGCAGGCATTAGTGGGCATCTGTCCCACCGGGGCAATTTCAGAAGGAGCGACCACGGTGGCCGGATCTGTCGGAAGCAATTGCGCGAAATCCAGCTTGCCTGCGCAAACCGCTTCTGAAGGTCTTTCCATCGATCTCGGAAAATGCCTTTTCTGCGGAGAATGTGAAAGATGTTTCCCTCGAAAAATTCATTTTACGCAGGACTACAAGATAGCCACCAACAATCGTAACAATCTGATAGTAAGAGAAGGGGAGGACACTCCCATACACTTTGACGATACACTTCGACGTCCTGAAATCTCACGTCTGTTCAGACACTCTTTGAAACTCAGACAAGTCTCTGCTGCTGGAGATAACAGCTGTGAATGGGAGCTTGGCGCCACAGGCAATGTGAATTTCGACATGGGGCGTTTCGGTATCGAGTTTGTCGCATCGCCGCGTCACGCTGACGGTATAGTCATCACAGGTCCTATTTCTAAAAATATGTCACGAGCTCTTCAGATATGCTACGATGCCGTCCCTGCTCCTAAAATCATAGTTCTGGCAGGTACAGATGCCATCAGCGGAGGTATATTCTCATGTTCCGTTGCAGAAAATGACCATATATGCGCAGATATGCTTAACAATGATGTTTGCTCCGGTTCGAGAGAGCTGGACCGCTCATTTTTAGAAACTCATACGGTCGATTTGTTTCTTCCGGGCAATCCGGCACATCCGCTGACCATAATAAACGGACTGCTGGAACTTACACGCTTCTGATGAATGTATGGCGTGTAATGGAGTTATAGAGGTCAGGCAGGAAAAATTTCCCGTACAGCATCTTTATATTTTCTGGAAATAGGAAGTTCCATATCTCCTACATATCAAGTGTATCCTTTGATGTCGGTAATAGCCTTTCTGTTAACGATATATGATCGATGAATCCGTATAAAGGAATCACCTAATCGCTCTGCCCATTGTGATATAGGCGTTTTGTTTCTAAATTTTCTGTCGCTTGTGGCAACAACAAGAGTTACGCTGTCGTTGGATTCGACGTACAGAATCTCTTCTGGTTGGAGAGTGATAATCTTCCTTTCAGAACTGAAAGAGATGGAGCATTTTTTTGAAGGAAATCTTTTTTTAATCCAAATACCTATGTAATAATTGCCTACGGAAAGGGCAACTATAATTACCACTATGAAAATGGGATTAATAAGAATCACAGGTAACTCTGATAATATATAATGGTCGTAACCACTGCGTATTTCGCAGATAATGCTGTAGGCAAATAATAACAACGATATCTCTGCAATGACGATTCCGAAAGTTGCCGTAATAATACTTTTTATTGCCTCTCTGCGATTGCTGAAAGAAATCCTTGGTAGTAAATATTTGACAGTCAAAGCTCCGGGAAGAAAGATAGTGCTCAAAAACAATGACTCCGAGAAGGAATAATCCAAACTCATCATAATTGTCGATAACAACAATATGGCAATAATCCAATATGATATTATAATGAGTTGCTTCATGGTTATTCCGGCTTTGAATTCTTTACAAAGATAATATTTAGCAGTGTCATTTTTGTCACTGATTTGACAAAATAGGGTTTTGACAGGAAAAGAGGGGGTTTTGACAGAGTTAGAGAGGGTTTTAACTTTTTTATAAATGCAAGAACTCCGTAAATTTGCATCATAATAAAATTAAAAAATCACACTATTATGTTTAGTTTATTTTTAAAAGGCGGCCCTATTTTTATGGCAGTACTTACAATCCTTTTTGTGGGGATTTTTTTTGCAGCATGGAAAGCCCCGCAATGGGTGAAGGAAATCGGTATTTTTGCACTTGCATTTGGATTTTTCGCTCTTTTTTCAGGATTAAGACAAATGTTCGAGTTTATTCAGAACAGTACGGAACAAATACAGACTTCCGTAATCGGTGCAGGTCTTAAAGTGGCGATGATTCCTGTACTTTATGGCCTGATAATCTATATGGTATCGCTTATTATCAGAATAATTCAAAAACCGAGAATGTAATTATGAAAAAACTATTGATTGTTACCGCTATTTTGATTGTTGCATCTTGCTCGAACAATAATCGTCTTGATGAATTTAAAGTTTTTGACGGGAATGAACAGGCGACAAACCTCTCAATGGATGATGTTATCGAAAAAACTTCGACAATCCTTCTCGATACGTCATCTGCAGCTCCCCTTTTGGGCGAAATCTGTTTTGTGCACGAGTCTGAGGATGCGTACTATATAATCAGTGGAGACACAGCTGTATTTGAATATGGGAAAACAGGTGATTTTGTCAGAAAGATTGGAGCCGAGGGAAGGGGACCGGGAGAATATTTGTCTGCAAGAAGTCTCTATTTCAATGACAAACTATCAGTTTTTGACTTTCCAAGCCAAAAGTTAATCTTTTACGATAAGGATGGAAACTATATTTCGTCCGATAATTTGGAACTTGATACACCTAATCTTTACGTAAAATCATTTTTTGTGAATAAGGGTGTTCCGGTATTTTATGCACTTAATAATTCATCTTCGATGTCTTTGTACGAATATGTCGATGGAACCATGACTACTATTTCGAGGGCTAATAGAGAAATGGCTGATGGAGAGGCATTTGTCGGTGGTCCTGTCAGCTTTGGAAACGCTGAGCATCCCTTTATCTTCAATGAGAACTTCAATGACACGGTATATGTGTTGAATGACCACGTACTGACACCTTCATTTCTGATCAAAATAGGAGATTATGGCTTCGGATACAATGAGTTGAACTATGAATCACTGATGAATTCATCTTCGCAGAAATTCTCGACGAGATGGATTAGCTCGGCAGGAGATTATCTGTTCATTTCATATAATGTCAGTAATGTTGCAGGTAAGAATGACGGGAATTTTTTAGGATTGTACAACTTTCGGACAAAAGAATACTTTCGGAATGTGGAATTTACCGACTCTTCATCACAGGAATGCACCATACGATTCGATGAACAGCTCTATCAGGGCTATAACCCCAATGAGTTACTGTCAATACGCGTTTCTCCGAATTCCGATAGTCGATATGAATTGATAAAATATACCGTACGTTGAAAAATAATCGTAAATTGCAGCAAATTGTTGTTGTTGATTGCAGCGAAGCATAATCAAAATTTTTCTTTTTTGCTGTAAGCGGAAATACACAGTCATATTCCTTACGACACTATTTTCAGTCCGACTATTGAACAAAAGAGGGTACAGATAAACAGCAGACGCAGAAAGGTCGCGGGTTCGTGAAAAACGAAGATTCCGATTAGCACGGTTCCCAGCGCTCCAAGTCCGGTCCATACAGCGTAAGCCGTGCCGATGGGCAAGTGTTGGGTCGCCTTAGCTAATAATCCCATACTGATTATAGCTGAAATAACAAAAGCAGCAATCCACCACCAAAATGATGGACCTTCTGCTGTTTTTGTTTTTCCCAAACAGAAAGTCATAGAGACTTCAAACACCGAAGCAAAGATTAAAATAATCCAGTTCATAATATAACATTTAAATAAAACAAAAACACCCGACACATTCATCCCTTCTATGGCCTAACGGAATGAAAATCGAATGTTACAAACCGGACTACATTACTCGGCAGCAAGACAGTCCTATAATTATGAACGCAAAGATATAAATTTTTCAATAAGTTTCCTTTCAATAGATAACCATTGATGATACGATTTGCCCATATCATGAATCGAGTGCTGAGATGTTGGATAAGAATATAACGCAGAGGGCGCTTGGCGAGGGCATTGGCATAGCGAAAAGCCTGATTTTGTTATGGTTCAGCGGCAGCTGCGGGATGAGTGTGGATAATAACTCAGAAAGAACTTGCCTACAGAGTCGGAACGAGCTGGTCTCGTATCAGCGAATACTTCCGCACCTCCGCCATACCGATTGAACTGTTGCAAAATATGCGACAGCTGGATGGAAGTTTGCATAATATTTGCATATTGCCAAACTTAAACAACATTTTATGATATTTCCTGACATCTGCAAATCAAAAGTCATATTGGTCATTATTGGCATCCTCGTCGCTGTTAATTCTTACGCCATTATCCCGAATAGAAAATATATAAGATTGCCTCAAGAGAGTGGTTTGATTTATAAGCAATTAAGTGTAACTACCAAAGATGGGTATCATATAGAAACTTGGTTTTATCCTGCGCAGGATTTCCCGGCGAAAAATGCCGGCCGACAGGAAATGTATCCTTACAAGATTATTGATAAATCAAAGAGGCCTACTATTATTATTTGTAATGGAGATGCCGGAAATATGTCGTATCAGCAAATATATTTAGCCATGTCGTATGCCGCCAACGGCTTTAATGTGGTAACATTTGATTGGAGAGGTTTCGGTAATAGTAGTGAATTTGCCATGAATACAGATTTTCTGTGTTATAATGAAATGCTTTGGGATTATGAAGCCGTAATCAGGGCAGTGAAAAAACAACCTGAAGTGGATAGTAAGAATATTTTTCTTTTTGGGTGGTCAACTGGCGGATATTTGAGCGTGATAACGGCATATAATAACAAGAGTGTTAAAGGTTTGTTTGTTACGGGTATCCCAACTTCGTTTGAAGATGCTATTCCTCTACTGAAGAAGTTGCCAAAAAATATAGAGAGAAACTTAATAGTTCCTCAAGATTTCCCGAGAGACAAAATGCCGATATATATTGCTCCAAAGTTTCATAAACCTATTATGGTTATAGTAGGCTCTGATGATAACCGTACCCCTCAATGGATGGCAGAGAAAATTATTTCTTCAGTACCGGATCCGACATACAAATGTTTGTCTGTATTTGAAGGTGCAGGACATGGAGGAGAGCAGTCGCCCTATTTTGTGGATATGGAGAGATTTATCTCTGAAACCATTGATTTTCTTAATAATAGCATAGCCCCTGTAAATAAAAAACACTAGCAAGAGGCCTTTTAATAGCTTCTCGCCAGTGTATCATCTGTCCTTGAAAGGATGTTACTTTTTACGATATCCGCATTTTGGGCATACACCGTTTTCGTCCAACGAGATGCCGCAAAGTGGGCATCGGTCGATAGACCTGGTTGTCTTAAATTCTGCTGAAGCGCAGTTTACACCACTGCTGAAGGTGATTTTCGAGATGTTCAATTTGTCTTTCAACAAATCATACACAATCTTAATCATGCCCTCTACAGTCATCGTTTCTTTGGTTACTACCAAACGGCAATCAGGATAGGCCGTAGCCAACTCCGTTTTGAATGCCTCGCCCTTCATCTTATTCTGCGGGTGACCGTTCTTGATTCCTTGTTTCTCATAAACACTCAGAACAGCAGGCAATAGCGGGTCATCAGAACGAAGAACCAGAGCGTGGTCAAAGTTCTTCAATACGTCCCAAGCCACCTTCTGAATCTCATTGCAGGGATATACCATATTAACACCTTCGTTAATAGTATCTTCCACCTCAATTGTCAGAATACCTGTATGTCCGTGCAGATATTGGGCTTCACCTTGGAATCCGTAAAATCTGTGTGCATACTGCAGATCAAATTTCGTAATACTTTTCATGATTGTAATGTTTTAAAAATGAATAATTTATTTATTTATAGTAATTATCTGAACGGATATCTTGTCAATAATTTCGTCTTTTCCTATTTGTCTGACAAGACGTTGTTTAATCAACTCTATCAGGTCGCTGTCTATGTAATCTGCAACATTGGCATTATCATTAAAGATGTGTATATGCTCAGATGTATTGATGTCCAGCATCACCTTGCCGTCAGGTTGTGTAAATCTTGACAACAATTTCGACGAACAGAAAGAATCTATAATACGGTAAATGGTCGAAATCGTTACTTCCGGATTTTTGGCTTGAATACGAGAAATTAACTCATCTATTGTGGCATGGCCAAGTTCTTTCATCGTTGACAGCACCAAACGGCGTTGGGGTGTCACCTTCAGTCCATGATTTTGTATTGCTCTTTTAATGTCCATAATTATTTCTTTGATGCAAAATAAATGCAAATAATTCGCATTTGCAAATAATTTGCATTTATTTTTTAAATTATTTAATTGTGAGGTGAAATTCTGTAGTGAGTCGCTTAAATAGAATTTACTGGTAATTAGTGCGTTAAAAATGTATTTACTTCTTTGACTTGTAAAATCACGACATTTACTGCATCTTCTTCCGAAAGCTGTAAATTGAAAACACTCCCCAAGTGTGATGTCTTTCGACTCGCAAAGAGCATCTCCCTCATTTTTTCACTTTAGTTTCATTCAGTTTTTTCTGCTCCCTTTCAAAATTTTCGATGAAATGAATTTCCACCGGTGACAATTCAAACTGTGTGCGCTGATGGAATTTCTCATATTCGGAATCTGCTTTTTGCTTGGCCACCTC
>JAQUBZ010000026.1 GCA_028686425.1 Bacteroidales bacterium | reverse complement strand
TCCCCTCGTAATTACGTTTACGGTATGAGTGGAAGAATTGAAAGTTGCTATCTCTCCTGCCGTTATCACTCTGGATGCGGTGATCTTACCTCCGTCGGCATCTATGATGCTCACTTCAAGCATGGAGCTCTCGCCGACTGCAAGCCGGCCAATTATCGGCTTGATGTTCACGGTTGCATCGTTGTTGCATACACCGGCTGTAAAAGTAGGCTTGTTGACAGTCACTTCCCAAGCGGGTCCGACACCTGCCTTGGTCTTGATGTCGGAGTCTGTGGTGTTCTTGGTTATCATTCTTGCCATTATCGAACTGTAATCGCTTTCCACAAACCCGCTCGGCAGCTTCAGAGGAACGGTCATATCGAGTGCAGAGATAGTGAGGGCATCATTGCCGGCATCCGAACCTATCTTGAACGGCTTGTATCTGGGCAACTGTATCTTAGTGCCGTTGGCAAGGGTAAATTCGACATGATCGGTATTGGTATTATTGATGCCGTTTGTTGCGAATACGGCATCTCCTTTAGGACCTGTCGCTCCGCGCTGACCCTGAGGACCTGTTGCAGGTACGAAGTTTCCATCGACAATCAGCCATTCGCCGTTGATGGTCCAATAATAGTTGCCGTCTGTGAACAGCTTCACTGAGACGACAGGTGAAGAACCGTCTTTTCCATCTTTTCCATCCTTTCCTGCCGCTCCTGTGGCACCTGTCGCTGCAACGCCCGTACCTGTCCACGAAACACCTCCATCAACACTAATCTCCCATGTATTGGTTGCAGAGTTGATTCGCACCTGAGGAGAAACGCCCGCTGCTCCTGCGGCACCTGTCGCTGCAACACCTGTGCTGACCCATGAAATACCTCCGTCAACGCTTATCTCCCACATATTGGTTGTCTCCGGTGGTGCGTATCTTGTTGCCATCCTTATCGAGCATCCAGACAGGGTCTGCTGCACCAATCTTTACTGTCCAATAATAGTTGCCGTCTGTATCGAGAGCCACACCGATGACGGGAGCGATGGCATCATCGCCTTTGTCCCCCTTGTCGCCTTTCTCTCCATGCTTGATGGTGATAGGTTTACTCTTTGTAAATGAGATGGTATAGCCTGTTCCGTCTGCGAGAGGGGCGACGCCCGTCACATAATCCTTCTCTTCAAGAGCCTGAACTAAGGACTGCAGGGCGCTGATCTGGCTGTTGGCCGTGGTGCACCAATTCTCGATGGCAGTCACCCTGCCTTGAAGATCGGCAATATCGGTCTTCAGCTGAGTATCATCATAACACCCTGCACATAACATAGTTGCAAGGGCAAAAAGGACAAATGATTTGATTTTCATGGTTTATAGTTTAAAAGGTTGTTAACAATGACTTAACCGACAAATGTAAACAATATAATCGACAAATTCCAAAAGTGCCCCTACAAAAGTAACCATAAAGATGAAAAACTTCCAAAAAGTTATCAACACCCCATGAATGAGGCACTTCGGGGGGCGATTTGCTTTTTTGAAAATCAGCCCGTCCGAAAGCCTCTCTTCAATCCACGATTTTTTTGCAACTACCTGACAATCATTGTTGTTTGAAATGGCGCAGCAGATATGTTCTTTCTCAAGATTTTCTTTGGTTATGGAGATTATATTCATAATTACAATGTCAATGCTATTTGATTGTATATGATATTCCTATGAATCCGAATATGTTGTGCAATTTGTAATCGAGACCTTTGAAGTCGCGCTGAAGCAGAGATGCAAGCGACCACTGCAGGTTGAACACGGCAGATGTTTTTCCTGAAATCCTTCTCTCAAATCCCGCACAGACACCATAGTCGAAACTGTTGATTTTATCATTGAATTCAAACGATTCATAGTCTATATCGGTTTTCACACCTACAGGGGTTTCTATTCTGAAATATCCATCTCTGACACCTCCTTTGAAAGAACCTCCCAAATTAAGGCTTCCGAACACTCCGGCATCAATGTTCCATTTTTCATCAGGCCGGTAGGTTGCCGTCAATGGTATAGTCAGATAATTTACACGTGTGGTGGTAAGATTTCTTCCCGTAAAATATCCTTCAACTTTCAGCATGGAAATAGTTAATTGTGTATATAGTTGATATACAGATGCTTCAACTTTCATGCTTTTTTGTTCAAAGCGAATTCCAGTTGTAAGTCCGAATTTGTCACTTCCCATAAATGTCGAGGCCCAACCTATTGAAGGTGATAATCTCGGAGACCATGAAAAATCGCTGAACCTGTTTGAAATAGGGATTGGAGAAGCCGCTCCGAGATTGATTCCCGCATAAATACGGTGACTGATGCCTGATCTCTGTTCTTGTGCAAACAATAAAGAGGGTGCGTATAACAGCAGTATTGACAGCGTGGAGATGTGCCTTATTGAACAGGAGACACGCCTTATCGAACAGAATATATTTTCAGTAAAATGTTTCATAAAGGTTATTCAAAAATTATTTCAACGTTGTCGATGGAGAGTTTGCTCTCAGGTGCCCCCCTGTAGTAATCTCCGTCTTTGCTTGAAGATGCAATGATGGCGAGTTGAAGGTATGTTCCGGACGGAATGGATTCAGTATATATAAAAGGTATTTCAAGATATATGAATCCGTTATTTTCAATTTGTGAGGCAGCAAGCATTTCCGGGGTCATTTCGGCTTTTGCGATGACTCTCTCTCCCGACTGTATTTCTTTGGATGTGATCCTGTCTTCCCCTGAAAACAGCACGGCGAAGAAAGAGCATCTGTCTCTCTCCGTGCCGACAGGATTGCCGTCTGCATCGTAATATTTGGGGCCGGAAGTGTATTTAAGCCACCCTGTAAGTTTGTATGGCTTGGTTGTGCCTGTGTAATTGTATTTTATTCCGAATTGCGGGCATTTGAGGGGGTCGATCATTGCATATTCGGTCTTGAATACTCCCGTAAATAGAGAACCTGCTATAAGTGCCGGAATCAGTGATGACTGCCCTCCTTTCCTTGTCTGCATTTCAACACAATATTTTCCGAAAGGTGTATCTTCAGAACAATATGTGGGGTATGCAAGTTTATCTGCCTGTGATAGAAGAGCGTTCATGGTAAATATCCCGGGATTGCCTGAAGCCCATCCTGACGGGTGCATGTAGGATCTGTAAAATGTGTCCCACTGCTCAAAGTCAAAACGCCATATATTGGTGTTGGAGACCGAAATTGTATAAATCTGCTGCCAATTGCCGTCTTCCGAGGTTACGGTGTAGGTGACAGGTTGTTGAAAGTCCTGAGGAATGTCGGATGCGGGAGTTATCACCGCCCCTTCGGAAATTGAGAAAACCGGTGTGAGAGAAGATAGGTCCACATCGCTGTTTACGTTGAGTTCTATTAATTCGCCTGAAGGAATTATCGGTTGAATGATGATATCCTCTCTGAAATCCAGCGAGAGGATGTCCGCTTCCATATTGAGAGGTCTCCCTTTTTCGCATGAGGCTGTAAATAATATGATAACGGATAATAAAATAATACTGATTCGATTCATAATTTGGTATTAATCATAGTGCGAAGATACTATTTTTTGATTATATTTGTATGTTAAATTTAATTCTATGAAAGCTGACTGTAAACACTTCGTTGCGATGGATTTGGGGGCAACGGGCATAAGGGCGTTGCTGGGGACCGTTTCCGCAACACATCTCGAATTATCGGAAATATATCGTTCTTCCAACAAGATACTTCATATAGGTGGACACGACTATTGGGATATTTATGCAATATTCGAACACATTGTCAATGCTCTGAAGATTGTCGCCGAAAAGAACATCAAGATTGCATCAATCGGCATAGATACATGGGGAGTTGATGTGGTAATGGTGGGGAAGGATGGTGCGTTGCTCGGACTTCCTTTCAGCTATAGGGATTCGCAGACGGCAGGAGCCGCCCAATCCTATTTTAATGAAGTTCTCTCTAAAAGTGCGCTCTACAACAAGACCGGTATTCAGGTTATGGACTTCAATACCCTGTTTCAGCTTTATATCATGAATCGTAATCACTGCTCTGCGTTCGAGTCTGCCCATAAAATATTGTTCATGCCCGATGCTCTCGGTTATCTGCTTACAGGAAAGATGGTTACGGAATATACTATTGCATCCACTTCTCAGTTTCTGAATCCTTTTACCAAACAGCTTGATGAGGAATTGCTTAAGAGTGTCGGTCTTGAAAAGAGCCATTTTGCACGCCTTGTCATGCCGGGTAAGAAATTGGGGTATATCACCAAAGATATTTCACAGAAGACAGGGCTCTCCAAAGTGGCTGTCGTGACTGTTGCAGGCCATGACACAGCCTCTGCCGTTGCGGCCGTACCTGCAGAAAATCAAAATTTTGTATACTTGAGTTCGGGAACATGGTCTCTGATGGGAATTGAAGTCGATAAACCGATAATCAATGATAAAGCTGCCCTTTTCAATATCACCAATGAAGGTGGAGTAAACGGAACTATCCGTTTCCTGAAAAATATAACGGGAATGTGGCTTCTGGAGCAATCCATGAAAGAGTGGAAGGATCAGGGATTCTGCAGGTCCTATTCCGAACTTGTGGAAGATTGCAAGTCGGCAGAGCCTTTCAGGTACTTGATCAATCCCGACGACCCCTCATTTGCCAATCCGGCAAGTATGACAGTCGCTATCAGCAATTATTGCGTGAAAACAGGGCAGCCTGTACCGCAAGGGTATTCGGAGTATGCACGCTGTATATTTGAAAGTCTTGCAATGAGATACAGGCAGGTATTTGAGATGTTCGGAGAAATGGCTCCATTTAAGATTGAAAGGCTGCATGTCATAGGGGGAGGCTCTAAAAACGAACTGCTTAATCAATTTACGGCCAATGCTCTCGGAATTGAAGTGGTAGCCGGTCCTTCGGAGGCGACAGCTATCGGTAACATTATGATGCAGGCGATGTGTGCGGGAGTAGTATCGGATTTGCAGCAGATGCGTGATATGATAGCCGAATCTGTCGAGACAAAGTTGTTTTTACCGGAAGATACATCACAATGGGAGCGGGCATATTCCGAATATCTGCGCCTTACCTCAGAATGAATGGATGCCGATTGTGGACAGACTTAAGAAATATACTCATAATACATTGATTAATAAATAAATACATATTATAATGAAACACGAACAGATTATCAGGGCATACGAAGTTGCCAGAGGACGTTATGCCGAACTTGGTGTGAATACAGACGAGGCATTACAATCTCTGGCTAAAATTTCACTATCCCTTCACTGTTGGCAGACTGATGATGTAATCGGATTTGAGAACCCGGACGGAGAGTTGACCGGAGGTATTCAGGCTACCGGCAATTATCCCGGAAAGGCAAAGAACATTGACCAGGTCAGACAGGATATAGAGAAAGTTAAAACTCTTGTCCCGGGTAATCACAGGTTGAGTCTTCATGCCATTTATGGAGATTTCAAAGGGGGTCCTGTTGATCGTAATGAGATAGAACCCGCTCATTTTCAGAGTTGGATAGATTGGGCAAAAGATAACAATATGAAGCTCGATTTCAACTCCACAAGTTTTTCACATCCGAAGAGCGGTGATATGACCCTTGCCCACAGAGACAAGGGAATACGCGATTTCTGGATAGAACATACCATCAGAAGTCGCCGTATTGCAGATGAGATGGGGCGACAACTCGGTTCAAAGGCGTGTCATAACCTCTGGGTGCATGACGGTTCAAAAGATCTGACAGTTGACAGATATTATTACAGAAGCCTGCTGAAAGACTCTTTGGACAAGATTTTTGCAGTCAGGCTTGATAATGTCAAAGATTCGGTAGAGTGCAAATTGTTCGGAACAGGACTTGAAAGTTTTACGGCGGGATCTCACGAATTTTATATGGGATATGCTCTCAAAAACGGTATCATGGCAACCCTTGACATGGGGCATTTCCATCCTACCGAAGAGATTTACGACAAGATTTCATCTTTTCTACTCTTCATGAAAGAGATTATGCTTCATGTATCGAGACCGGTCAGATGGGATAGCGACCATGTGGTGATACTAAATGACAGCGTGACGATGCTCGCTCAGGAGATTGTGTGGGCCAATGCACTTGACAGAGTAAATATAGGGCTTGACTACTTCGATGCATCCATCAACAGGATAGGCGCTTATGTAATCGGATGCCGTGCCGCTCAAAAGGCATTTCTGCAGGCGCTTCTCTCTCCGATTGTCAAACTGAGAGAGTATGAGGCTTCAGGCAGGTATTTTCAGAGACTTGCATTATTGGAAGAGAGCAAATCTCTACCGTGGAATGATGTTTACAACTACTTCTGCATGACTTGCGATGTGCCTGTTGCAGAGGAGTATATATCTGATATTGAGCACTATGAGAAGGATGTTCTGCTAAAGAGATAGGGCTATGGAACTATTTGCGGGATTATTGATAATAGCGCTCGGCAGTCTCGGACAGTCGAGTTCGTATGTGCCCATCAAAAAGGTTCGTAATTGGGCATGGGAGTGTTTCTGGCTTGTACAGGGGATATTTGCATGGCTCGTTTTTCCACTTGTGGGAGCCCTTATCGGTGTGCCGCAGGGAATGAGCCTTTTTGAACTGTACGGAAACGGAGATGTGACCACTCCTATAATATATGGGATGTTGTGGGGTATCGGCGGATTGACTTTTGGATTGAGTATGAGGTATTTGGGTATAGCTCTCGGTCAGAGTATCGCGTTGGGTACATGTTCGGCTTTCGGAACGCTTCTGCCTGCAATTTTTGCAGGAACTGATTTGTTTCATGGAGCGGGGCTTATATTGCTCATTGGTGTCTGCATCACATTGGCAGGGATAAGCATAATCGGATATGCCGGCTCTTTAAGGTCTGAAAATATGTCGGAGGAGGAAAAAAAAGAGGCAATAAAGGATTTTGCACTTACAAAAGGGCTTCTGGTGGCATTGCTTGCCGGTGTGATGAGTTCATGCTTTGCATTGGGGCTTGATGCTGCCGTGCCTTTGAAAGATCTCGCGATATATGCCGGAGTTGACCCGTTATTTGCAGGGCTGCCTGTAATTTTATTGGTAACATTCGGAGGTTTTATCACCAATGCTTCATATTGCCTGTTTCAGAACATCAGAAATCACACTTTTTCGCAATATTTTTCCGTGTCAGGCAGGGATGCTTTCAATAATGTAATGTTCTGCGCATTGGCAGGTATTTTATGGTATTCTCAATTTTTCGGACTTGAAGTCGGAAAGAGTTTTCTCAGAGAATCTCCTGTCCTGCTTGCATTCTCATGGTGTATTTTGATGTCTCTCAATATACTTTTTTCCAACTTGTGGGGAATTATTCTCAAGGAGTGGCGCAATTGCGGCAGGAAAGCAATGATTGCATTGATTATCGGCCTTGCCGTGCTTCTTTTTTCTGTGTTTTTTCCTTCATTATTTTAGAATAACATGAAATATAACAAACAACTATCGGATATAATCTCCCAAGTGGCTCAAATATCAGGCTACCTTTGGGAAAAAGGGTGGGCAGAGCGCAACGGAGGTAACATTTCATACAATATCACCGAATTTGCCCCGGAATTGATGTCATTTGAGGCAATTGCACCTGAGGTGGAAATAGGATTCGAGGTCTCTCATCTAAAGAATGCCATTTTTTATGTGACCGGAACAGGTAAGAGGATGAGATATGTATCGCAATCTCCTTTAGACAATGGTTCGATAATACGTATTTGCGATGACTGTCGTCATTATGAGACAATTGCCGAATACGATATCAGGCCAACCTCCGAACTGCCGTCCCATCTTGCCATACATGACTATCTCCAGGTACGTTCATCATCGTATAAAGCGGTGATGCACACTCATCCGACAGATTTGATAGCCATGTCTCATCATACTCCGTTTCTGAAGAAAGATGTGCTGACACATCTGCTTTGGAGCATGATTCCGGAGACTCGGGCATTTTGCCCGAAAGGGCTTGGAATAGTGCCGTACAAATTGCCCGGCTCGGTGGAGCTTGCTACTGCAACTATTGAACAATTAAAGAATTACGATGTAGTCATGTGGGAAAAGCACGGCGTACTTGCCGTAGGTGAAAATCTTATTGAAGCATTCGACATGATAGACACACTTTCAAAATCGGCACAAATCTATATGGATTCTCGAATGATGGGATTTATTCCTGAAGGATTGTCCGACTTGCAAATGGATGAACTGAGAGAAGCTTTTAATTTATAATAACCCAAAATAGACCAATTGACCATGAAACGAATCACCTTATTACTATCTCTTTGTATATTAGTGCTTTACGGATGCGGAGAGTCTGTGCGGATTACTGCATTGCAAACGGAGTATCAAACCAATCCTCTCGGCATAGATGTCAGTGAGCCGCGTTTCAGCTGGCAAATGGAGAGTGATGAATACGGAGCTGCTCAAACCGCTTATAGAGTGGTGGTTGCAGAAGACATGAGTCTGCTGGAGAAAGGAGAGTATGTATTTGATACGGATAAGACCGTTTCGGATGTTTCAATTGGGATTGTGTATGATGGAGCACCTTTGGAAGCTGCTACAAGGTATTTTTGGAAAGTGATGGTATGGAATGAAAAGTGCGAAATGTATGAATCGGATCCGGAGTGGTTTGAGACAGGTCTGATGGAACAGGGATGGAGCGATGCACAGTGGATAGGCTCCTCTCAACCGTTTTTCTCAAAATACCGCTCACATTATAACATAGACTATGATCTGCAGATTGAAAATGGTAGCAAATCGGGTGTGTTTGTATTTGGTTATCAGGATGATGATAATTATGTAAAAGCTGAATTGAATGTAGCGGGAGACAAACCTGTATTTACCATCAGTCATATTACAGATGGCAGTCGGGTTGAGGATTTCTCTGCAAATCTTCCATTTATCGGAAAGGACAAAATCAATGAAACTCATCATATCTCTTTGAAAGTGTGGGCCTTGGATTATGCTCTCGGATATAGAATAAAGGTAACGATTGACAATACATCCCTTAATAAGGATTGGATTGTAGCAAGACCTTATCCGCAAGGGGTATGGAAAACTTACTGTCGTTTCAATCAGATAGGATTTGCCCAGCCTGACGGTGACAATGCTTTGTTTTCAAATATCAAAGTGACAGAAGATGTCTGGAAGACAACACTTTACACTAACAATACGGAGTTTCGCGAAAAAGGTACGGGGAAGATTAATCTATTTTCTCCTGCAGACGAAAGCGGCGCACCTATGTTGAGAAAGAGCATAGACATAGCCGGATCTCTCAAATCGGCAAGACTTTATACCACGGCAAGAGGGATATATGAATATTTTATTAACGGTCAAAGAGTTGGTAATGACTATTTTAACCCCGGCTCTACGGATTACAGATACCGTATAATGTACAATACGTATGACATCACAGACCTTCTTATAGATGGCGATAATGTAATCGGGGCTCAGCTTGGTTCGGGATGGTGGAGTGATTTTACCGGATTTGCCACAGCATGGCAGGATCAGTTCGGCCTAAATCTTTCGCTTCTTGCAAAGATTATACTTACATACGAAAAAGGTGAAAAAGAGATTATCGTGAGTGATGGAAGCTGGAAAGTATATGACCGCGGACCAATATTGAGCAACAGTATGCAGAATGGAGAGGATTATGATGCAAGAAGAGAGGTAAAAGATTGGAGTACAAATAAATACGATGATTCACAATGGACGGGTGTCACAATCTTTGATGCTCCGGCGGATAGTGTTGAGATTCAATACTATATAGGTACACCTATTCAGAACAATATAATATTGAAAGCTCAGTCGGTTACCGAACCTGAAGAAGGAGTATTTGTGTATGACATGGGACAGAATATGGTCGGTGTGCCGAGATTGCATCTGAAAGGTGCTCAGGGTGAGAGTATTACCCTGAAATACGGAGAGATGATATATCCCGAAATCATTCCCGAAGACCCTGTTCCGCCATTGACAAAAGAGATATATGAACAGCGGAAGGGGAGAGTCTATAATGAAAATTACAGAGGAGCCCTCTCTACCGATCATTATATTTTCAGGGGAGATGATTCGGGGGAGATCTATCAACCTCATTTCACTTTTCACGGATACCGTTACATCGAAATACACGGTCTGAAAGAGGCTTTGCCGTTGGACAATGTCGAGGGGATAGTTCTCGAATCGGTAGGAAAGCAGTTAAGTAATTATGAGACTTCCAATGATACAATCAACCGGCTTTATAGCAATATAGTATGGGGTCAGAGAGGTAATTTTCTGTCGATTCCCACCGATTGCCCGCAGAGGGATGAAAGGATGGGATGGACGGGAGATGCACAGGTATTTGCCCGCTCAGCCACATACAATATGAATGTGGATCAATTCTATGCACGCTGGATTGAGTCTGTAAGAGACATTCAGGGGGATGACGGCAGCTATTTCGATTACATTCCCAAAATAGGCACCCCTCCAAATGGAGCAACAAAAGGTGGAGGAGCCGTAGGATGGATGGAGGCAGGAGTTATAATTCCGTGGCAGATATATCAGCAATACGGAGATATTAGATTTATCGAGCAGCATTATCCGTCAATGGTTGCATATATGAAATATCTCGAGTCTCGTGCAATTGGCAATATCCAGCAGGGTGGAGGATACGGAGATTGGCTTTCACTTGTCATAACCAACACTCCTCTGACCAATACTGCTTATTATGCTTACGATGCAATGTTAATGTCAAAAATGGCCGAAGTGCTTGGAAAAAAAGAAGACGCAAAGTATTTTAAGAATTTGTACGAGTCTGTGAAAGAGACATTTAACAGGGAGTTTGTAAATGAAAAGGGTATTACGACCACAACGGATAAAGTCGGTAAATATGATGAATGGTATGCTTCGGGAGAGCTTAATCCTGCGATGGCCAACACACAGACATCTTACATCGTTCCTTTGCAGGCCGATTTGTTTGATGACCATAACAAGCCTCTTGTTATCAAGCATTTAATTGAAAATATCAAAGAGCATGGAAATACGCTGACCACAGGATTCATAGGTACGCCATATATCAATCTCGTCCTTTCCGAAAACGGACATGATGACCTCGCTTATACATTGTTTGAGCAAACGGCATATCCTTCATGGCTTTATCCTGTACTTCAGGGGGCCACTACCATTTGGGAGAGATGGAACTCTTATACCATTAAAAACGGTTTCGGCCCTGTGGATATGAATTCGTTTAATCACTACTCTTACGGAGCCATTCAGGAGTGGATGATGGTACATTCTCTCGGTATTCAGAGAGATGAATCGGCTCCTGCCTACAAACATATCGTATTGCAGCCTAAAATAGGAGGAACTCTTTCATATATAAATGGTTACTACGATTCGATGTACGGACGTATCGAAAGCGGATGGAAGAAAATTGAGGGAGGATATGAATATGAGTTCACGGTTCCTGCCAATACAACGGCCGTCCTCTCACTTGAAACAGGTGATGGTGATGATGTCCGATTTACAAAAGGAGGCAGGTGGGCTCAATTTATCGGAGGAGACCAGTCAACGATTATTTACAATGTAGTAGCCGGAAAGTACAAGGTGGTTGTATCAGGGAAGTAGGGGGCTAATAATTCTTTGGAATTGTAATATAAAAGGTTGTTCCCTCCTGTTCGTTTGATTCAAACCAGACTTTTCCCTGCAGCAACTCTTCTCCGAGGAGTTTCATACTGTATGTGCCGATACCGTGTCCGATACCTTTGGTAGTGGATCCGAACTGAAATACCGAGTCTCGTATATCGGGATTAATGATTCCGCTATTGTGTACCGAAAATCGGATTTCATCTCCCGAATAGTCAACTTTCAATGATACTATGCCTCCGGAAGGTTCATGCTCAATGGCATTTTTGAGCATATTGTACAGCACGCGTTCAAGAATAATCTGGTCTGTCCTGAAAAGCATTCCTTTGGCTACACTGTCAACTTCGAGGATACATTGTTTTTCACTGCATATACTTTGCAGATGTGTTTTGACAATTTCAATAAATTCGTGTAAATCAATCTCATCAATAGATACTTTCAGACTGCCATGCTCTGCATCAATCAGGTCTTTTTGAGATTGAATTTCTTTAATGAGCTGATCCGACATTATTTGAAGTTGAGATATCAATTGAGAGGTATCGCAAGACTCACTATCGTTAATCAAATCCACATATCCTTTCATCGAACTTGCCAGATTCATGATGTCATGGAAAAACACTTTTTCAATCATCTGCTTTCTCATGGTATCATAAATATTGGAGATGAAAATAGCAACATATAGTCTGTTATCGAATATTAACGGGTTAATCAGAGCTTTAACGGCAAGCATCCTATTGTTGGTCAGACAGAGAACCACATTGCAACTTTCAGTCTGCATAGTTGTAATGGCATTTTTGATGGTGTTTCTGAAGATACAATTGGGACAATTGACTGAAGTTCCGCACCCGTGTGGTCCGATTGCAGCATTGGCGCATTCAAACAAATCCCCGGGCTGCATGCTCTTGTTGATAAGGCGTGAACTATTGTCGGTTATATTCCGATTGTCGAAGTTCTGATATACTATTTCGGTGTGGTCATTTATCAGGATGAATGATGATGTTGTAACATCCAATATGTTGATGGAGCTTAAAATCCCTTTAACTCCCTCTCTGATATCGATTGAGCGTTCTTTTTCCATTTCATCAGTTTATTTACAATGCATAAATTCACAAATTTACATTTTTTTATTGATTATTTCTAATTTTGTGCATGTTTATTTTCAATATAGATCACGATTTGTGTATTGCAAATGGAGATTCGCATTTTGTTCCTCCGGACTCTGCCTTAAAGTTTGCAGAGGACTGCAGGGATGTAGCTTTATGGATGAAAGGACTTGAGGACGATAGGGATAAGATAATCCCGTGGGGATGGAACAGAGTGCTCAAATGCAATTTGATAAAACAAGGCTTTCCCGAAAATATGCTTCCGGATGATGCTCAACTTGCACTCATCAGAAGTTTGTCCCACAGAACGGTTTCAATTGAGGCATTGAAGTTTGTTATATCGCATCTGCCCGATTACCTGTGGCCGTCACCTCAAATGGCAGTTTCAAGGGTTGAAGAGGTATCGGATGCCGTCTCTCTTTTTGACAGAGCTGTCCTGAAATCTCCATGGTCGGGGAGTGGAAAGGGTTTGAGATGGGTTGACAGGCAGCTTTCTCAAAGTGATGCAGGGTGGTGCCGCAATGTCATTGCCAAGCAGGGCTGTGTAATAGTGGAGCCGAGATATGAGGTGGTTCAGGATTGTGCAATGCTTTTCAGATGTGGCGATTCTATAGATTTTATTGGGTATTCTCTTTTTGAGACCGAAAATGGTGTATATAGGGGCAATTTGCTTGTTTCTGACCGATACATTGAAGAACAGCTCTGCAGATATGTCCCGAAGAAACAGCTGCTCGACGTAAAGAATGAACTGATCCGTTTCATCGAATCTCATTTTCAGGGAAAATATTCGGGATACATAGGGGTGGACCAATTTATTTTCAGGGAAAATGGAGAGTATTTCTTCCATCCGGCAGTTGAGATAAACGTGCGAATGACTATGGGTCTTATTGCAAGACATCTGTTCGATTATTACCCTCAATTCTCTGAAAATGAGGGAACAATGCAGATGAAGGTGGAGTATAGGCCGAAACAGGGCGAATTGCAGAAAGAGTTCGGGAATGCCGTAACTCTGTGCCCGCTGACTCATTCTTCAGAATATGGGATTATAATTGAAGAAATTTCCCGGTAACAGAGGAACTGCATCGTACATTCATTATGCTCTATGTCAATGAACTATGGCTATTTTATGGTTTTGGTGCAGAATTCAAACAGACTTGAAAAGTTGGCGGAGGATGAATTATCGTAGCAATCTCTCGGAGAGTGATAATGTTTGTAATACTGTCCGTCAATTGAGAAATATATTGTAGGAACGCCCTTAATATCAAATGGATAATTGTCACTGTCGTCACATAGGTCTTCTACAACTATCTCCTTGAACCACTGATGTTTAGTGTTCATTTTTTTGAGAGATTCATAGTAAGGTACGGCTCCGGTCGAAACTTGTACATGGAGTACTTCTTCTTCATGGGAGAGGGCGGCATCTCCAATCATGTCAAAATCTGCAATGAAGGAGATATTTTCCAGCGGAAATATCGGATTGGCCGTGTAATACCATGAACCGAGGAGATTTGCCTCTTCTGCATCCCAGAAAATGAAGAGTATAGATTGTTTCGGCTTGTTGTGAGGCTGAGAATAGTATTTGGCGAGTGAAAGAACCATTGCAACTCCGGAGGCATTGTCATTTGCACCATAGAATACATTGTCCTTTCCCATAACTCCGAGATGGTCATAATGGGCAAAGATCACATTATACTTGTCTGTAATCTCGGTACCCGGGATTTCGGCAATGATATTACGCCCTGCATAGGTGTGCATCGCGGCATCAATCTTCACGTAGGCATTGCCTGCGATACGAGGGAACGGCTTCTGTACAGCCACTACAGGGCATGGCGTATTGTAACTGCTTCTCGACTTGAAAAATCCGGGGCGATGATCATATTCAAAGATTACACCTCCTACTTTGGTCAGAGGAAGAATCGCAGCTTTATACGGTTCCTGTCCGTCTGCTCCGAATACTTCAATGAATCTGTCATAATCAAGCAATACGAATTTGTCTTTGTACGCCCCGCTGTTCAGGGTTTTGACAAACTTCTCTTTGGAATAAATATCCCGATCGTCAAAATTGACAATTTCCCCCTTTATCTCACAAGTAGGGGAGAACTCTTTAAACACATAATCAACCGTGGGTTTCCACTCCTGCCCGTCAACTTTAAATATGGCATTATTATGCATTACATTCATGTTGAAAGCAAATTTCTGAAAATATCTGTCCGTTTCGGGATCCGTGACAGGAAAAATGGTATCATAAATCTCTTTCGGAACGGCTCCCACCGGACCGAAAATTCCTACTACCTCTGCCAATGTATCTTGCGGCGTATTGTATGAACAAGGGGCGATTCCGAAAGATTTCAATCGGTCGATGATATAGTCTGCAGTTTTGAAAGCTCCGTCATTATAGATGCTTCTTCCCCAATATTGTTCGGATGAAATCTCTTTCACCACTTCATTGTAGTATTGTTCCATTTCTTCTTTGGAATTTGAATTGTTACAGGCAGTTGTCAGGCAGGAGAACATTCCCGCAGCAAAGACTGCAAATAGTAATTTTGATGTTTTCATTATTCAGTCCGGATTATGAGTTTGAATATAGGCTCCAAAGTTAATGATTTGTCTCTATACTTCGGCAATCTGATTTTTGTTTCTGTGGAAAATCTTGAATACGACAGGAACAACAATCAACGTAAGCATAGTTGACAATGTCATACCGCCGATAATCACCCAGCCGAGTCCGTTTCTGAGTTCGGCTCCCGAACCCGAAGCAATTGCAACAGGAATCATACCTATGATAGTGGAGAGGGCTGTCATCAAGATAGGTCTTGTACGCATTTTTACAGCATTAAGAAGAGCTTCATCCATTGTCTCGCCTTTTTGAAGCTCTTCATTGGCAAAGTCAACGAGCAAAATTGCATTCTTTGCGACAAGTCCCACCAGCATCACAACTCCGAGCATCGCATAAATGTTAAGAGATGTTCCCGACAGAGCAAGGGCGAGTATCGCTCCCAATATTGAGAAAGGTATGGAGAACATAACTACAAACGGATCCACCCAATTGTTATACAATAGCACCATAGCAAGATACATCAATATCAGGGAGAGCATAAGGGCACCGGTCAGTACTCCCATTGAGTCGGACATGGATTTCATATCTCCAACTGCCTGAATGGTGACACCTATCCGCTTTGCAGTATCTTCAACCTTTGAAAGAAATTCGCCTGAAGCCGTACCGGCTGAAACTGCTATCACATTGGCACTTATGGATACAGAAGGATTTCTGTTGTAACGTTCAAGTCTGTTCGGACCGGTTCCGAGACTTACATCCGCAAACTGGTCGAGACGGATGGTGCTTCCCTGCTGATTCATAAACGTCAGTCCCGATACATCGTCAATATTCTGCCTGAAATATTTGTCGGCCCTTATGTTGATGTCGTATTCATAGTCGTTTTCTACATATTTTATGGATGTATTACCCTGAAATGCCATTTGAAGGGTAAATCCCACATTGTCGAGAGTCAGTCCGAGAGCCGACATCTTTTCGCGATCTACAATAACCTCTACCTCCGGCATTCCGCTTCCTGTGGAGAGCTGCTGCTGAATAGTACCTGGCACGCTGCGGAGAGCATCGAGAGCATATTCTCCAAACAGAGCCACCGAATCGGGGTCACTTCCCGAAATAATGTAATCTATATCTGCACTATTGGCAGCTCCGTGAAGTGTGGCTGCAAACAATCTCACTTTGGCATCTACAAGGTAATCCGTAAGAGGCTGTTTCAAGGTTGAGATGTAAATGGAGGTTGACATTTTCCTTTGTGAAGGCGGAACCATTTTGACCGATATTTCAGCCAGATACGGAGTACCCTGATTACTTTCATTATTACTGTTGGTCAGACCTATCATGGTAACCACTTCTTTGATTTCCGGCTTATCGAGAAGCCATGTTTCGGCTTTTGATACCATTTTGGAAGACTCTTCTATAGAAATGTCCTTTGGCATTTCGAGCAGGACACTGAATTCACTCTGATCGACATCAGGCATAAATTCAAATCCTACAAAACCGAGAGGAAACAGCGAACAGATAATGATTGTAAGCGCTATTACAGTGATTCCCACCCAACGTTTGTGGCCGAGAGACCATCTCAGAAGGTTTGCAACCCACTCTCCGAAACGTCTGATGATATTTTCAAACCACAACATGGTCTTTCCCCATATACTTTTTTCGTTGAGCTTCTCGATATTTCCAAAACGGGAGGTGAGAAGAGGTACAAGTGTAAGTGCCGCCAGCAGACTGAACAATATGGCGAATACAATCACTCCGCAGAATTGCCTTAAAATATCTGATACCAATGAGTTAGTCAGTGCAATAGGTAGGAAGACTATCACAAGCACGATGGTGACTGTAATGACGGTAAACCCGATTTCATTCATTGCATCCGCAGTGGCCTTCATAGGGCTTTTGCCCATCTCTATGTGCCTATAGACGTTCTCGATAACTACAATTGCATCATCCACCAGAACGCCGATTACAACCGAAAGCCCGAGAAGAGACATCAGATTGAGGGTGAAATTGAACAGATTCATCCCTATGAATGAACCGATAAGTGATACAGGTACTACAAACATCACTATCAGAGCATTACGCCAATTATGGAGAAAGATGAGTATAACGAATGTTACAAGTAGTACCGCCAGCAGCAGGTCCACAAGAACAGAACTGATGGAAGATCTTGTAAATTCGGAAGAGTCGGAGACAAACTGCATCTGAAGATTGGCATCGGTGTATGCCTCTTCCAGCTCTTGGACACGCTCTTTTACGTTATCACTTAAATCTATGGCGTTGGCATCCCCCTGTTTGAATATGTTGAGAAGTACAGCCTCCTTTCCGTCAACCCTTGCTATTTTGGTAATATCTTTCGGGGCTTCAACCACTTCTGCCACGTCTCCCATGCGTATTTGCGTACCTGTAGGCAGTGTCATGATGACAAGATTGCGAATTTCATCGACACTTTTGAGCTTTCCCGAAAGACGGATGGCAGTGTTGGTCTGTTCATTTCTCAAATTTCCTGTCGGAAAATCGAGATTGGCACCTCTTAGCACTCCCTGAATCTGGATGGGGGACATCCCAAGAGCACGCATCTTCTCCATGTCGAGATTAATCTGAATCTCTTTAGATCTTTCTCCCACCGTCACGACTTTGTCCATTCCCGGGATTCTGAGCATTTCAGGGACAATTCTGTGTTCGACAAGATCGCTGAATGCCGTTGATTCAAGGTCGGAAGTGGCTGATAATGTTATGATTGACTTGTCGTCAACAGTAATTTTATTGATAATGGGGGAGAGAATGCCCGCCGGCAACTCTGCCTTTTTTGAACTGATCTTATTTTGAGCATCAGAAATGGACTTATCTATATCTGTTCCGTAAGTAAATGATATAAAGACCATTGACATGCCTTCAAAAGAGTATGAGCGCATAGATTCTATACCCTGAAGGCTTGAAAGTGCATCCTCGAGTTTGCGCGTCAATGAATTTTCAACTTCAGTCGGAGAGGCACCCGGATAGACTACCTGCACATTCATTGACGGAGGTGTAAATTTAGGCATCAATTCGGACTGCATTGAAGAGTAGCCCAGAAAGCCGAGAATCGTTATGACCAAAAACAATACAATGACATATATTGGCCGCTTGACTGATATATCGGATATTTTCATGATTTCTTGTTTTAGTTGATTGATTTGACGGCTGCTCCGTCGGCAACATTCATAAGTCCCGAAGTTATGATTCTGTCCCCCTCATTCAGACCTGACAGAATTTCCACTCTTTCGCCAACCATATCGCCGAGAGTCACTTCTCTTTTGACCGCTTTGCCATCTTTCATCACATATACATTTGCCGATTTTACACTTCCGATGATGGCATTGCGTGGCACAAGAAGTCCGGTGCGAGCCTCTTTTGAACTGAAATGGACTTTCATATACATTCCTATGCGTAACTTGTCGTTGCGATTCATTCTTATTTCCACAGGGTAGTTCAGCCCTCTGTCGGTCTTGATGCCGATATAATTGATGTGCCCTGAAAATGTCTCCCCCGGATAATTGTTCCCTGTGACTGTGACACTCTGCCCTTTTGAGAGTCTTCCGACTTTTGATTCGGAAACATTACAGATGATTTTCAGATTGGTGTTGTTGACGATGTCAAACAGGGGCACATTAGGGGCAATAAGCGAACCGAGCTCTATATAGCGCATGTTGATGGTCCCTTCAATAGGAGATTTGACTGTGGCATCGGCAAGACGGCGACGGCTTACCTCCATTCGGCTCTTTGCAGCTGTCAGTTGGGTACGGATATTGTCGAGCTGCTGTCCCGAAATGCCTCCGGCCTCATTTGACCTGCTGAATCTCGCTTCGTCTTTTTTGAGAGCTTCGTAAGTAGCCAGAGATGCACGATAATCAGCTTCGAGAAGCTCGGAATCGATTTGCAGCAGTGGAGTTCCCTTTTTTACATGACTTCCCTTATCTACAAAAATAGTTACAACGCGACCTGCAACATCCGAAACATAGTTAAGCTCTTTTTCTGCCTGCAGAACGCCGTTTGATGAGAAGTCGAGAGCATAGCTCTCTGTTTGTAGAGAAACTGTCTCCACCGATACAATATTTTCAGCGGAAATGATAGAAGTCTGTTCCTTAATCTTCCTTTTGTTGCTGATAAGCAGTAATACCATGCCTGCCATCACCAATACCACAATTGAAATACCAATATATTTTTTCATGTTGATTATTATTAATTATTTGACAATATCGCGAATGGTACCATCGGCTTTTTTGATGTCGATGTATGCTTTCATATAGTTGTTGAGTGCTTCCACATAGCTGATTTGGGATTGAATTAGTGAAGAAGATGCATTCAATACATCTGAAAGAGGACATATCCCCTCTTTGAAATTGTTGTCCGTAACATTATATACATCTTCCGCAAGCTGTTTGTTGCCTCTTTGGACAATGATGTTCTTTAGACTGTTTTCGAGCTGCATCATGGCATTGGCATGACCCATGGCAAGTGACTGCTCAAGTTGCAGTTCATCCTGTGAGGCTTTGGATATCTCAATATCTGCCTGTTTGACCTTCGCCCTTTTCGACAATCCTGAAAATATCGGAACTTTAAGGTTGAGAGAGAGCATAGATACGGGGAAGCGGTGATATGTTTCTCCTCTGAAAAATTCATCACTCATGAAATTTTGCGCGTAATTGGCTACAAATGTGAGAGTTGGTAGTGTTTCGTACTTTGCGGAACGGTGTTGCAGCGTGGTGAGCTGTGTCTTCTCCCTTATCAATCTGTATGGAAGGAGGGCACTTACATTAAACTGCGTATTGGGAAGGGTGGTGGCGATTTCTTCCATTGTACGGATGTCGATACGTTGAATCTCAATATCATCATTCATATCAAATCCCATCTGCAATTTCAGGAGATTCTTTTGAACATCGCGAGCCTGCCTGATGTTGTCTTTTTGAGTTTCAAGATTGGCTTTTGTGACCTTAATCCTATCTAAATCAACCTGTCTGACAATATCGTCAGCGCGATTTACCTCCATCATCCTGATGGTTTTGTCCATAAGGTTGAGGCTGGTGTCAAACTGATCGAGAGCGTAGCCGAGTACTTGGATATTGTAAAAAATTGTTGCCGTCTGTGCAATTACATCATCCGTGCCGATTTCATATCCGATGTCTGCCATTTTCTGAACCGACTTGGAAATATCGACGGCATTGAAGAGCGAGAAGTTCAATACCTGCTGCATAAGGCTTGCTCCGATGTTTGCGGCATAATTCATTCCCATTGTGATGGTCATATACTTTGGTGCGTTGGGGTCGCGCATCTGCTCCGGCAGCATGTCGTTCATGAAGTTCGGCATTGCAAATGTGGTCTTTTGGATATTGTAAGTAATTGAGCCTGAACCATTGATTTGAGGTAACAAGGCGCCTGTGATTTCACGCCGTGCCTGTACGGCTTTGTCGCGGTCAAGTTTGCTCTTCTGAAGGGTATGATTATTTTCCACAGCATAATCAATACACTTTTTCAAAGTGAAAATTTCCTGCCCGGACACTCCTTGAGACATTAGAGTCAAAAGGACGATAATTAATCCTGTCTTCTTCATATTTTATTTTTTAATCCATTCAAATTGAATTCTATTATTTGAGAAAAATAGTGCTCTGCCGAGTAATCGTTGCCCATCATCACGTATTTGCGGAAAAATGCAAATACTGAAAATGAAATGTAATTGGAGAGCATGGCGGCATCGATATTTGTTTTGTACGTCCCATCTCCCTGTCCTCTTATTATATTGCTTTCAATCAGCTTAGTAAAATATGCCGAGCCGAAAGCATGGTCATCGCTGGCCATCATAGGGTAGAATTTCATCAAGTCGTTAAAAAATACAGGTGACATCTCTCTGAAAAATGTTCTCATGGCTGTAATGCCACAAGAAAAACATTCACAGACATCCTTTGACGTGTCATTTATACAGCTGATGCGTGAACTTAAATCCTGAGTTACACGTATCATGCACTTTTTGAGAAGCTCATCTTTGTTGTTGAAGCGGTTGTACAGCGTTTTTTTGGTAATGCCTATCCCTTGTGCAATCTCTTCCATCGACATGGAAAGGCCCTTGGTTTTGAAAAGATTAATAACTTTGTCAAGATACCTGCTTTCGTCCATAATGTTTAGTTTAATTTTTGCAAAATTACACAAATTTTATTACAAAAGTGTAAAAAGAGAAAAATATTTATAAGTAATTTTACTTATCAGGCAGAATGAATCTATAAAAAATACTATTTTTGTAAAGCAATAAACTGAATATTCAGTAGGATTAAATTATTCAGGCATGAACAAAATTATGAGCACATTGATTACTCTTTTGGCTTTTGGCCTTTTTTCCTGCACAAAACCCCCGCAAGGGCTTGTCTCTTTCTATTACGGAACACAGGGAACGGCATATAACAGCGGATATAAATATGAAGTCACGCTCAAAGATAATCACGCCGAAATAGTGATGAAAGAGGAGTATGACTCGGAAACAGAGATTACAATCGTTTGTGAAGACTCAAAGATATTAGAAGAGTTGCAACAGATTGCAACTCACCATAAGATGTATAGATACAAGGGTTATTACAAATCGAAATTTGAGATTATGGATGGGGAGACGTGGTATATTACGCTCAAATACAGCGACGGTACGATGGTGCACGCATCGGGACACCATGCATGGCCGAGAGGATTCGGCGATGCCCTTGATGAAGTACGGAGGTGTATTATGAAATACAAGGATAACAATTAATAATATGAACAAAGTATTTAATTTATTACTGCTGGGATGCCTGATGGTTTGCATCTCCTCATGTGGTACAAATAGTCAATCCGACCATCAAGATCCGGCAGATAATGCGACTGAGATTAAATGGGATAAAACCGATGTCGCTGCAGTGGCGTTTATCGGTTATTTTTCAGATACGGATAAAGCTCTTGAAAAGGCATCGGCTCTCTATGGTGTGGATGCCCGTTGGGTGGAGATGGAGGGAGATGAGTGTTATCTGATAGTTCCACGTACTCCTGAAGCAACAATACAGGTCAGCGAGTACTCGTATGACATTGTCACCGATACTGAAATAATAGGAGATGAGTTATACCAAGGTGATGAAGCCCCTGTCTTGGTACGATGCAATATAAGTGATATAACAGCCAATTGCCGTATTACCATAACTCATGAAGGGACCAAAGCCGTGTTTATCCCTCAGCTGAATCTGATGGATGGCACAATCAATATTCCGGGACAGACTCCGGCAGATGAGGGAACGGTGTGCGATATTACAATATATGATAAACACAGTGATAACGAGATAGTTGACAATACGGTGGCATATGATTCGGATCCGTTTGGCAACATCAGGCCGCAGGCGAGGATAATTAATGGAAAAGTTCAGGTAATAGTCGATAATGACAGCGAACCGCATAATGTCGAAGGATTGAACGGCTCTTGCAAAAAGTTGTTTTTCGGTAATTGGGGACAGGATGTCAATCCGCTACTTTGTATGTTGATGGAGGATGGAAGTGTTGAAATACTTGATTTTAACAATGCTGTAAGTCGTGATGATTTCTTGAGCAGCGGAAATATTCCCGGATTGGAAGATATAGTGTCATTCAATCAATATGGAGATGAAGGCGGCAGTATTGTGCAAGCTGTTGACAAGGATGGCAAAGCCCACGACATTGAGATGTTTTTGGGATGCCCGTCAGAGATATATCATTTTGAAAAAACCGACAGAGGCACGATGCGTTATTCATTATACCTGTCTGCCGACTGGAAAATGTATTTTGGCCGCGGTATATGCAATAGTGAGTATGAAGAGTGCTATGTGGGACGTTTCAGCGGCAAATCATTTTTAGGTGAGAATGAAGCTGCAACATACCAATACAGAACCATCCAGGCTCTTGTGGCAGATCCGGACAGTGAATCAGGGACCTCAATGACCAAAGTCTCCGATGTGGGAACCTTTTCCCTCAAACATATCGAGATTAGTGGTGAAGGCATTGATTATGAGGTACAATCTAAATCAGGTGTAATCAAATTCTGTGACACCTATGATTCGATTTACGGATACAGCGATATCTCCCCTTTCTCTTACAAAGCCGAATAAATATGATTCTGCCCGTTTTGTGGGGGGCAGAATCACAGCATTTGTTATTTTGACAATGTCGTATATAGATACCTTTTGATGCTCTTTTTAGGAGTCTTTTCAAATTCGGTGTCGCGCAGTTCGATTGCGGTAATCTTTTCGTAAACTGCAACAGACGAATTCAGTTTCTTAATGTTATTGTCCATTATGGCACTTACTTCCTGCTTGGAGAGATCCCTTGACTTAATTTCGTCCGTGTTGGGATATACCAGCGCTATCAACTTGTTGTCTTTCAATACGACAAGGCTTTCTGCCACAAGATCGAGGTTGTTGAGTTTGAATTCTATCTGTTCAGGGTAGATATTCTGCCCGTTTGAAAGCAGAATCATGGTCTTGCATCGCCCTTTGATATAGATAGTCATATCTTTGTCTATGATGCCGAGATCCCCGGTACGCAGCCATCCGTCTTCGCTCAGGACCGCTTTGGTCGCCTCTTCGTTTTTGTAGTATCCTATCATCACATTTTCACCCCTGACACAAATCTCTCCGGGAATGGTGTATGGGTCGGCAGAATCGATTCTTACCTCCATGCCCGGAATTATCGCTCCGCATGAACCTGCTTTGTATTTGGAGTGGGTTGTATAACTGATCAGAGGTCCGCATTCCGTCATACCGTAACCTACCGTAAACGGGAATTTCATCTTCATAAGAAGCTCTTCTACGCATGGGTCAACGGCTGCACCTCCCATATTCATCTCCCACAGACCGTCTCCTCCGAACACACCTTTTATTTTATTGTTAATAACCTTGTAAATAATCTTGTTGAGGACGGGGATTTTGATAAAAGTCTTGATAGGCTCCTTTTCAAGCATCGGGAAGACTTTTGCCTTGCAGATTTTCTCTATCAGCAGAGGGACCGAAAGAAATGAGTACGGATGCACCTCGTTGAGAGCCTTTATCATGACAGAAGCGGCAGGCAGCTTTCCGAATAAATAGATGTGAGAGCCTATTGTGAGAGGGGCAAGCACATCGAACACTCCGCCATACGCGTGGGCAAGAGGAAGGTATGACAATTCATTTCCCCCCGGCACCCACATCTTAGCTATACGTGTGGCATACAGTATGTTGGATGCAAGACTGTTTCCTGAAATCATAACTCCTTTGCTATTGCCTGTGGTTCCGGATGTATAACTGAGCCACATCATCTTATCGTTTGGAACATCGGCAAATATTATATCTTCAGTATGATATCCGTCAGGATAACTCTCTGCAAAGATTTTGTTGATATTTTTAGTAAAAGCAGAGACATGTCTGCCTGTATTACCGCTTCCGGTACGCTCAAATATGCAATCAAACTGTTCGATAGAAAGAATCACCGAAAGATTGTCGAGTATGTCGGTGTCTATTCCCTGAAAATGGGCCGCATCCACAAAAAGCAATTTGGACTCGGAGTGATTTATTATATTATTTATGTCTTCTGCATGAAAATCCTGAAGAATAGGGACGATTACAGCTCCGTATGTCATCACCGAAAGTTCGGCTATCACCCATCTGGCTGTATTTTTCCCTGTCAAGGCAACTTTATCGCCGGGCATAATTCCCGCTTCTTTAAATATAAGGTGCAGTTTTTTTATTATTGCAGCTGTTTCGAGATAAGTGAAGGTCTCTTTTGTGGGATAGTCCGTCAGAGCTGCTCTTTCCGCATTTGCCCTAAAACTCTCTTGATAGAGTTGAATTAAATTCTGTTTGATCATCGTTATTCGATTTTGTGTGCTTGTTTGATTTTATTAGTGCAAACATAGTACAACACAGATTTATTATCCAATTAATGGGGCGTTTGTCCCTGTTTTGTGACGAATAACACTGAAAATGTGGCGAACTTGCCGATTTTTGTGGCGAAATGTAAAGTGATATATTCACCCCATATTATCAAGGAGGGACTGTGTTATTAAAAAAAGATTAATAATCAAATTTTCTTCAAAATCGAGAAATAACTTTGCAGAAAAAAATTTACTTTTGGGGGTCGGTATTATTTATGGAAGAGCAGTCGGCCTGCCAAATGTGTACCGAGTTAATATTATATATAAATTCTATAAAATGAAACTGCTACAACAGTCTTGCTTAAAATATACTCTGCCTCAGCATCTTATGGCTGAAGGGTTGTACCCTTATTACAGAGCTATACAATCCGAACAGGACACTGTCGTCAATATTGACGGGAAAAAGGTTCTGATGTTCGGTTCAAACAGTTATTTGGGACTTTCCAATGATCCGAGATTAAAAGAGGCGGCAAAAGCTGCAATTGATAAATATGGTACAAGCTGCTCCGGTTCGCGTTTTCTAAACGGAACACTCGACATTCACCTTGAATTGGAGGAAAAGTTGGCTAAATTGGTTGGGAAACAATCTTCTATTTGTTATAGTACAGGATTTCAGGTTAATCTCGGTGTGGTGTCTGCATTGGGAGGCCGCGGTGATTATATTTTGCTGGATACTCTGGATCATGCATCTATCATTGAAGGCAGTAGGTTGTCTTTTGGAAAAGTGATGAAGTTTGCTCACAATGACATGGATTCGCTTGAGGCTAAATTGAAGATGTGTGAACCGGATAAAATTAAGTTAATTGTGGTTGACGGCATATTTTCAATGGAGGGCGATATTGCAAAGATGCCTGAGATTGTGAAACTTGCCCAAAAATACGATGCCAATATAATGGTCGATGATGCTCATGCCCTCGGCGTAATCGGGGAGCAGGGGAGAGGAACAGCTTCTCACTTCGGTCTGACACAGGATGTCGATCTCATAATGGGCACTTTTTCAAAATCATTCGGGTCATTAGGCGGTTTTATTGCCTCAGACAATGAGATTATCAATTATTTGAAACATACTTCCCGCTCTCTGATATTCAGTGCAAGTATGCCGCCTGCAAATATTGCAAGTGTAAGCAAAGCTATCGATATTATGATAAGCGAACCGGAAAGGATTCAGCATCTCTGGGATTTGGCGGATTATGCAAGAAAGGCGTTTAAAGAGTACGGATTTGATACGGGTAAAAGTGAAACCCCAATTATTCCTTTATTTATCAGGAATAACGACAAGGCTCTGAAAGTGACCAACAAGTTGCTGGAAGAGGGCATTTTTGTCAATCCTGTTATAGCTCCGGCCGTTCCTCCTGAAGATTCGATGATCAGATTTTCATTAATGGCGACCCATACATTTGAACAACTGAATACCGCGATTGATAAAATTACCAAAGCATTCAGAGAGCTTGACATCATATAAGCCTTTCAATCGGGAAGAGGCTAATAGACGTTGTACATCAGATCAAGTTCGGTTATGGCGGTGTTTTTAGATTCGGTTCCGGGATAGACTTCGATTATTTCAAATGTGATTTCGATATCTTTATCCGCGTTAATCGGCTCATCAAAAAATATCGTTTGAACATTGTATTCATCGTTGAAGTTCAAATATGCCACGGGAACACCGTCAACATACATTTTTAAACGCTTGACACGGCTGTTGTCATTCCATTCCGAACGCGATTCGACATAGCCGTTGGCGATGAACATTCCCGAAAGAGGATAACAGTACTTCGTCCCGTCTGACAATTTGAAGCAATTGCTTTTGACTTTCATCGTGATTTTTTCTCCGATGCCGTAGTCTTCACTGTCCTCTGCCCAGGCTGTCTGAAAGCTGTTATCTGCAATATTTTTTACAGAGTATTTGATATTTCCCTGCGGAGCAAGCTCGCTCGTAACTTTGACGGGTTGGGCATTAGCTCTTGGAGAATCACCTTTCATATTGGTTACAACCCATTTCGACTTATTGTTTGATCTTTCAAAATCGGGATAATCGTATGAATGGCCGACATAGTATTCCGGAAGCTGTGCATTTTGTCCGGAAATATCGGCAGGATAATTTTCGGCATTCTCCGCTAAAATATGAGATGCTGTCAAAAGAGCAACACCAATGCAGAATAGAGATAATATGTGCTTTTTCATGGGAACTGATTATTAATTCGCAAAAATAATCAGTATTTTCAGAAATAATATAAAAAAGGCAATCGAAATTTCTTTCAACTGCCCTTAAAATCCGTTACGCGGTTACATTACTTGATTTCGATGAGTCTCTGCTTCGGAAGTGCCTGAACTTCGGTGTTTTTAGGAATTGTGATGTTCAGGACGCCATGATTCATGCTTGCCTCGATTTCATCTTTCTTGATGTCTTCAGGCAGAAGCAGCGCCTGCTCGAATTTTGAGTAAGAGAATTCACGTCTGAGATACTTCTCATTTTTCTTCCCTTCTTTCTGTTCTTCCTTCTTCTCCATGGACACAACCAGCTGATTGTCTTCATTGATCAGAATTTTGAAATCCTCTTTTGACATTCCGGGAGCGGCCAGCTCAACTTTATATTCTTTTTCGTTCTCAATTACATTGATTGCCGGAGAAGTGGTGTTTACAAGTTTGCCGAAGCCGTCATAATCAAAGAAATCATTAAAAATACCGGGTAACCAGTTTTGTGCTTTTCTCATTGTAGGTACCATAATTAAATCCTCCATATTAAATTGTTGTTTTTTGTTGTATGACCTACATAATCTCAAATTGAATACCAGATTGAAAATGGCTACAAAATGTCATGATTTTATGTCATTTTGTCCTGAAAATGTCGCCATAACTATCTGAAAATCAGACAATTTGTCAGTTATTTAGCTTTCTGGCCCACATAGATGGTCAGTCGCTGTTTTGTGCTTTAAATATGCAGATTGGCTGTGGTAAATGGGTGTCTATCTCCACCATGGGACGATCTTTGGTACTTTTTTCTGATACTCCAGTTAAACCGGCTTGCACCTGAAGCAATACTGAAAATATAAAATGAGACCCAGATAGCCTGTTCGGCAAAATAGTTCGGATGGCGGCTGTGCGCCCAGAGTCCAGTTGTGAGAAATCCTTTTTTATAGGGTTCGGCCAACTCTTTTCCTTGATTGATGAGAGCCCATTTTCTGCTCTGGAAATTCCACTGCTGGATATCTGCAATAGTTTCGTAAATAAGGAAGAACAGCATCAGCGCGGTAGCAAGGTAGTCAACCCATCCGGTTTGTTTTTTAGAAATAAAAGACGTAACTTTGGAGAAACTAACCAAATACGTATTTTATCATGAACGAGAACGAATTAACGGACAAACAACTCGAAAACATTACCGGAGCTGATAAAGGACCTTCAGATCTCTGCTCGAGTTATTCTTCAATGCCTACCTGCATGGAGCACAAAGATATATGCACATGGGATGCAAGTGAAGGAAAAACGCTTGTTGGAAAATGCCAGAGATGCTGCCTTCCAAGTCCCGGTGCAAGATAATAATTCACCGGATTCATACCTCCGGCAGATAGATGTCGGGTGGCACTAAATATTGGCCGATACTTATAATAGGTATCGGTCAATGTTTTTTGAGATTACTCAATATGAAAATAATTTGGTATCTTTGAAAGATATAATTACTACTTATGAATTACGAACAGATTATTTACAACATATACTATGAATAAACTATCCATCCGCTTTTTTAATGACAGGGAAGTCCGTGCCGTGTGGGACGATGAAAGCAGTAAATGGTGGTTTCACGTTATTGATGTAGTCTCTATTCTAAATGAACAAGATGATTATATCAAAGCCAACAATTATTGGCGTTGGTTAAAAAAGAAACTAAAAGAAGAACAGAATCAACTTGTGAGTAATACTCACGGTTTCAAATTCATGGCAGCTGATGGTAAAAAACGTTTATCTGACACTCTTGATAGTGACGGCGTTATAGAATTAGCAAAGAATTTTCCGAACAACAAGGCTATGAAATTTCTTGATTGGTTCCTCTATAGCGACAACACCATCGATGGACAAAGCAAGAAGAAAGCCTATTCGCTTTTTGAAAGCGGAATCCTGACCACTTTGGAACCGGGTACAGTAAAATGCCTGCAGCAAATCCACGCATATATCTTTGGTGGATTGTACGATTTTGCAGGGAAAATCCGTGACAAGAACATCAGCAAAGGAGGCTTCACATTTGCCAATGCTCTCCATTTCCCTACAACGCTGAAAACCATTGAACTTATGCCGGAAACCACTTTTGATGAGATTATTGACAAATATGTGGAAATGAATGTGGCTCACCCCTTTATGGAAGGAAACGGACGCAGTGCCAGGATATGGCTTGATCTGATGCTCAAACGTTCGTTGAAACGATGTGTGGACTGGAGCCTTATCTACAAGAACGATTACCTTAATGCCATGCGCCGGAGCATTTCCAGTGCAGACGAAATAAAATCTTTGATAAAAAACGCCTTGACCGGAAAAATTCACGACCGCGAGATGTTCATGAAAGGAATAGATTATTCATACTATTATGAAGCGGAGGAATAAGAGCTTTGTGCTGCATCTTTGGCATCATCATAATCTACAACCAATCTGCGGATGTGGTAGTAGAGCGGCTTCTCATATTTATCCATCATCATCTTAAGGCCGCTTTGCGGATCGGTTCGTAATGTTCTGACTATGTCGTTGTCACTGATTGCCATCTATTCTGAAGATTGAATATTTATTTTATATTAGAACCCTGAAAATGGGGAAAAGTAAAATCCGGAAAGAAAAAATTTTGTAATCTCAGTTCAAATAATCGTAACTTTGAATGAAATGACTGATTAAGCCAATATCGATGAGATGCACATTGTTTTGAATCTGTCCGCGAAGTTGAACAGATGAGTTTTAGAATACTATGATAATTAAATAATACTAAAAATGGAAGAGAAGAAATACCCTTGCGCCGAGTGTAAAATGCGCCGCAAATATGAAGAAAATCCCAAATCGTTAGTCTCAAGATTCTGGCATTGGCACACTTCATTCTGCCCGGGATGGAAATCCTATTTCAATAGTTTGGATGGAGAAGAAAAAGCGGCGCTGAAAATCAAATACCGTCTGAAATAAACCTGCTTCAATGTCATTACTTGTCAATATTGCATAAACCTGATCCGAATACCAGGTCGATCCACTTGCAATCATACCATTATTTTAACACTTTTTCGGCATTTCGAGTACAGTTTACATAATTCTATCATATAACGACAAATATTGAGCTTGTAAAAGACAAATGAGTGAGATTATTCTTGTACTTTTGCAGCATAAATATTTGAGTATGACTGATTCTATTAATATCCGAAATTGCGAAGACAGAATTTATTTCAGCGAGATAACACATGATATGTTTTGCGACCACCGTATTCCTACACGCGGAGTTATGATGGTTCGTTCCGGAATTCTTACTATCGAAACTGAAGATGAACATATTGAGGCACACTCCGGCGAGTATATTTTCTGGAACCGTAACTGTAAGTCGCGGATGAAGAAAAGTTCAGACGGGGACATACCTTTCCGTTCGATTGCGATATCTTTAGACAGTAATACTTTGCGAAGTTTTTTCAGCGAGAATCTCAGCAATAAAAGATTACCTGTAAAAATAATGCCGATTTATTCACCGGCAGTGCCTCTGCCTCATAATATAAAGTTAGACAGTCTTTTTATGTCTCTGATGCCTTATGCAGACCAAGGCATAGACCCTGACCGTGAGACTATCAATGCGGCTCTTCAAAGTGCAATCCAATGCTTACTGTCAATAGACGACCGAATGTATCCCACCCTCTTTGATTTTCACGAGACATCATTGCTGTCCGGAGAAATTGTCTCGGACATAGTTTAATTAATTAATGTATAGTATTTTACAAGGCAAAAATTATTTTTCGATTAGAACTCGTAAGTTTGCAAGCTGGCACTAAAGCCATTTTTT
>JAQUBZ010000025.1 GCA_028686425.1 Bacteroidales bacterium | reverse complement strand
GTTATGCTAAAAAGCAAGTTATTACTTAGAGTACAATTCGACTATCAGCTGTTCGTTAATTGTTTCAGGTATTTCTGTTCTTTCAGGAACATTCATGTATTTACCTGCACATTTAGCGCCATCCCATTCAAGCCATGAGTACTTATTAGAAGAGTGAGAAAGACTGTCTTGAATAACTTCCAGACTCTTTGAACGTTCACGTACACCGATTATCTCGCCCGGTTTGATAATGGTTGAAGGTATATTGCAAACTTCACCGTTGCGAGTAATGTGGCAGTGTGTAACCAATTGTCTTGCAGCAGGTCTCGAAGGAGCAATGCCCAAACGATAAACAAGGTTGTCAAGACGTGATTCAAGAAGCAAAACAAGATTTTCACCTGTACGGCCTTTCATTCTGTGAGCTTTTCCGTAAAGGTTGCGGAATTGTCTCTCCAATACACCGTATGTATATTTTACTTTTTGTTTTTCAGCTAACTGAGTACCATACTCAGAAGTTTTTTTGCGTTTTTTAGCTAATCCGTGTTGTCCCGGGGGATAATTCTTTTTCTCGAAATATTTATCAGGACCAAAGATCGGCTCTCCGAATTTGCGGGCTATTTTTGTTTTAGGCCCAGTATATCTTGCCATATTCTAAAATACTTTAAAATTTACATAAAAGGTTATACTCTACGGCGTCCTTTAGGACGACAACCATTGTGAGGTAGTGGAGTTACATCGACAATCTCAGTAACTTCTATACCGGCTCCGTGAATAGTACGGATTGCAGATTCACGACCTGCACCCGGACCTTTAACATAAGCCTTAATTTTACGTAGCCCTAAATCATAAGCTACTTTTGCGCAATCTGCAGCGGCAACCTGAGCAGCATAAGGAGTGTTCTTTTTAGAACCTCTGAAGCCCATCTTACCGGCAGATGACCAACTGATCACCTGACCTGTACTATTAGTCAATGTTACAATAACGTTGTTGAAAGTGGACGAAATATGGGCTTGACCATAAGCGTCAACCTTGACAACTCTCTTTTTACTTGTTGTAGTTTTCTTTGCCATAATCTAAGTCCCCTATTTAGTTGCTTTTTTCTTGTTAGCTACAGTCTTCTTTCTACCCTTACGAGTACGTGCATTGTTTTTTGTACTTTGTCCGCGAACAGGAAGACCGATACGATGGCGGATACCTCTGTAGCATCCGATATCCATCAAACGTTTAATGTTTAATTGAACTGATGAACGAAGTTCACCTTCAATTTTAAATTCACTAGCAATTTTTCCACGAATTGCTGAAATCTGGTCGTCATTCCAATCCTTAACCTTTGTATTCAAATCAATATTCAAATCTGAAAGGATCTGTCTTGCAGAACTGCGACCAATTCCGAAGATATAGGTCAAACCTATTTCTCCACGCTTGTTGTTTGGTAAATCAACTCCGGCTATACGTGCCATAATCTATTTTTTACTTTATTGTTTTACAAATTAAAAAATTATCCTTGGCGCATCTTAAATTTCGGATTTTTTTTGCAAATAACATACAAGCGACCTTTGCGCTTTACGATTTTACAATCCTCACTACGCTTTTTTATGGATGTTTTTACTTTCATTTGTGTAAGTTTTATTATTTATATCTGAAAGAAATTCTTCCTTTTGTCAAATCATACGGAGACATTTCAACTCTAACTTTATCCCCTGGCAAAATTCGGATGTAATGCATCCTCATCTTTCCGGAGATATGGGCAATGATAACATGTCCATTATCCAACTCAACTCTAAACATTGCGTTGGATAGAGCCTCAATGATTGTTCCTTCTTTTTCTATTGCTGATTGTTTTGGCATATTTGGAAATTCCGTATTATTTAACTTATTATTTATTATTCTCGATAAATTCAAATGTTGATAAAACTTCAGGGGTTCCGTGTTTAACAGCAACCATCAACTCAAAATGAGCCGAATTTTTGTGGTCTTGAGTAATTACACCCCATCCGTTGTCATCAAGATAAACATCTTTTACACCGGCATTTATCATAGGTTCTATACATATCACCATACCTTCCTGAAGTTTAACCCCTCTTCCATGTCTTCCGTAATTAGGAACTTCAGGACTTTCGTGAAGGTTTCTGCCTATCCCGTGTCCTACCATTTCTCTTACTACTGAAAACCCGAGAGGCTCAACATAAGATTGTACAGCATATCCTATATCGCCTATTCTTCCACCGGCAACGGCTTTTTCAATTCCCTTGTATAAAGAGGCTTTGGTTGCATCAAGCAACGCCTGAGTCTCTTTACTTACATTCCCTACCGGAAATGTATAGGCGGAATCGCCATTGAATCCCTTATACACCGTACCACAATCAACTGAGACTATATCACCCTCCTTCAGTTTATAGTCTGAAGGAAATCCGTGTACAACCACTTCGTTGACTGACATACACAGAGTATATGGAAATCCACCGTAACCTAAAAAACCCGGTTCTGCTCCGAAGCTTCGGATATATTTTTCGGCTATCAAATCCAATTCTTTGGTAGTGATACCCGGAACAATATGTCTTCCCACTTCTGCAAGTGTCTTAGAGACCAATATCGCATTTTCCCTAATCAGGACCAGATCTTCTTCGGTTTTAAGTTTTATCATATTCAAAGAACTTATCTAAAAATTACATACCCGAACGGCCTTTGAGACGTCCTGTCTTCATCAAACCGTCGTAGTGACGCATAAGCAAATGACTCTCGATGTGTTGAAGGGTATCCAATACCACACCCACCAGGATAAGCAACGAAGTACCACCATAGAACTGTGCAAATTGGTTATTTACTCCCAACAATCTCGCGAATGCAGGTAATATCGCAACCATGGCCAAGAAAATTGACCCCGGAAGTGTAATACGAGACATTATGGCATCCAGATAATCAGCGGTTTTCTTACCGGGCTTGTATCCCGGGATAAAACCACCGTTTTTCTTCATTTCCTCTGCCATGTTGGTCGGGTTTACAGTAATAGCGGTGTAGAAATACGTAAACAGAATAACCATGATAGCAAAGACGAAGTTATACCAGAAGCCGGTCGTATCGCTCATAACAGCTGCCAAGCCTTTTGTTGCATTGAAATTGGAAAATATGAGTGGGAACAACATCATTGCCTGTGCGAAGATAATAGGCATAACACCGGCCGCATTAATCTTCAGAGGAATGTATTGACGAACACCACCATATTGTTTGTTTCCAACAATACGTTTGGCATATTGAACAGGAACCTTGCGTACAGCCTGAACCAATGCTATTGTAGCAACGAATACGAAGAACAGAATGACCATTTCGACAATCAGCATAAGAACGCTGCCTGTCGTCTGGTTGAATTTCTCCATAAATTCGATTTGCAAAGCCATTGGGAGGCGTGCGATGATTCCGACCATGATGATTAGGGAAATACCATTACCAATGCCGCGGTCTGTAATACGTTCACCTAACCACATAACAAACATGGTACCTCCAATAAGTATCAACGTTGCAAAAGCGCCGTAAAGTCCGCTGCCCATTGTTGAAACAAAGGCCTCGGCAGGCAATTGGTATCTGAGGTTTGCCATATAGGCAGGACCCTGGATTGCAAGAATAACAATTGTGAGGTAACGTGTATATTGATTCATTTTTCTGCGTCCGCTTTCTCCCTCACGCTGTAAACGTTGGAAAAACGGAAACATGACACCCAGAAGTTGAATAACGATGGATGCTGAGATATAAGGCATAACGCCCAACGCAAAAATTGAAGCATTTCCAAAAGCACCACCTGAGAACATATTCAACAGGCCGACAAGACCTTCAGATGACTGATTTTGCAAATTCGCCAATTGAGAAGCATCAATACCTGGAAGTACTATGAAACTACCTAAACGATAGATCAATATCAATCCCAACGTGTAAAGAATTCTCTTGCGAAGTTCTTCAATCTTAAAAATGTTTACTAATGTTTGGATAAGTCTTTTCATAAGGCTTAGATTTTAGTCACCTTGCCCCCTAAATCTTCAATTTTCTTAGTTGCAGATTCGGAGAATGCATTAGCGGTAACATCAAGTTTGACTGAAAGCTGACCATTTCCAAGAATTTTTACCAAATCATTTTTGGAAACCAATCCGGCAGCTCTTAGCACGTCAACATCAATTACTGTCACATTATGCTTTTCGCTCAATGTTTGTAAAGTTGATAGGTTAACTGCCTTATATTCAACTCTATTTGGATTTTTAAAGCCAAATTTGGGAAGACGTCTCTGAATAGGCATCTGACCACCTTCAAAGCCGATTTTGTGAGAATAGCCTGCACGTGCCTGAGCACCATTGCTACCACGAGTAGCAGTCTTGCCATGTCCTGAACCAGGACCACGACCAACACGCTTTACTCTTCCTTTGGAACCCTCTGCGGGTTTTAGATTATGTAGTTTCATCTATTTTCCTCCATTACTTTACTTCTTCAACTTCTACAAGGTGAAGAACTTTTTCAATCATACCTTTATTAACGGGGTTGAGTTCAATCTCAACAGTTTCATGCATTCTGTGAAGTCCAAGGGAAATCAGGTTTGCAATTTGCCTTTGAGTAGCACCGCTCCTGCTTTTGATCTGAGTTACTTTAACTTTTGTCATTGTTCTTCCTCCTTATCCTTTAAATACCCTGCTCATTGGAATACCACGAAGACCGGCAACAGTATATGCATCGCGCATCTCTGTTAAAGCGGCAACAGTAGCCTTTACCAAGTTGTGAGGATTTGATGAACCTTTTGATTTTGCAAGAACGTCACTTACTCCTACCGATTCAAATACGGCACGCATTGCACCACCGGCCTTTACTCCTGTTCCGGGAGCTGCAGGTTTCATGAATACTTTTGCTCCGCCGAATTTGGCTTCTTGTTCATGAGGAATAGTTTTTTTGTTCAAAGGAATCTTTACAAGATTCTTTTTTGCATCTTCAATACCTTTTGAAATAGCAGTAGTTACTTCGTTAGCTTTTCCAAGACCGTATCCTACGACACCTTTCTCATCTCCAACGACAACTATTGCTGCAAAACTGAAGTGACGTCCACCTTTTGTTACTTTGGTCACTCTCTGAACAGCCACCAATCTGTCTTTCAATTCAAGATCGGTTGTTTTTACTTTTTTTACATTAATATCTGCCATATCTCTTAGAATTTTAAGCCACCCTCGCGAGCAGCATCAGCTAAACCTTTAACTCTTCCGTGATACAGATAACCTCCACGGTCAAAAGAGACTGTTGAGATACCTTTCTCAATTGCACGCTCTGCAATCGCCTTACCAACGACTTTGGCAGCATCAATTCCCGTCTTACCTTTACATTGTTCAACCAATGCTTTATCATTGGAAGAAGCAGCTGCAAGAGTAACACCTTTAAGGTCATCGATAACTTGCACATAAATCTGTTTATTGCTTCTGAACACTACCATTCTTGGTCTTTCGGCTGTACCGTTGACAACTTTGCGAATACGGTAGTGAATTCTTTTTCTTCTTTCTATTTTAGTCAATGCCATAACTTTATCTCCTATTATTTAGCGCTGGCCGACTTACCGGCTTTACGACGAAGTTGTTCACCTACAAACTTAATACCTTTGCCCTTATATGGTTCAGGTTTACGTAATGAGCGCACTTTGGCAGCTACCATACCAAGTAGTTGTTTGTCGTAGCTTTTCAATACTAATACAGGGTTGGCACCCTTCTTTACCGGCTCAGCTTCAGCTTTAACCTCATTGGGAAGCATAAACTGAATATCGTGAGAGAAGCCCAAACTGAAAGTCATAATCTGACCGTTTACTTCAACACGATAACCTACTCCGACTAATTCTTGTTTTACAGTGTAACCTTCAGAAACACCTACTACCATGTTATGTATCAAAGCACGGTATAGACCGTGAAGTGAACGGTGGCGTGGTTGGTCTGTCGGACGTTTAACTGTAAGAACTCCCCCATCAACGGATACTTCTATGTCCGGATCTACTTTCTGCGACAATTCTCCGAGTGGGCCTTTAACCTTTACCACGTTACCTTTGTCAATTGTAATAACGACTCCGGATGGCAGGTGTACAGGTAATTTTCCAATTCTTGACATTATTGATTATTTTAAATTATTAACAATTAATATACGTAGCATACTACTTCTCCACCAACATTCAGGGTTTTGGCCTCCTTATCGGAAATAATGCCTTTTGAAGTTGATAAAATAGCTATTCCCAAGCCGTTCAATACACGTGGCATACTTGCAACGTCTGTGTATGTTCTCAAACCTGGAGAGCTGATACGGATAATTTTCTTGATAGCCGGCTTTTTAGTATCCGGATGATACTTAAGGGCGATTTTAATGGTGTTGCAAGGCTTACCTTCAACGACCTTATAGGCAAGTACATACCCTTTTTCATGAAGAATACGGGTCATTTCAACTTTCATCTTCGATGCAGGAATCTCTACGGTCCTGTGACCTGCAAGATATGCATTACGAATCCTTGTTAGAAAATCTGCGATTGGATCAGTCATTTTTAATTTGTTTTGTAGAATCGACGTCACAAAGACGCCCGATATCCAATGTTAATATTTTAGTTAATTGTAATATACTACCAACTTGCTTTCTTCACTCCCGGGATAAGGCCTTGACTTGCCATCTCGCGGAATTGAATACGGCTGATGCCGAAAGTACGCATGTAACCTTTTGGACGACCGGTAAGTGAACAACGGTTGTGAAGTCTGCATGGAGACGAGTTCTTTGGAAGTTTATCCAAAGCTGCCCAATCACCGGCTTCTTTTAAGGCTTTGCGTTTCTCTGCATATTTGGCACATAACTTTGCGCGTTTTACTTCGCGTGCCTTCATTGATTCTTTTGCCATACCTAATTGTGCTTAATATTTTTAAAAGGTAATCCGAATTCACGAAGTAAAGCATAAGCTTCTTCGTCCTTTGTTGCTGAAGTTACAAATGTGATTTCCATTCCCAATACTTTAGTTATCTTATCAATATCTATTTCAGGGAAAATAATTTGTTCTTTAACGCCAAGAGTATAGTTGCCTCTGCCATCGAAATTTTCAGAGATACCTTTAAAATCTCTGATTCGAGGAAGAGAAACTGCAATAAGTCTTTCAAGAAATTCGTACATCTTTACAGAACGAAGGGTAACTTTAACACCGATAGGCATGCCTTTACGAAGTTTAAAGTTGGAAATATCCTTTCTTGAAGATGTCTGAACAGCTTTTTGACCGGTAATGGTTGTCAACTCTTCCTGAGCAACCTCAACAAGCTTCTTGTCTTGAGTTGCAGAGCCAACACCTTCATTAATGGTAATCTTTATCAGTTTGGGAACTTGCATGATTGATGAGTAATTGAATTCTTTCATCAATTTGCCGATAATTTCCTCTTTATATTTCTTTTGCAATGAAGGAATATAATTTATCTGAGCCATTGTCGGGCCGGCAGGAACTGCCGCTGCGGTTTTCTTTTCCTTTGCCATTACTTAATCTCCTCTCCTGATTTTTTAGCATAGCGAACAAGTTTGCCTTTATCATTGACTCTGCGGCCAATCTTGGTAGCTCCACCCTTAACAGGGTCAACTACTTGAAGGTTTGAAACATGAATGCCTGCTTCTTGTTTAATAATACCACCTTGTGGGTTTTTTGAACTTGGCTTGGTATGTTTGCTTACCATGTTGACTCCCTCAACTATGGCGCGATCTTTATCTGTAATAATCTCAAGAACTTTTCCGGTCTTACCCTTGTCGTTCCCGGCATTTACATATACCGTATCACCTTTCTTTATGTGTAATTTTTTCATAATCTTACTCCTTATAATACCTCAGGGGCTAATGAGACGATTTTCATATAATTATCGCGCAACTCACGAGCTACCGGACCAAAAATACGGGTTCCGACAACTTCGCCTTGTTTGCTCAGCAATACGCAGGCATTGTCATCAAAGCGAATGTAAGAACCATCTGCACGACGAATCTCTTTTTTGGTACGAACTACGACAGCATTTGAAACTGCACCTTTTTTAGTGTTACCACCGGGGATAGCACTTTTAACGGCAACAACGATTTTGTCGCCAACTCCGGCATAACGACGGCGTGTACCGCCTAAAACACGGATGCAAAGAACTTCCTTTGCTCCACTGTTATCTGCCACCATCAGACGTGATTCTTGTTGTATCATGGCTATTTAACTTTTTCAACGATTTCTACTAATCTCCAACGTTTGGTTTTACTCAGCGGACGAGTTTCCATAATGCGTACGGTATCACCTTCACTGCATTCATTTTTATCATCTTGAGCGACAAACTTAGTGGTTTTACTTACGAACTTGCCGTAAATAGGATGTTTTTCTTTTATTTTAACGGCAACTACAATAGACTTATCCATTTTGTTGCTTACCACGATCCCGATTCTTTCTTTACGAAGATTTCTTTCCATAGGACAACTATTTTAGTTCTGTTTTTCCCTTTGAGCCAATATAGCAATCATTCTTGCAATATCGATTCTTGATTTTTTAATCTTAGAAGTATCTTCTAATGGAGAGATCACATGGTTCATCTTCATGTGATTTAAGTTTTGCTTTTCAGCTTCAATGCGATCGCGTAAATCGCTTACGGACATTTCACGTATTTCTTTTGTCTTCATTTTCTTCCATTATTAAGATTCAACATAATCTCTTCTTACTACAAACTTGGTAGTAATAGGCAACTTCTGTGCGCCCAAACGGAGAGCTTCTTTAGCAATTTCCAATGGAACACCTTCAGCTTCAATTAGCATACGGCCCGGAGTGATAGGAGCAACGAATCCTTCAGGATTACCTTTACCTTTACCCATACGGACTTCGGCCGGCTTCTTGGTATAAGGTTTATCCGGAAAAACGCGAATCCAAATCTTTCCTTCACGTTTCATGTAACGAACTACAGCTTGACGAGCAGCCTCGATTTGTTGGCCTGTAAGCCAGCAACTCTCCATGGTCTTGATACCAAAAGAGCCGAAAGCCAATTGACTACCTCTTTGGGCAACCCCTTTCATGCGGCCTTTCTGCTGCCTTCTAAATTTGGTTTTTTTCGGTTGTAACATTTTCTTATAGTTTAATATTTCTAAACTCCTTTTATTCAGCGCTTTAGCCTAAAACAGGCATAAAACACGAGTTGCAAAGATAGCTAAAATAATTGAATAGCAAACTTTTTTTGATATTTTTTTGCATTATTTTCGACCAAAAAAAATAGCAGTCAAATCTGCTATTTTCAATCCTTTACAAAATTGCAAGTTTTTAAAAAACCTCCATTTTTGACCGAGTTATCTGTGAATTTTGCCCACCTTGATTCTGCCCAGAAAATAGCCGAGCAGCCACGCAAGGAGAAAGTATATTATTGCCACCATGATAAGAGGGAAGAAAGCATCAAACGTCCTGCTTCGTATTATATCACCGGCTTTGGTCAAATCCTGAACGGCTATATACCCAACAATGGAAGTCATTTTGACAAGAGAGATCAACTCACCTTTATATATTGGAAGTACTCTTTCCATAGCCTGAGGCAACACTATATATACAAATGACCCGACTTTGCCGAATCCCATGGCAAGTCCGGCTTCATTTTGCCCGGGACTGATACTCTCAATCGAGGTTCTGAACATTTCGGACACATACGCGGCAAAATTCATTGCAAATGTTATCGAAGCCACCACAACTCCGCTCAGACCGGACGAAGCAAAGACTATATAGAACATTATCATAAGGAGCACCACGTGAGGTATTCCTCTCAGAAGGTCAATATAAGTCTTGGCTATACCTTTTACTATCTTATTGGAACTCATCCTCATAAAGCATATAAATCCACCCAGGATTGTTCCTAAAATTGCGGAAAGAATTGCAATGATAAATGTAACTTTCAATCCGTTAAGGATAAGCAAATATCTTTTTTCCGCCACAAGATTGCTCTGAAAACTCTCCTCCATCCTGCTCCACCAACTTCTTTCCGACACAACCACAATACTGTCAGAAACCGAAACTCTGTTCATAAGGATTTGAGGATTCAGGAAATACTCCTCCGAAAAATCCACGGCCTTTGCCCTCTCGGCAGTAGCCGTAAAGTTGGATATTACGGCATCGACCCTTCCTGAAGCAAGGGAGGTCACAAGCGCGGCAAATTTCATATCCATAAATTGGAGCCTGTAACCAAGTTCGTATGCAATTCGGCTTATAAGTTCACAATCAAGTCCGGAAATCCTGCCATCTTTTATAAAGCACATCGGCTCCCTGCTGGCCGAAATACCTACTGTCAGCACTTTTCCATCTTTATTTTGAGGAACGTCGATATCGGGATATTGCCCGAGAGGGGCGTTTATCCACCGATTGACAATGCTATCCAAAGTACCGTCTTCTCTGTATCGACTCAACACAACATTGACCCGGTCACGAAGTTCGCTGTTTGTCCCCTTTGGAAACGCAACGACAGCGCCCTCGTTTGTATAATTATGCGGCAGAATAGCGAGTTCGGGATTTCGCTTTATGGCATTTACCGCATTGGTGTATGCCGTCATTACATACTTGACTTTACCGTATTTCAGTGCGGCAACAGCATCTGTTATGTCATCATAACATTGTAAAGTAGCCCCGGGATAGTTATCTATGAGATACATCTCTCCGAGAGAACCGGTCATAACACCAACAACAGAAGTATTTAAATCACTTCCGTCATTGACTGTTTCCTCTTCTGTGGCAGATTTACATGAAACTGCCAAAAGCATCAAAACGCAGACGAACAGCAAAGAGCTAATTCGCGGCTGCTTCTTTTGCGATTTTTTCAACTTGTCTTAATACTCTTATAAAATTGTCTCCCCAGAACAGTTTCAGATCTTCATCCGACCAACCGCGTCTGAGAAGTTCGATAGTGATATTTTTCATTTTAGTGGCATCCTCAAGACCGTTCATTCCACCTCCGCCGTCAAAATCGGTACCAACCCCGACATGTTCAACCCCGACAAGATTTCTTACGTATTCGATGTGATCACACATTGTAGAAACGTTGACCTGCTCATTAGGCAGCCAGGAGAGAGCCCAGCGACCGGTAGTAACCTGAATAAGTCCTCCTGTTGACGCAATTGCCTTGATTTCGTCATCCTTAAGGTTGCGCGGATGGTCTTTGATATTCCACACACATGAGTGGGTTGCAATAACAGGGGCCGCACTTGCCTTGACACAATCAAACAATGTCTCGGTAGATGTGTGCGACACGTCCACAATCACTCCGCATCTGTTCATCTCTCCGACCACTTCATATCCGAAAGGTGACAAACCGTGCCATTCTGCAACGCTATCGCGTGATGCATCGCAAATATCATTATTATAGTTGTGTGACAATGTAATCGCCTTGACTCCCATCTTGGCAAACATCTCTACATTCTTTATATCTTTTCCAAGTGCATATCCGTTCTCTATGGCAAAAATAACAACGGATTTACCTTTATTTTTGATTTTGTACAGATCATCGGCGCAATATGCCACTTCAGCTTCATCGCTGTGATTATTTACATATTCCTTAAACAGATTGATCTCATCTATAGCGTATTGAGTCTCCTTCTTGAGAGTTTCGACATCCCGGGGTCCCTGACTTAGAAAAATAGCGAAGAAGCAGGCATCGAGGCCTCCCTCTTTCATTTTGGAAAATGAAACCTGTCCGTCCCAATTGCCGTCAGCATCAACTTTTCCTTTGGGATGATTGATATGTATGGCTGTATCTGTATGAGTATCGACAGAGAATATGACTTTATGCAGCCTGTCGGCATGTTCTGCAAGTTCTTTATCGCTTTGAACGGTAAATGAAGCCGCAACAATCACAACTATTGCGGCTCCAATCAGTTTAAATTTGTTCATGATTATCACGTGCTTTAACTTCGGCCTTAGGAATCCACCATCCGATTTTACGTGCCAGAAATATAATCAGGAATGACAGGACGAGGCATCCGAGCATCAGCCATAATCCCATCCCGTTCATAAACAGAATCGGGACGAACGTAATCAGCAATATTTCTACAGGGGCGCAAGGAAGATATGCAAGCGCATAATCATCCATCGCTTTGCTCTGCATCTTAGGATCGACAATTCTCAACAATGCGATACCCATCGCCATGGATCCGGTCCACCATCCCCATGCAAAGATTGACTTCTCGAACCAATCTTTTCTGTGAAGGTGCTTGCCGAAGAAGAATACTATATAATATACTACCACAATACCCACGACAAGCAGAACTATCAGTGGAACAGCATATTTTACAACAACTCCCAACTTGATGGAAGCCACACCGAAAGCCACAAGCAAGTCGGTAGAACAGCTGCTGATGGTATTGGTGGTCTTTGGATCTATGTATTCGGAGACTTTCACTTTATCGAATATTTTTTTCATAATCAGCCCCACGATAAATGCACAGCTGAATACGGGCAGCTCCAACTTCGGATACCACATTTTCACCCCTTTGCTGATAAGATACCCGCCGAAAGCGGCAATAATTACCAATGCGAGGTGAAATGTAAACGAATCTATGGAAATAGGCGAAGTGGTAATCTCTCCCGAAGATTCTCTCTTGTCCTTAGGCAGCAGACCGCTTCTAAGTTCATTTGGAAGATTGTCGAAATCGGAGATATATGATGTTTGTTTGTGCCTTGCGGCATTTTTAACAAAAAACAAGCCTCCGACAATTGCAACAATAACACCGATGGTCGCAGTGGTCATGCCGAGACTCGTGGCTTCATCCCACCCAAGCCCCTCAAATGCAGAGCCTATAGCCGCAGCAGTACCATGCCCTCCGTAAAAACCGGTAGGAAGCATCACCCCGAACGCAGAATTAAGGTTAGGCCAGATCATTTTCAGGACGAGTATTCCGAACAATCCCATGATTGCCCACTGCATCAGCATTCCCAATTGAGCATATCCCCACATGGGACCAACCCTTTTGGCAACCTCCTTTACCGTGAATTTAGGTGAGGCAAGAGGAAGAGCCCCGAATACGACAGCTATAAGAATAGCCGGATAAATCGCCGTATTGGTAGAGAGCGGCAGCCAGTCAAGTCCGTTAGGACCGAAAACGAGACCGAGAATACCCGCAATAAGACTTGGCGGTATAAACAATTTCTGAATGATTTTGACTTTGACTCTTATGAACTTGCCGATGAGCAGCAGTCCGAAAATAATCCCCAAGTCCGTGAAAAGAACCCAGGGCGTGAAAATTGTAGTGTCAAACATAGTTTGTAATAAGTGTAATAGTGTATAAATAAGTTTAATCTGTCAAAGGTAATAATTTTAACCGAACTTTTCAATAATATATTACCTTTGCCGATGTTTTTTAAGAATATGAGAACTCTGAAAATATTCACGATATTTGTTTTTATCCTACTGAGTTTTATACCATTATCCCTTCACGGGCAGGATTCCGACAAACCAAAAGGGTATGTCATGAACTACGTAGTCAAGGGAAAAGATACAATTTATATTGAAGATATTCCCCCGATTACCGTCAGGCCGCGCAAGATAATGAACGACAAGGAGTGGACACAGTATTACAGAAGGGTACATAATTTCAGCAAGGCCTACCCTTATGCGGTATTTGTAAGTCAGACCATTCAAAAGACCGACAGTCTTTTTGCCGTACAAAATCTGTCAAAGAGGAAGCAGAACAAATACCTGAGTAATCTCAAAGACGATTTACTCAACAATTTTGAGCCCATCTTTAAAAATCTCACTCTCAAGCAGGGGCTGATGATGATTCGCCTGATAGACCGCGAGGTTGGTCTCACTCCGTATTACATCTTGAAAAAATATCTCGGCGGAGCCACTGCCGGATTTTGGCAGGGTGTGGCCAAAGTATTGGGCGGAGACCTGAAAAAGCCGTACGACAAATTCGGGGAAGATAAAGATCTTGAAGAGTTGGTCGATTATTGGGAGAATGGAGAATTTCCGGATCTCTATTTTTCTATTTTCGGAAAGGATCCACCCGAAATATTCATTCCGGAAAAATTCAGATAATAGTCATTCTTCATCCAATCACCGAGGATGTACATCACACCGCCGCTTGGAATCGCTATCTTGGCAGGTGAATGTAAATGACCGAATATATAATAATCTATATGATGGTCTCTGCCAAGTTGGTCTGCAAACCGAAATATCGGGTCATCTTTCCCTCTGAAGTAATAATTCCCTTCATATTTGGATCTCCGGCGAAGTGACCATCCCTGGGCAAAATCGAAAAGCCATCGCGGATGGAGCATTTTCAGGGCAGAGAGACAATATTTGTCTCGAAACAGGAAAGACATCAGCTTATAAGAAAAATCACTCTTCCCAAGTCCGTCCCCATGTCCGAGGCAAAATGTTTTTCCTTCAATATTTTTGATGATATAAGGTTCATCTATCACCTTGAGGCCTATCTCATTTTTCAGATAGTCGGTAGTCCAATAATCATGATTGCCTTTAAGAAAATACACCTCCACCCCTTCATCGCACAGTCGTGCCAATTCCCCAAGTACACGGACAAAACCGCGAGGCACAACATTCCGATATTCTATCCAGAAATCGAATATATCGCCAAGCAGATATAGTCCTGTCGTCTCTTTGGGCAAAGAGTTTAAAAAAGAGACAAATCTTCGCTCCCTCTCTTTAGAATCGGCATATTTCAATCCGAGATGCGTATCTGAAACAAAAAAATATTGAGCTTCCCCCATTTCCATAATTACATACAGCTATTCCATATTACACAGGTAATTCCAACGACTATACAATAGAGGGCAAACCATTTCAATTTAGCTTTCTTGACGAGTGCAATCATGACTTTGCATGCAAACAGGCCGGATGCAAAAGCGGCAAGAAATCCCAAAATCAGAGGCAATACGGCAGTTGATGAAGACGAAGCCGAAAAACCACCGCATATAAGCTCCAGAAAGGCCTCTCCAAGCACGGGTATCAACACCATGAGAAAAGAGAATTGTGCAACATCTTCTTTTTTAACTCCGCCCATCAGACCGGCAGAGATTGTGGCACCGGAACGTGATAACCCCGGTATCACGGCGACAGCCTGTGCCAAACCCATCCACATTGCGGATTTGTAGTTCATCTGTTTGCGTTCCTCGTTATTTTTGGAAGAGACCTTTTCACTGAAGAACAGCAAAGCCGATGTTGCAATAAGGGCCAATCCCACTATCAGCAATCCCGATCCGAACAAATCGGTAACATAATCTTTAAAAAACATCCCCACTATAAATACCGGAATCATTGATACAAGTATCATACAGACATATTTGGTCCGGTCATTATATTTGAATTTGAATAATCCTTCAAGTAATTGGTACAGCTCCTTTCTGAACACTATGATTGTACTGAGCACCGTGGCGGCGTGAACCACGATTTCAAAACTCAAATCTTCAGTTTCGATGCCGAAAATATGCTTTGCTATGATAAGGTGACCGCTGCTGCTTACGGGCAGAAACTCTGTCAGACCTTGTAAAAGACCCAGCAGAATTGCTTGCAATTCATTCATGATTCAGTCTATTTGTTTTTGGACTCTTTTGTCTGATTGGGTTCATTGGTCTCTTTCGGTTTTTTCATAATGGCGATTATAACTATCACTATACCGAGAATCACCAATATCGGGGATATGACAAGTCTTCTGAAATCAAACATATCATAATTGAACACATTTGGATCCGAAGTGCCTCCGCCAATCATCAATACGTAACCGGCCACCATTACAATCAGGCCGATAAGAACGAACCTGACATTTTTAGAAGAGAGTGAAAAATTGCTCATTGTTATAGTTTTAACATTAATAATATAAATCATCGGTTGAAAGATATACCAATTTGTTTACAACAAACATCGCAGAAATCATGCAAATCAGTATTCCGAGTACGACAACAGCAGCAAGCACAGCTGCTATTATTTGTATATCAAACAAAACCTCAAACAGCTTGGTTTCCACACTGAGCCAATACAGACCTGCAGCAAGCAGCCCCGAGGCAAGCAGTCCTGAAATGAGGCCTTGTATAAATGCCTGTTTTATAAACGGTTTGCGAATAAAACTTCTTTTGGCCCCCACAAGACGCATGGTATGAATAGTAAATCGCTTGGAATAGACATTAAGTCTGACCGTATTGTTAATTAATACAAAAGAAATAAACATCAGCAGCAGGATGACACACAGCAACACTGCCCCGATTCGCTTGAGATTGGAATTAAGCGCCTCGACAAGAGACTCCTGATACACCACCTCCTCAACTATCTTGTTGGACAGCAATTGCTGCTTAACCGCATTAAGAGAGTCTTTTGTGACTATACTGCCGTCAAGTTTCAAATCGATTGAAATCGGAATGGGATTGCTTTCAAATACATTGAGAAAATCGGCTCCGAGCAACTCCTCCATTTCCCTTTTTCCATCCTCTTTTGACACATAGTCGGCCTCTCTGACAAATTGCTTTGAACTCAATTCTTTTACAAAGTGCTCCGCCTCCTGTTCTGTGGCAGTCTGTCTGAGTATTACGGAAACCACCATGTTTTCCTTGAAAAAATTTGAAACCTTTTGGGCATTTGCGGCAAAAAGGGCTACCATGCCCACCAGAACCAGCACTAATGTTATGCTGATCACCGAGGAGAGGTAGGAATGCCTCAGTCTTCTTCCTATAATATTTTTTTCTTTTTTTGTCATACTCTGAAAGCAACGTCAAAGGTAATCAAAAAAAATTATTACCTTTGTATTGAATTTGCCTTTAAAATTGACTTTTCATATGGAAGAAACTAAAAGAGTTCTTTTTGTAAACTCGGAAATATTCCCCTATATGCCTGAATCAGATATATCTACGGTAGGTAGGTATCTTCCTCAGGGGATACAGGAAAGTGGTAAAGAAATTCGTTCTTTTATGCCACGCTATGGAAATATTAATGAAAGACGCAACCAGCTGCACGAAGTTATCCGTCTTTCAGGAATGAACATCATTATCAATAATATCGACAGACCTCTTGTCATCAAGGTGTCTTCTATATCTTCTGCAAGAATGCAGGTATATTTTATTGATAATGAGGACTATTTTCACAGAAAATTCATTTATGAAGATGCTGACGGCAAGTTTTTCGAGGATAATGACGAAAGAGCTATTTTCTTTGCACGAGGCGTATTGGAGACTGTCAAGAAGTTGAGGTGGAAACCGGATATTGTCCATTGTCAGGGGTGGATTTCCCATCTAATTCCTATTTACCTGAAAAATGTTTATAATGACGACCCTATATTTTCAGACAGCAAAGTCATCCTCTCAATATACAACGACTACCTTGAAGAGACTTTCAGTGAAGATATTCAAAGTAAATTATTGTTCGGCAATTTGAAAAAAGAGCATACATCCATGCTTGAAGAGCCCAATGGCATAAATCTTGCTAAAATAGCAATTCAGTATGCCGATGGTATAATTATGGGAACTGACACTTTGCATCCGGAACTAGAATCCTACATAAAGAAAGATCTCAAATTGCCTGTATTGCCATATATTAAAATAAGTGCCGACAATACAAAATACATACAAGAGTATAATATTTTTTATGACAAATTTTTAGAAACCCATGACAAAAAAAAGTAAGGTTTATGTTGTTGCATCATTGCTTATTGCAATCGCTTCTTTTACTTCTTGTATAACTACGGACAACACGCTTGGTTCCATATACGTACCTTCCAATCAAGATATAGCAATCAAGACTGCCGAATTTGATCTTCCCGTGACACTTATGTCTGCAGACAGCCTGCAGACGGCTATTGCCTCCACTATCACCATCGGTACTGTAGCATCCGAAACTTTCGGAACACTGCGCATAAGCTCAGCCGCTTCTCTCTCTCCCGGAGATTCAATCGATTTCGGGACAAATCCCGTTTTCAAGGAGATGTATATGCAGGTTTATGTCAGTTCACGTCAGACATTTTCATCAGATCAGAAATATATTCCTCAAAATGTATATGTCTATCCGTTGAACATTGAATTGGACTCCACTCATGTCTATAACAACTCTATAAGTGAAAAAGATTATATACACACTCCCATATCTTCCGGAAACACCATCTATATGGGGGGAGACTCCATCAAAGTAATCTTCACAAAGGAGTATGGCGAAAAGTTGTTTACTGCCACAAGATCTGAATTGGACAGCAGCAACTTATTTATGAAGCGTTTTTACGGAATGTACCTTAAGGTTGACGACCTTCAGGAAGGAATGACCGGAGGAAGAATCAATAATCTTGATTTGACTACAGCTTATGCAATTTTAAGTTTCACATCAACTAATGCCGCAGGTGAGAGAAGAGATACTTCCGTATCATTCCAATTAGGCAAATATTATGTTGTGAATAAAGTGGAAACAGGCTCAAAACATCTTGAAACAGACACACCTGACAATACTGTCTATGTGGAAGGCCTTTCAGGAATCAAACCTCATATTGATGCCAAAGTTTTGAAAACCACCATCGACAAATGGGCTGCTCAAAACGGGATTGATTTGAATAACGTCCTCATAGCAAAAGCGACTATGGAATTTCCATTTGAATATTCGGGGCAATACACTGATTATGATACCTATCCGACCAATCTGTTTCCATGTCAGAGAATAGAAGACAGTGTCTATACAATGTATTCTCCTATCTCCGAGATTTATGACACGAAGCTCAACAATGGCGCCATCAATCGATCGGCTTTCTGCTACAGACCGGATGCCGGATTGTATATTCAGAATCTTATCAAAAAAGATACGGACAAAATCACACGTTGGGACGATATTTGGATGATGCCCACAATCACCTACACCAATAGTCAGACAAGTGAAACGTATTACTATTCCGATTATCTGAACTACTATTTCGGGACATTGAACGGCACAAAATCGGAACGTCATCCCAAGTTGCGGATAACATATACCGTTCTGAAATAATTATATCGTCTGATTATTTTACTTTTTTGAAAAGCAGACACGAATTGTGTCCGCCAAAGCCGAAGTTGTTGCTCATGGCAACATTCACTTCACGTTTCTGAGCTTTGTTTAGTGTAAGATTGAGGTTATAGTCAATATCCTCATCCTCAACTTTAAAATTAATGGTCGGAGGGACAATCCCCGACTGAATTGCATGGATACAGGAGAGTGCCTCAACGGCACCTGCCGCCCCGAGAAGATGTCCCGTCATGGACTTTGTAGAACTGATGTTCAATTTGTAGGCAGCTTCTTGAAATACCTCTTTCACGGCTTTCAACTCAATGGTATCTCCCAATGGAGTAGATGTGCCGTGTACGTTGATATAATCAACACCTTCGGGAGCAATCCCGGCATCATCAAGTGCAGCATGCATTGCTTCTTTTGCTCCAAGTCCGTCAGGATGAGGAGCTGTGATATGATACGCATCGGCCGTCAACCCATATCCTATTATCTCGGCATATATCTTTGCGCCCCTTCTGATAGCATGTTCATACTCTTCAAGTATAAGAATACCTGATCCTTCCCCCATCACAAAACCATCACGTGTCTTGTCAAAAGGTCTTGAAGCACTCTGATACTCTTCATTATTGGTGGAAATGGCATGAGAAGAGTTAAATCCACCTATTGAAGGCACTGCAATCGGAGCTTCGGATCCACCTGTCAGCATTACGTCCGCTTTCCCCAATTGAATAAGTGAGCATGCGTCACATATTGCATGTGCAGAACTCGCACATGCCGAAGTGATTGAATAATTAGGGCCCCTGAAGCCGTATTTCATTGAAATCAGGCCGGCCGCAATATTTGTGATAATTTTTGGAATAAGAAATGGACTAAATCGTGGCGGCTCGCCCTCGACATAGTCCATTATTTCTTCATATAGTGTCTCGATCCCTCCTACTCCGGAACCGACAATAACACCTATTCTCCTCAAGTCTGCAACAGACAAGTCGATATTGCAATCTTTCAATGCCTGTTCCGATGCTATAAGTGCAAATTGTGCGTATTTGTCGATTTTCCTTTCCTCTTTTCTGTCAAAACCGAAATTTACAGGATTGTAGTTCTGAATCTCACACGCAAATTTTGTCTTAAAAAGTGTTGTATCAAACCTGTCAATAAGCCTCGCACCACTAACCCCCTTGTCAAGATTTGAGAAAAACTCCTCAACATTATTTCCTAAAGGATTTATGGTCCCTATACCGGTTACTACAACTCTTTTTATAAACATGGTTTGGTTTTAGCAGCTATTATTATCAATACGTGCTACTTTGTATTCTGCTCGATATAGTTGATAGCGTCTCCGACTGTGGAAATCTTTTCTGCTACCTCATCAGGAATAGTGATACCGAATGCTTTCTCAAATTCCATAATTAATTCAACAGTATCCAAAGAGTCTGCGCCCAAATCGTTAGTAAAACTTGCTGCAGGTTGCACTTCATTCTCTTCAACTCCCAGTTTGTCAACAATAATGGCTTTTACTTTTGAAGTAATATCTTCCATGATTAAATTAAATTAGTTAATAATTTTGTACACATTCTTGCATACGCAAGAGAATGCAAAGTAAATAATTTTTTTTCTCTCAACCAAATTTTCATATCTTATTTGGTATATCGGCAGTCAATTTATAACTTTGCAACGATAGCCATATAACCTCATGAAACATATAGCAATATTTGCTTCCGGCTCAGGAACCAACGCAGAGAACCTTGTCAGGCATTTTAATGAAAGTGGTGACATTAAGGTGTCGGTGATTTTCTGCAACAACCCCAAAGCATACGTAATACATAGGGCCGAACAGCTTAATGTTCCGTGCAGATTGTTTACGAAAAATCAATTTTCAGACCTTGAAGAGATGCTTGTCTCTTTAAATATAGACTACATAATATTGGCCGGTTTTTTACTGAAAGTGCCTGAAAACATTATTTCGGCATACCGAGGCAGAATCATCAATATCCATCCGGCCCTCCTTCCGAAATACGGAGGCAGAGGAATGTATGGAATGAACGTTCATAATGCAGTAATTGAGGCGGGGGAGAAAGAGTCTGGGATCACAATCCATCTGATAGATGAGCACTACGACCGTGGAGTCACCTTGTTTCAGGCAAAATGTACAATAGAAGCGGGAGATACGCCGGAAATGCTTGCCGCCAAAATACACATTCTCGAACAGGCTAATTTTCCACAAGTCGTTGAAAACTACATAAAACGACAATAGCGATTATTTATTGAATATCTGTTTGGTGGTATTGCCAATAGTAATCGTCATATCATAAAAGCTCTTAATGGGATTATATGACAATATCAAAAGACAACTTTGATGAAATATATGTAGATTGGTTCGGTCGATTGTGCCGATTCGCAGCTGGCTTTGTCTATACTTCGGAAGATGCCGAAAATATCGTCCAATCTGTTTTTATGTCCATCTGGGAGAAACATATCCCCGTCACAATTCAGTCCGCAATCTCCTCTTATCTCTATACTCTTGTCAAGAACAGGTGCATAGACTATCTGCGCCATCTTAAGGTAAAAAAAGAGTATCGTGACGAATATCGGCAGAAAATGGAATCATTGGAGCAGATTGGTGAAATGTTTGCTTCGGAGGTTGATATGGAGCGGACATTCAAATCGGTAATAGACACATTGCCTGAAAAATGTCGCAACGTATTTATGCTAAGCCGTGTGGAAGGCAAAAAATACCGCGAAATCGCGGAATTACTATCAATTTCCGAAAAAACTGTTGAAAATCAGATTGCAATTGCTTTAAAAAAAATCAGAGAAGAATTGGTGGTATTGGGGTTATAAATCGTTTAATCAATAGAACACAACAAATGAAAGAAGTTAATAACATGAAGCGAGATTATTTAACAGATGAAAATATTGCAGCCCTGTCATCTCTTATGGAGAGTTCTTCGGATCGGGACAAAGCTTTATTACATCTTTCGCAATTTAAAAAAGCCACTGAAGGCAAGAAGCATCACGGAAAGATATCATTCAGGTGGATGGCTTTGGCAAGTATTGCGGCAGCAGCTGTTCTGTGCGTGTGTCTATTGCTATTTACAAATAGTCAGGACGATATTCCGCAAATGCCGGAGGCATATACAGTTGAGGTTACAGCCCAACCGGGTGAAAATATATCATTCAAATTGAGCGATGGCACTATCGTATGGCTCAACTCTAATTCTACCATAAAATATCCCAACAATTTCACGGCTCCACAGCGGAGAGTGGAACTGAAGGGAGAAGCATTTTTTGAAGTGGCCCCCAATAAGGAGATTCCTTTTATAGTCGGTACCGTAAACTATGACATAAAGGTTACAGGGACAAAATTCAATGTGTTCGCATATAACAATGATTTGTTCAGAACCGATCTTGTGGATGGCTCTGTAACAGTTTATGCTCCCACTGCAAACAAATCTTACAAACTGAAAAAAAATCAATCAATAATAGCGGAATCGGGATCTGTTGTAAGGACCCCGCTCCTCAATACCGATTTTCTACAATTGCACAATGGGATTTATTCTTTTGACAATGTAGCTTTTGACGAGATAACAAAGAGGCTCGAGCTCTATTTCGGAACAACGGTGACCATTGAAAACGAATCCCTCAAACATCACAAATTCAGCGGAAAAGTACGTCTTGAAGATGGAATAGAAGGCATTCTTAAGACATTGAAGAAGATTTACAAATTTCGGCTTGAATTTGATAACAACAACATTATCATCTCATGAAACGAATTATCCTATCACTATTATTTGCGGCCTTGTGTACTTGCTCTTTCGGGATCAACGCAGTTGCTTCTCAGGATGACCAGGTCACCATAACGGGTAATACCATAACCCTTGCCTCTTTCATCAAACAAGTGGAAGCACAAAGTCACTATTTGTTTGTTTATAGTACTGAAGATGTGGATATTAACTCAAAAGTTACCATCTCTCCCATCCGTAAAACCGTTGCACAATGTCTTGTTGAGGCATTGAACAATACCAACTTAAAATATGTTTATGAAAACAACTACATTATCCTCACAACCCAGAGTCCGGAATATTTAACCGTTTCGGCCAAAGTTACGGACTTGGAAACTAACGAACCGCTGGCCTCTGCATCAGTTTACTTGTCTAATCGCGTAATAAGTATTGTTACAAATGGCGAAGGTTATTTCCAATTGAAATTTCCCGTTAAGTATATCGATGAATCAGTTATTGTTTCATACCTTGGATATACATCAAAAGGGACCTCGATTCGCACACTATTATCAGGGAAAGATAATATAATCGCCCTAAAAGCCATTGTTTACAATCTTAATCCGGTACATATTAATATTTCGGACGGACTCGGGCTTGTCAGTCAGGCTTTAGCAAAAATCTCGGACAACTATCCGTCACACAATATGCAGATGACAAGCTACTATCGTGAAATGATTAAGAAAGGTAGATCTTATGTAACTCTTACAGAGGCCGTTTTGGATATCAATAAGGCTCCGTACAACAATTACGGCAGCAAAGACCAAATCGCCATTTTCAAGGGAAGAGGAAGTGTTGACACAAAAAAAATAGATACTCTGTTTGTCAAATTCAGAGGAGGAATGAAATCGGCACTTGACATAGACATTGCAAAATATCCATTCCTTGGCGTTGACAGGGCTCTCATCGGAAATCATTATACATTCACAAAGGGTCAGACTACCGTGATAGATGGCAAAAATCATCACATAGTATTTTTTCAACAGAATCCCGGAGATGAGCAGATGCTCTTCAGCGGAAAACTGTACATTGAAGAGAAATCACTTGCCATCACTCGCATAGAGTTCAGCATGAACGTTGAAGAATACCCGGATCAGGCAATTGACCTTCTTCTCAAGAAAAAACCTGCCGGCATGAAAGCCAAATTCCTGTATGCGAAGTACATCGTACAATACAAAGAGATAAACGGAAAATGGTTGTTCAACTATTGCCGCTCTGAGTTGAAATTCGATTCCAAATGGGACAGAAAGCTGTTTAAAGACACATACACCATAGTATCCGAAATGGCTGTCACAGAATATTCAGACAACGATTACAAAATTCCTTACGACAAACGTGTCAAATACAACGACATCACTCTCGACAAGGTATCCGACTTTAAAGATGACAATTTCTGGGAAGAATATAATATCATCGAACCCGAATACAGCATAGAACAAGTGCTGACACGTATCACCAAACAACTTCAAAAAAGGGAAAAGAACAGATTATAATTTTCCTATCGTTTTTAAATAAACAGTCTTACTTAACTGCAAATCAGCCTGTGCCGCAATATAGTCGGCATAGGCTTTTTGCCATGAGGTCTGGGACATAAGGTAATTTGCAAGTGTTTCAAGACCGACTTCGTACTGATCTTTGCAGACCTTCATACTCTCTTCTGCCTGAGAGAGGGATTTGCGGGTCATTGTAACTTCAAACAAAGCCTCATCCATTGCATTCATAGCCTGATTGGCCTCCAATTCCATTTTCCTTGAGAGGTCATCCATCTGCATCTGAGCTATCTTTCTCTCTGATTTGGCTGCCCTTATCTTGTTATATCCCTCTCCCCAATGAAAAATAGGTATTTTCAGAGAAGCAAGAGCCACAACACTGCTTCCATCAATAATCTTTTCATTGTTTAACTTCACTCCATTTGTGTAGCCGTACATTGCCATCACTCCGAGATTGGGCAGATAATCGCTCCTGACAAGACGTTCCTGATATTTTTTCAAATCAACCTGCTTTGAAAGCATAGCATATTCGGGACGTGACGATATATCCACACCATCCGGAATTATGGCTTGTTCCATTCCCTCAAATGAGTCCGCAACTGCTATTTTAGAGGTCATTGGGATGCCGATAGTGTAACACAGATTCATTGTGGCAAGGCGCACTCCGTTTTGAGCCTTTCTGAGGGAGAGTTCTGCCTCATTCTGCTTCACTCGTACCGTCAACAGCTCTTTGTTGTGAACCATTCCGACATTAACGGCATTTTCCACATTTTTGGAGAGCTCATTCAACATATCACAATATTTTTGAGCCAGAACAAGCATCTGTCCGGCCTTTACACAAGTCCAATACGCCTTGTCACACTCTTCGATAACCTGTGAGCGCGTAAGTGTCTGCTGCAACCGCGAAACATCTCTGCCGATAGATGCCATCTTATTGGCAGCCACTATTTTACCTCCCATAAAAATAGGCTGTTCGACAGAAATCCTGAAATTATAAATCCCATCGAATTTCAATTCAAAAGGGATATCCGGCATATAGGCATATTCCTTGAATATTATACTTCCGTCCGGGCCCATTCCTAAAATATTGGGAGTGAGAGCTCCTGTCTGGGGGTCCGGAACAAATGTGGGCAAATATCCTCCGGTTATCGTTTTGGAAAAAGTCTGATTGGAGTACATATATGTCCCTGCCACTGAAAATTTAGGCAGATAATTGGCCCTATAACTATTTAATGTATATTGGGCTTTTGCTATATTTTCCTTTGCTATACTGTTTGAAGTATTGTTGGATGTCGCCATTTCCCTGCATTTGTCAAGGGTATATACATCTTGGGCAAACACGCTGCAACTTATTGTCAATAATGATATTATTAGTATATGTCTTTTCATTTCTTGTTGGTTTTGATGTTGAAAAATACTGCATAAAGGACCGGAATGAATATCAAAGTAATCAGTGTCCCGACCAGAAGACCGCCCATTATGGTAACGGCAAGAGATCCAAACAGGTCATCTCTCAAAAGGGGTATCATTCCGAGAATCGTGGTAAGAGAAGCCATCATCACAGGGCGGAATCTGACGGAAGAACTGTCGAGAAGAGCCTTCATCGGTTCCACTCCGGAATCAAGCTGCAGCTTAATCTCATCCATCAGAATCACTCCGTTCTTGATAATCATCCCTATCAGACCCAGCACACCGACTATGGCGACAAATCCGAACATCTTGCCCGATGCAAGTACTCCGAATACGACCCCCACAAGCAGAAGCGGGATACAACATATAATGATAGCAGGCTTTTTATAATCCTTGAACAATAGCAGTAGAATCATTATCATCAAGATGATTGCCAGAGGAAATCCCTTGAAAAGATATTTGGTTGATTGGCTGCTTGCCTTATATTCACCCTCCCATGACATCTGATACCCTTCCGGAAGTGGAATAGACTCTATCTGCTCGGCAATACTCTGACGGGCAGCCTCTGCTCCCACCGAGAAAGCAGCCTCACATTGAGCTTTCATGGCCCGTTCCCCGTCAGTACGAATAATGACAGGATCCTGCCACTCGATATTAATCCCGTTGGTTGCCTGGGACAACGGAACTGTTCTCAACATATCTTGTATTATATCCTCCTTGTCAACAGCCCCTGTAACAAGTCCCACCAAGTCATTTTTGCCAATATTTTGAACGGGCGGTATCATACTGAACACAGATGTGTTTGTCAAATCCTCAATAGAATTTCCATTGTCATCCACTCCCCTGAAATATATGGTCTGACGATGATTGCCGTCATAAAATGTTGAAGTGGGAATACCCTCTGTCACTGACAGAAGCGATGTGGCAACATCCGAGCGTGTCATGCCGAGTTCACGAGCTATCGGCTGACTGTAGTCCACCACCATTACCGGCACTTGAGGTTCCCAATCCGAACATTCCATTCTTGTCTTGGGACTTTCTTTCATAATTTGTTGCGCCTGAGCCGTAAGATCCTTTAAAACAGCAGGATCAGGTCCTGTAAACTGAACCTCTATCGGAAATTTTTTGTACATCAGGTTATATCTCTTTACCCTCGCATAAGCTTGTGGATAATTGTCATTCAGATAATTCTGAACCTCTTCTATGGATGCCACCAATGTTTTTTGAGAGGTGTAGTCAACTATCAATTCTCCGTATGACAGAGATGGAGTGGCAATGCTTCTGACAAGGTTATATCTTGCAGGAGTGCCGCCTATAGAAGTAGTGACATGTGTCACATCTTCACGAGAATGAAGATACGCCTCGATTTGAGCCAAATCATGTTTGACTTCTTCGGTATTTGATCCGTCAGGCAGATTGTACTCTATATATAACTGATTATAACTCATATCGGGGAAAAAGCCCTGAGGCAGGTATCTGTAGCAGAAAATACTCGATACAACCAATACCAATGCTCCTGCAATGGTGACTGTTTTGTGGCACAGGGTCCAGGAAAGCACTTTTCTCAACGCAATGTAGAACTTGTTGCTTTCAAACGGATCTTTTTCTTCTTTTACCTTTTTCATCCTGTCAAGCATTCTGTCGGCCTGAATCGGAACAAAAATCAAAGCAAGAATCCAACTCAGAAGCAATGACACTGCAAGAACTATAAACAAGTCTCTGACATACGTGCCCGCCATATCCGGAGACATGAATATCGGAAAAAATGCCAGAATGGCAATAACCGTCGCTCCGAGTAACGGCATGGCCGTCTTCTTTCCGATAGCCGTCAAAGTCTCTTTTCGAGGTCTGCCGCGCTTGTTGTCCACAAGAATACCGTCAAGAATCACAATTGCATTATCAACCAACATACCCATCGCAAGAATAAAAGCACCGAGAGACACTCTTTGCAAAGTACCGTCAAACACATTGAGTATCAACAATGAACCCAGCACTATAATCACCAGATTGAATCCGATAATCATTCCGCTGCGAAATCCCATGGTCAGCATCAGGATTAATACAACTATCACAACAGACATCAGAAGATTCCACAAAAACGATTGCAAAGCCGCATTTACCCTTTCTGGCTGATAAAACACTTTATGAAAGTCTATTCCCACAGGTATCACATTCGATTTGAGCTCTTCTATCTTATTGTCCACTTTCTTTCCCACTTTTGTGATGTCTGTACCGTTTTGAGCAGAAATACAGAGGCCCAAAGATTCATGTCCGTCATATAACAACTCATTTCTGAGAGGCTCCTCATGACCTATCGAAATAGTGGCTATATCTCTCAGTCTGAGCTGGTCTTTTTCGTGTCCCTGAAGCAGTATGTCTCCAATATCCCCTACAGAGCGGTATCGGTCATTAACCGTTACCCTTATTCTCTGATTACCGCTGTTATAATATCCCGAATATGCCGTTTTATTCTGATCATTGAGAGTTGACAGTATTTCGAGAGGATGTATCCCCAGATTGGCCATTCTTTCTTGAGAAAGATCGATATTGATACAATCTTTACGCTCCCCGTATATTATGACATCCGACACTCCGTCAACTGTTGAAATCTCACGTTTGATATACTCTACATAGTCGTTTAACTCCTTGTCGGTATATCCGTCATTGGTTACGGCATAGAACATCCCATACACATCTCCGAAATTATCCATGACAACAGACTTTCCGGCACCACCCGGCAACGAACTTTGAGCATCATTGACTTTGCGTCTGAGCAAGTCCCACATTTGTTCCGTCTCAGAGTCGGGAACCAGAGTTGACAATCCCACTTCAATAATCGAAACATCATTCATCGAACGGCTCGTGACATGGTCGAGACGTCCCATCGAGCGGATATTTTTTTCGAGAACGTCACTTATTTCGAGTTCTACCTGATGGGGAGAAGCTCCCGGATAAGTGGTAACCACCATCGCCTGCTTCACCCTTATTTCGGGGTCTTCCAGCTTGCTCATATTGTCGAAAGCATAAACGCCTCCGATCAAAAGAGCTGCAATTACAAAATAGACAAGCTTTTTATTGTCTAATGCCCATTTACTTATATCCATTACAACAACCCTCCGACATTAGTGGTTGACTTTTGAGGCAGCAATTTCACTTTCATTCCATCCGACAGACTGTGAACTCCAGCTGTCACGATTTTGTCACCTTGAGAAATACCCTCAGATACAATGACTTTGCCATCTTTGCAAAATTCAAGACCTGATACCCTCCTCTGTCCGACACTTTGATTTTGCTCGTCATATACCCAGACCATGGAAGTATCTCCTTTGCTCAAAAGAGCCGAAATCGGAATAATAGTCTGCATTCGACTGTTGTCCTTATAATTAATAACAACAGTGGCAGCCATGCCGGGAGTCGGAGTCTGGAGCCCTTTCGGAATACTCATGCGAAAATAAGCGGTGAACAGCTGATTGGCATTGGCCTTTTTATTAATTCCCATCAGTTCGAGGGGATATTTTTCACCCTTGAACAAATCTATTGTACAATAGAATGACTGAAAATCGTTTCTGCGATAATAATCCCCCGCAGGAATATTAATCTCAACCTCAGGAGTTGAAGAGCCTACCATTGTGACAACGGGCATTCCCGCACTGACAGTCTCATTGGCCGAATATATTATTTTTTGGACAAATCCGTCATAAGGAGCACGCAATTTGGTGTCCTGTAGGGCATTTCTATGTGCATTATATTTGGCAGTAATCTGTTCAAGACCATATTTTGCCTTTTCGTAGTCATTTTGGGACACACTGTTTTTCTCATACAGCGAAATAACTCTTTCTGCCTCCCCCTTTATCTGATTGTACTCTGCCTCTGTGGCTGAAAATTGTATCTGATAGTCTCTCGGATCCATTTCTACCAGCAAATCCCCTTTTTTGACAAACGAGCCCTCCCTTACTGCCACACGGCGGATAGTTCCACTGACTTTAAACGCAATATTGATATCCGAATTTGCCTTTATCTTACCGGGAAACGACGATTGCGGATTTGCTCCATAGGCTTGTACATTTTCAACTTTTACGATAGGAGTGACATCTTTTGTCACTTCCTTTGTCTTGCATGAAGTCACAACACATAGTGTGACAAGAGCGATTACCATTAATTGTTTTCTCATATCAAGTAACTTTTTTGATTTCAATTTTATAGATTGCATGGCTCTGATTTTACAAAATTGATACCCTTGTGCCATGTTGTCATACTTTAAATGTGCGTAAAAATGTTCTATTTGTACTTTTTTATTATTTTTGTAAAATTATATAATGTTCTATTTGTACCTTATATGCTATATTTGAAAAATAAAATACTCTAATATGAATCAGAAAATCAGCGAGATACTAAGTTTGGAATCCTTTGAAAACAGAACATCCAATGATAAGACTTTTTATAAATGTCTTACAATAGATGAATGTAACAGCTACCTGTTCGACACGTCTATTTCTCCTAAAATCATTTCCGGAGAGGGGTTATGTGTATGCACTTGCGGGTCTTGCGAAATAATGATAGATCAACGCTCTTATGTGCTCAATAAGGGAGATATGTGCTGCGTGTTTCATGATTCCATTTTTAGGGGAATAAGAATAAGTGATGATTTTTCAGGATATACCATTGCTACTGATATGACATTCTTGCAGAGTTTGTTTGCAAATTTCCCGGCTCCCACCTCTCTCTTCCTATTTATAAAGGACAATCCGTGTATCTCTATTTCGGAAGAAGATCAACATACCATCATCTCTTTGGGGGAAATTATAAAGGAAAAGGAGAAAAGGACAGAACATCCTTACCGCAGGGAGATAGCAAAGAGCTTTCTGACAGCATTGAGTTTTGAAATTGCGGCAATGTACCAGCGATCCACTCCCGTTCAGAAACAAAAGAAATCGAGAAAAGAGTTGATTTTTCACAAATTTATCGAATTGGTCACAAAAAATTATATCAAAGAAAAGACCGTAGAGTACTATGCAGCTCAATTATGCATCACTCCGAGGTATCTCTCTTCCATGATCAAATCGGCAACGGGGATGAAAGCTTCTTCATGGATTGCAAGAATTATAATTATCAATGCTAAAGTACTTATCAATACTACCGACATGACGATTCAGCAGATTTCAGACTACCTGAATTTTGCAAATCCTTCCTTTTTCGGACAGTTTTTTAAGCGTCAGACAGGACAGACCCCGAAAGAATATCGAAATAGTACAACATAAAAAATGAAATATTAAAAAAAATTTCTAACTTTGGCGCAGCCAATTATGTTGGACAGGTTGTATAATAATTATAAACTATAAAAATAACCAAAATCAAAACCAAAATGAAAATGATGAGTAAGCTGTTGTTAATGATGTCATTAGTACTCGTTACAACATTCTCTGCACAAGCACAAAAAGAGACGTTCCAAGTTTGCAACGGCAAAATAGAAGTTGTCGTTAATGATTTGGCTCCTAATTCACAATCATCAGCTCTTGTAACCAATTATCAAATTACCGTTGCTCCTGATGCTGTTGGAAATTGTTCTTCACTTGTTATTACTCCTGCAGTTATTGCAAATGACTCTAAAGACAAAAAACTCGTTGAAGTTATCGTAGTAAACGGCCCGGGCAAAAAAGGTTCGGACAGATGGCTTGAGAACTCTATTTACAAAGTTTGTGACCCTAACAATGTAAGATTCTACACTTTGAAAGAGAATGAATCTTTGGTTATCAAAACAAACTCTCAACTTCCTTACGAGGCATGGATGGATAATGGCAAATTTGTGATTACCACACAGGAAGCCACCTACAATCCTAATTGTATCAAGAGACTTTGCGGAACTGAAGATGTATGTGACATTCCTTATTTGAAGAGCCCTCTTACTATCGCTCCTCTATGGGTTAACATGCCTGCAGTTGCCGGTGACGGTGCAAGAGATCCTAAGAGAGCAGTCAAGACCAGATTGTATTTTCCTGTAAATGGTATCAAATCTGTAGAATCATATCTTGAAAATGCAGACGCTCTCAGTTTGCTCTCTACTTTGGACAGTCCTAATTTCGATGTTGACAAGATTAAGATTGAAGGTTGGGCTTCTCCTGAAGCATCTGTTGCATACAACAAGAATTTGTCAAACAATCGTGCAAAGACAATGAAGAAGATTATCGCCGACAAGTACAATTGCCCTGAAAACATCTATGATGTTAAAGGAAACGTTGAGTATTGGGTTGATGTCTTGAATTACATTGCTACTTCCGATGATCCTGCAATCCTCG
>JAQUBZ010000045.1 GCA_028686425.1 Bacteroidales bacterium | reverse complement strand
GAAATACATTGTTGAAATTATTGACTTTTTCAACCATTGCTTCAATCTTTGAATGTGTATCGGTAGAGGTGAGGGATGTTAAATCAATCATTCCGAGAGCCTCTTTATAAATCTGTTTCATCATATAGTGATATTTTATGTTTTCAGTTAAAATCTGTTTTTGCTGTCGATGCAGATAGTGACGGGGCCGTTGTTTATAAGCGACACTTTCATATCTGCTCCAAATTGGCCGCACTTTACGTTTTTGCCGAGGTGAAATGAGAGTACGGACTTGAAGTCTTCGTATAGTGGAACCGATATTTCCGGCCTTGCGGCAAAAATATAAGATGGTCTGTTTCCTTTCTTTGTGGAGGCAAGAAGGGTAAATTGACTTACCACGAGTATTTCGCCACCGATATCCACAACTGAACGGTTCATCACACCGTCTTCATCATCGAATATGCGCAGGGCTGCGATCTTCCTGCTCATCCATTCTATATCTTCATTTGTGTCGGCATCTTCAAATCCCACAAGTACCATCATTCCATCTCCGATGGATGCAACTACCTTGTTGTCAATCGTTACACTTGACTGTAACACTCTTTGAATCACTACTCTCATAATTGTTATCCCCGTATTTGTACTTTGATTCCGGCATCAATTAACGGTTGTGATACCGCCCTCATTAGCTCTACAGTTACTTTTTCGAGAGTGGAAAGGGGAGGAACTCTGTCTAAAGTATAAATCATAACTTCGCGCGGATGCAGTTCGAGCACAATCTTGACCCAGGGTGCAGCTGTTTCCGGATCTGTGCAGTCGATAAAACGGCCGTTGATCTCCCCTTTGAGAAACATTGTCTGCAATACGAAATTGCCTTTAAACCACTTGAGCTGTTCCACAATATCTTCGATAGAGTAGTTACTTTGCGGTCTGTCGATCAGCTCGGCTATGGACTCTATGCCGGAATCGAGTTTGAGTATCGGATTATCCGTTTTGGCAAGGGCCTCTTTTATACCTGGTCTGTGCAATTGCGTACAGTTGGAGAACGAAGAAATCTTTGCCTGTGGGAACAATTTGTCCCGCAAGGTAATGACATAATCTATGATTTCGGGGAAGTCGGGATGAATTGTAGGTTCTCCATTCCCTGAAAATGTGATAGTATCTATTTGAATATTACTGCTTTTGCAGTGTTCAAGGCCCGCTTTGAGAGCTTCACGCACCTCTTCGAGTGATGGGAGTTGGGAATCTTTGCGCCCATCCTTGTTCCAGCCGCATTCGCAATAAACACAGTCGAAACTGCATAATTTGCCGTGCTTGGGCAATAAATTAACTCCAAGTGAGTTACCCAATCTTCGGCTTTTTATTGGACCGTAAACTATGTTGTCAAAGTGTAAAGACATACGTTATTATATTAATCGTGTTGATTTACTGTTGTTTGTAAGTTTTAAACTGTTAAGATCGACATTGTCTATCAGGACAATTCCGGGCTGTTTGCCGGGATCTAACGAACCGAATCTGCTCTCTCTGCCTATTGCACATGCTCCGTTGAGTGTGGCCCATTTTAAAATTTCACACAAATTCAACTCTTTGAAATGGTCTTGGATACATCTTATTTCGTCAATCATTGAGAGAAGAAGGTTGCTTGAGAGACTGTCGGTACCTATGCAGATGTTCAAATGATTGTCCCTGAGTAGGTTTATTGGAGGTAACTTTCTGTGTATAAACCAATTGGAAAGAGGGCACAATGCCCAGAACAGATGTTTGCACACTTTTTGGGCGGCGTTGATACTTTCCCGGTCTGTTGCAACATTATGTACCAAAATAACATTTCCTTCAATCGGTGCCTTGCACTCTTTTTGAAGATTGTCGAGAAAATAAATGAGGGCCGAATGTCCGGTTACGGGTGGCATGCTCGCTCCTCTCTCGCGATAATCTTCGGCAAGAGGTCCCGTACCATATCGTATCATGTCTTCCTCTTCACTGCTTTCCTGATTGTGATATGAGATATATCCCGATTTAAGCCCTTCGGCGGCAGCAAGACGGTTGAGCAGAGGACTCATAGTATAGCATGAATGAGGGGTAGGGGCGGCATCAATTCCGTATTGTTCTGCCTTTTTTTGCAATTTCACCACATCGGAGATGATGGCAGGTGCATCTTCAGGTTCAGTGCCGAAGACTTCAAGGAATGTTCGCGTATAGAGCGGAGATTCGGATTTGATTGAGAAACTCTCATCGCAATTGCTGATGTCTGCCATGGCTGAGACACCGTCACGATAGAGCGAGTCGAGTTCATCTGTCATGGCTTTCATCCTTTCATTATAGTCTGCCGTAAGTCTCAGAGCATTAATCTGTTTAATAAATCCATCCATGCCTGTTCCCTGCCTGAATAACCCTTTGAGATGTGATAACTCTATGTGACAGTGAGAATTGATAAATCCCGGAACGATAATACCCCTGCATTGTCTGATCCGGTTGCCGATTTTTGTCTCCGGAGTTAAATCCGAAGTGAGGCCTGTTGCTATGATGATTCCTTTATCGTCACATTCCACGTATCCGTTCTTTATCGAATCTCCCGAAATCGGAAAAATATAATCTGCTGTAAATATCATTTCAGTCTCTTTTCAAGTTCTTTCAAATCTTTCTTTGTCAATTTCTTCTCTTTACTCTTGCGGGTGATCTCTTTTTGCAATGGCAGTTGTGTAAGAGTGTCAGTGACCTTTTTAACTTCATCAGTGGTGGAAGTATCAATGGTTTCAAGTCTTCTTTCTTTAATATCTGATGATTCTACACTGCTTTCGGCATTGTCAACATCTGCTCCCTCAATCAATCCGTCCTTGAGCTCCTGCTGTTTGGAGAGGAACTTCTCTCGTTTGTCGAGCTTTGCCTTGGCTTGTTTTAGAATCTTCTGGTATTTGTCCGGATCTTTGAGATAATATTTTACGGAAGTTAAAAATTGATCTACTGTATATCCGTGTTTCTCAAGCAGTGGCTGATATACGCACATGGTGTCTGCCTGTGTCCTCATTTCAGGGACCGAATCGACATATTGGTCCAGCAGCCATAAGTCATAATAGATGTCTGCCATCTCTTGTGGCTGAATCTGTGTTTCTTCTTTGCAAGATGTATTTGTGAGTGTTATCGCTATGGCAATTATTAACCAATATCTTAAATATCTCTTGTTAAATATCATACTGAAATCAATATTTCTACTGTTTATAAAAATTTGTCAAAGGTAGCAATTTTTATCCCTATCTTTGTAAAATACAAACAAAATGTAAATGAACGTCCTAATACTCGGTTCAGGCGGAAGAGAGCATGCTCTTGCCTGGAAAATATCACAAAGTAAAGAACTTGACAAACTATTCTGCATGAGCGGCAATCCCGGTACGGCATCCATTGCCACCAATCTTTCGGGTGACACAAAGTATTTCGCTCAAATTGAAACTCAGATCCGATCCAACAACATAAATATGTTGGTGGTTGGGCCTGAAGTCCCGCTGGTTGACGGTATCAGAGACTATTTTGGCGCAGTCATGCCTGAACTAATGGTCATAGGTCCCGATAAAAAGGGAGCTGCTCTTGAAGGGAGCAAAGACTTTGCCAAAGAATTTATGATACGTCACAATATTCCGACTGCACGATATAAAAGTTTTACGTCCGACACTATACATGATGCTTATAGATTTTTAGGGACACTCAAACCTCCATACGTGTTGAAGGCAGACGGACTTGCAGCAGGCAAGGGGGTTGTGATTACGGATGATCTGAAAGATGCAGAGCGGGAGCTTTCCGAAATGTTTGAAGGTAAATTTGATGATGCAGGGCATAAAGTGGTCATTGAGGAGTTTCTGAGCGGGATAGAGCTGTCGGTATTTATTCTGACAGATGGAGTTCATTATATGATATTGCCTGAGGCAAAGGATTATAAGCGCATCGGGGAGCATGATACGGGGCTTAATACTGGAGGAATGGGATCTGTTTCGCCTGTTCCGTTTGCAGACAAATCTTTTATGGGCAAAGTAGAGGAGAGGATTATAAAGCCGACTATAGCTGGATTGCGTTCGGAAGGGATTGATTACTGCGGATTTATATTCATCGGACTTATGAATTGCGGGGGAGATCCCTACGTAATTGAGTACAATGTCCGCATGGGAGATCCTGAGACCGAGTCAGTTATGAGGCGTATTGACAGCGATTTGCTGTGCCATCTTGCAGCTGCCGCCAAAGGTGAATTGGATAAGGAGACTATCAGGATTTCTTCATCAAGCGCAGTTACTGTTGTTGCTGTTTCCGGAGGGTATCCCGAACATTATATCAAAGGATTTCAAATCAGCGGACTGCCTGACTGCTCAAAATACAGTGACACAAAGAGTTTACCTGTCGTTTTCCATGCAGGAACGGCAATGAAAGATGGTAAAACAGTCACTTCGGGAGGAAGAGTCCTTGCAGTTACGGCTATGGGTGACAATATATTTGAGGCAGGGGAATCGGCATATAAAGCTTTGTCTGAAATAAATTTTGAGAATATATATTACAGAAAAGATATTACTGATGATTTGAAATCGCTTTGCAAATGAAAACGCGCAATACAGCCATATTGCTGATCGGACTGATATGCGTGCTTTGGTGCAGTGCATTCTTTATTAATCCGGAACCAATCAGATTGCCGCAGACACTATTTCTCGACAGGATAGTCGATTCGGATTATCTGTTCGGGCACAATCTGCTGTCGGCAGTTCTCTCCGGTGTATTTTTGCTTGCTATAGCTGCTTCGACATTTTTTTTCAATAGTGCCTTTTCATCAGGGATAAATTATCTGTTGCCGACATTGTACATGTTTCTGGTATTGTCCAATCCTTATTCTGTATGGTTTACTCCATTTCATATTTCGGGGCTGCTATTGATATGGACCTCCTTTTATTCGGCGAAATACAGGGTGACGGGGCAGCAGTTCGGGGATTTGTTCATGATTTTTTTCTTTCTCACAATATCGTCATTTTTTTACGGAGGAACTATCTGGATGTTTCCGGCTCTGCTTTTCATCAACCTTATGGCATCCGAACACAAATTCAAGTACATAGTGACATCCATTGTCGGATTGCTCCTTCCGCTTGTGCTTCTTTCAGGCATTAATTATCTGGTCAACGGATGGGAAGATACTTTGTTGCTACTCCAGAGATATGTGGGCCAACTCATTGATATAGAACATAAAACGATAATGTTTACTGCGGCCGAAATCTGCAGATTTGTGATAATTGCCATTTTTACAATAATATCGGCATATCACGTATTTTCCAACCTCGACAGATATAAGATAGTCAAATCCAAATCGTATTTGAGAGTACTACTGTATCTATTTGTATTACTGTTGATTATGCTTATTTTTGTATCAAACAATAAGTATCCGTTCGGAATTATCATGTATTTTCCGATATCATTGTTGTTTTATGAATATATAACTGAAAATGCTAAAAAACGTATCGGCATATATCTGTTTGTATTTGCCATTGTTTTTCTCGCAGAGCGAATGATTTACTTTATCCGATAGGAGATAGTTATATGGAAGTTACAATTATCATTGCCATTGCAGGTGTTATTATTGGGGTTGTTGCCGGATATTGGCTCGGACACAACCGGAAAAAGAGCGAAATAGCTCTGATGAATGAAGATACTGAACAAAAAATCAAGACTATCAATGCCATGAAAGATGAATTGATGTCTCGCGAAAGAGAGTTGCATCTTTCGGAATTGTCATCACTCAAAGAGGGATATGACAAGCAGATCTCCTCATTGAAAGAGCAGGTGGTATCGGAGCGTGCGTATGCTGTCAAAATGATTGGTGATGCCAATGATGCTGTCAAAGCTGAAAAGGCCCATTCTGCATCTTTGCGAGAAGAAAGCGATCGGCAGTGGGCTCAGAAGCTTGACACACTCAAACAGGAGATGCAGAAAAATGCTGCCGAACAGCTTGCCGCAAAGCAGTCCGCCCTGCAGGAGAACAATCGCCTTCAAATGGATGAATTGCTTAAACCGATAAAAGAACAATTTTCAGAATTTAAAAAGTCTGTTGAGGAGAGCAAGACTCAAAATGAGGTGAATAAGAAGGAATTGCAGTCCTCATTTGAGGCTACAATGAAACTGTTTCAACAAGAGCAGCAGCAGACGGTATCTTCATTGAAAGAGCAGACCCAGCGCATCGGTTTGGATGCCTCCAATCTAACAAAGGCCCTGAAAGGTGAGAACAAGACACAGGGGGATTGGGGAGAGATGATTTTGCAGAAATTGCTTGAAAACAGTGGCCTGACTAAGGATGAAGAGTATTTTGTACAGGAGAATGTCAAAGATGAAGATGGAGCGAACTTCCGTCCCGATGTGGTGGTCAGATTTCCTGAGGGGCGTTCGATTGTGATAGACTCAAAAGTTTCTCTCACTTCTTATGCTGAAGCTGTAGAGGCTGAAGATGATGTAATGAGGGATCGTCTGCTGAAAGAACATGCTCGCAGTGTACGAAAGCATGTTGATGAGCTCGCCGATAAGAAATATGACAAGATGGTGAGCGATGCAATCGGTTTCGTTCTGATGTTTATCCCGAATGAGAGCAGTTATATTGCGGCAATGAGGCAGCAGCCCGATTTGAGCCGTTATGCGTATCAGAAACACATCATCATCATATCTCCGAGCAATTTGCTGATGGCTTTGCAATTGGCTTATAATTTGTGGCAGTATGACCGTCAGAACAAGAATGTCGAGGAGATAGTTAAAAAGGCGGCGGACTTATATGACAAGGTGGCCGGATTTTCGGATACTTTTTCAGAGTTGGAAGGACAGATTGAGAAACTGAATAAATCTTTCGGCAAAGCCAAAGACCAACTGTATCAAGGTAGGGGCAATGTCATGCGCCGTGTCGAGGATCTCAAATCTCTCGGAGTTTCACCCAAAAAACAAATCAAAGATATAGCCGACCTTCAGGAAATTCCCGGCATGGAATAACGTATGTTTATGTTAAGGTGTCATCAGGTAAGGTAAAGTGATATCAGGTGCAGGTAAGGTGCCATCAGCTGTTGTCGAGTGCCATCGGATGCCGTCGGGTGAGATGCCATCAGGTGTTGACGGGTGCCGTCATCCATGAAATCCAACCATCCATTTCATCCAGTGACGATCAGGCCCTTGAAAGCCACGGGGTGGACACCCGCAAAAATACAATCTCCCGCAGACACACGCCGGAGGCATCATCGCTGAAGTCAGCGATTTCACCCTGTGGCAATCAGACCCTTGAAAGCCACAGGGTGGCGACCCTCCCATGAAAACAATCCCTGCCGGATATGTGTAACGTTGGATGAGCGACAGGTGTAAGAGTCATCTGGAGGGCGCTTTCGTTCGCTTTGCTCACGGCGCTTGCAAACCCTCCATCTGCCTCTCACACCATTCGCTCTACATCAGACACTTGAATACTGATGGTTGCATAGTCAAATTACTATTAATAAGTCACGTACATACTGATACATAAATCTGCCTGTCGCTCTACAGTAGTAGGGGACAATGGTTCACGCACTCCCGGCCTTGCCGTGTGTTGAATTACTTTTTTTGTTGAAGCTTTTGTAAGTTGCTTTTGTTCAGTGCGTTGATGTACCACCTTGTGCAATTCCGGCATCATTCAAAACACACGGCCTCCCGATGTCCATACAAGTCAATCCCTCCCGAAATATCACCGGAGGCATCCTCTCCGAAGCCAACCAATCCACATAGTGCTGTTCATGGGGTAGAAAGCCACGATGTGCGCACCTTAAATAACGGCAATCCCTTCCCGGTACACCTCAGAAGCCGGATGCACAAAAGATAATCATTGCTCGTGGAGTCCTGCTACGCAGAACGTTCTCGCTGCTTGCGGAATCGCTCCGAGAACGTTATGAACGTTATTATCATTTTGTGTCACATCCGCATTTTCTCACAAATCATCAATTACCGTTGTACAGTGTGTGCAAATGCTTCAATGTGATGCATTTAGGGTTGCATGTGCCCGCAGAAGCGCCTGACGGTCAATGCCTTGACTTGCCGGAATGCTTGTAGAAGTACCTGACGGTCAATGCTTTGCGGACGCTGATAATCAGTGATTTATGATAAGGGATTGTTTTGGGGATAGGCCACAAGGAGCGGAAGGGATGTGTCATAGTCAAGGGCAGCCGGAGGCTGTTCATATACCCTTGACGATGACACGTCCCGGAGCTAACTTTGCCTATTCCCAAAATCACTCCAGAACGCTGACGATCAAGCCAGACCTAAAACGTTCCACTCCCAG
>JAQUBZ010000005.1 GCA_028686425.1 Bacteroidales bacterium | reverse complement strand
TAATAAAAAAAGAAGGCATTCTACTCTTCATAATCTTACAATTGAAGAATATTGGGATGAATATTATAAACAAAATAAATTAATTAATGTGGCTTAACTTTTTGTACCAATAAAGTTTGCAATTCCATAATCTGGGTATTGGATATACGGCACAAAGAGTAACAAACGGTATTGTGTCATATTTCAATCACTTGAATGTAAGATTTGCAATTGAATTTTAAATATTGGATCAAACGGTTTAGCATCATATAGTATAGAGAAGAACCCCTGAAAGAAATATAGTGAATCTTTCGGGGTTTTGTCCAAAAACGGCCAAAACCGAAACTTAATCCGATATATTCTTAAAATTGAGCAATTTTGGTAGCGTTACTTTCAATCGGAAACGTGCCTTTAATATGCTAATAAATAACTTATTATAAAATTTAGTGAGCGTTACTTTTATTTCGAGACTTCCAAAGCGGTACTTTTTTGAGAATAATAACATAATTTTGCTACGTGCTTGTGGATGATACTATTTGATGCAACGTAATTGATGCGAGGTGCATCTATATAAAGAAGTCATTAATCAACCTATTAATTCATATATATTAATTAAAAAATAACTACAATGAAACGACAATTACTTCAAAGCGTACTAAACTTAACTCTACTTTCGATAGTTACTTGCCTTTTCGTATGTTCGTGTGAGAAGGAAGAAGTTCCTCAATTCGAGCAGTTTGAATCAAGATTCAATAAAGAATTAGAGTCTATGGTGAAAACAGGAGAACTTGAATTGATTTCTACTACTGGCACAATAGACAATTATGTGGTGAAATCAGCACCATCAACATCCAAATTGCCGAAATATAGTGAGACATATTCTGCATTTATGAATATAGTCAATCGGATGAATGGCTACTACAACAAATTGATGGGAGTCAACGTCAATCTTGAATCAACGTATAAACTCACATTTGCCAGAAATACAAGTATTGATGTAGCGGATATAGATGTTGTCTGCTACTCTCATCATGAGACAATATGCGGCAAACAAATCAGTTATTCTATCGCTTGCGTTGCTGAATATGAAAACGTGCTGGATAATCAAGCCTATTTTATAGAAATACAATATTTGACAGATGATTATTATAAATTGATAAGAATCCTATTTCCGGTAGAAGAATCACATGCCCTTGACCTTGAAACACATGTGATATTTTATTAGATACCTTGACATAAATAACGACGGTTTAGTTTTAAATAGAGAAGAACCCCTGAAAGAAATATAGTGAATCGTTCAGGGGTTTTGTCCAAAAACGGCCAAAACCGAAACTTTTTGAGACGTCCGGAAACTTTGCCAAAAATTAAAAAAATTGGCCATTGATTATCAGTCACTTACGATGCGCATTCCGAAACTTTTTATTTGGAAAGAAACTTTTAATTTCTCACCTTGCACAATAATTTTAACAAATTAAAACCAAAGAATATGAAAAGAGTTTACATAGTAGCAATGCTGCTAAGCGGAATAATTCTGCTAATGGCGTCATGTGAAAAAGAACAAGACATGACGGAAGACAAATACATCAAAAAAAATCTCATAGGAGAATGGGCATTAATTAGCTCACAAGAGATAAATAAAGATACGGTTTCTGTTTTATATGTTGTTTCCTTTGATAAAAATTCTGTCAAAATAAGAATGCCTGAGTTAGTTGGTAATTGGCCATTCTTGTTTTACACAGATGGTAAATTATTAAAATCTGACTTAATATCGGATATGTATCATTGGGAATATACGGATGATGTTATTTTTGTAGATACACCACACCTTTATCCAGTGACTGAAATAAAATATGAGTACACCATAAACAACAGTAATATTATTATAAAGGATACGATAAGCCAACAATTACGTGAAAAATTAAGTGGAACTTTTCCGATCCGGATCAATAAATCGAAAATGAAATTCATTGATGGTAATCAATTTAAATGGGAATTTAAAAAATTGAATTTTTATAATGAAAAAGACGATAGATACATATATGAATGGGAAATGTATGTAGCTAAAAGAATAACCAGGTAAACAAACGGTTTAGCATCATATAGTGTAAAGAAACCCCTGAAAGAAAATCATTAACTCTTTCAGGGGTTTTGTCATCTCTATTTCTTCAATTTTCTATTCTTTGCCGATACAGTTCCAGACTGCGGCAGAGAGGGCTGCACCAAGGAATGGGGCAACAATGAATATCCACAATTGTGATAATGCGGCTCCACCTTCAAATACTGCAGGAGCAATACTGCGGGCAGGATTGACCGAAGTACCGGTGATCGGGATAAGTACAATGTGAATCAATACGAGAGTAAGACCGATGGCAAGTCCCGCAAGCGACGAATTGCCTTTCTTTGAGTCTGTCACGCCAAGTACTGCAAGCACAAAGATAAATGTGCCTACAAATTCGGCAATTAATGCCGAAATGACAGTAGCATTGGCTTGAACTGCATTTGCTCCCGTTGTTGTAGCATATTCTGCCGGGTGTTGTGCTCCTGTATGAACCAGCAGGTAAATAACAGCCGATCCTATAAATGCGCCGATTACCTGTGAAAGCATATATTTCAGCCCTTCGCAAGTTTTCATTCTACCGGTCAACATGCAACCTAAAGTGATGGAAGGATTGATGTGACATCCTGAAATACCACCGATTGCATACGCCATTGCAACCACCGAGAGGCCGAATGCAAAAGCCACTGTCAATACTTGTGCGGTTGTACCGCACCCTCCGTTAAATACTGCTGCTCCGCAGCCTAAAAGTACCAGTACCATTGTACCGATTGCTTCCGATAAATACTTTTTCATATTAATGTATCTGTTTTAAGGTTATTAATATTTTCTATATATCCTGAATCTTCAAGCAGGTGCCCTGAGCAGTAAGCCGCAACTGCAAGTTGGTCGCATCTTTCATTTTCAGGGTGTCCGGCATGTCCTTTTATCCACACAAAGCGGATAGTGTGTCTTCTATACAAGCTGAGAAATCTCATCCACAGGTCAGGATTCATCTTTTTTGCAAATCCTTTTTTCTCCCAGGAAAATACCCATCCTTTCTCGACAGCATTGACCACATAAGACGAATCGCTCCATATTGTTATATCTGCATGTGTCCATTTGACTGCTTCAACGGCAACAATCACCGCGAGAAGCTCCATTCTGTTGTTGGTGGTCAGAGAATATCCCTGAGACAACTCTTTGTATAACTCACCGCATCGCAATATTGCACCGTAACCGCCCGGTCCGGGATTGCCGCTGCATGCGCCATCTGTATATATTGCGATAGGGGGCTTGGACATAAGTTATGCCTCCATCTTATTCGGGCATAATGGTCTTTTCGTATTTAGGACCCTCAAAATGCTTGATTTCAAGCGGATTGCGGTTCATTTCGTCATAGTTGCGTCTATTGTTGCAAATATCAATAGCTGTATATATAGCCGAAAGCATAGGGGCGGGATTGGCAATTCCCTTGCCTGCGAGTTCGTATGCCGTTCCGTGATCGGGAGATGTTCGTACAATAGGAAGTCCGGCTGTAAAGTTGACGCCATTGTCGAATGCCAGAGCTTTGAACGGAATCAATCCCTGATCGTGATACATGGCGAGGACTGCATCAAACTTATATTGCATACCCGTACCAAAAAATCCGTCGGGAGAATAGGGACCGAAAGCGACTATATTCTCGGCGTTGGCCTGCTCGATGGACGGTATTATGATATCAATCTCTTCAGTGCCTAAAGAACCTCCGTCTCCGGAGTGAGGATTAAGTCCGAGAACTGCAATCTTTGGACGGACACAGCCGAAGTCACGTTTCAACGAACTGTTCATAAGTCTTAATTTGCTCAATATTACATCTTTAGTGATAGCTGAGCTCACTTTTGAGAGGGGAAGGTGATTGGTGACAATACCCACTTTGATATGTTCTGTGCATAGAAACATCAGACCGTCTTTTGCACCAAACTCGTTAATCAGATATTCTGTATGTCCGGGAAATGAGAATTGTGCGCAGGCAACTGTGTGTTTGTTGAAGGGTGCGGTTACTATTGCATCTATTGATCCTTCCTTCAAGTCGTTGACAGCAGCTTTCAGCGCAATAATGGCGGCTTTGGCACCATCTGCTGTAGGCTGACCTATCTCGACAGCGAGTGTGTCAGGCACGGCATTGATAATGTTAATACGTTTGCTGTGAGCATCTTTGGCGGAATTGATGATGTTGGTGTTAATCTGTTCTGTCTCAGGCAGCTGTTTGCGGACCATGCCGAATGTCCTTGAGGAGCCGTAAACTATAGGCACGCACATATCGAGCATTCTTGCATCTGAAAGCGCTTTGATAATTACTTCATATCCAATACCGTTGGAATCTCCCTGTGTAATCCCGATTACTATTTTCTGTCCCATATTTTTTCAAAATTTTTTGCAAGATACAAACAAACAGGCAAAAATAAAAGATTAAAGGTGTATATTTGTGTATGGTTAATATTTTGGACACGGATATTAAATTTTTGCAGGGGGTGGGGCCGAAGCGTGCCGAACTGCTGCTAAAAGAGTTGGGAATAAGCACATTCAGAGATATGCTTTATACATTTCCGTACAGATATGCGGACCGTTCCAAATTTTATTCAATTAGTGAAATAGACAGCAGCAATGTCTATATCCAGATAAGGGGAAAGATTACCAAGATTGCAATTGTGGGGGAGAAGAGGGGGAGAAGACTTGTAGCAAATTTTACCGATGGTACGGGATATATCGAGCTTGTATTTTTTCAGGGGATAAAATGGATGCAGGAGAAGCTTAAAATCGGTCCGGAGTATATTGTGTTCGGAAAGCCTTCAATTTTCAATCAGGGATACAATTTGGTCCATCCGGAGGTGGATCTTGCTACTTCAGAAGTCCCAGGGATGGCAGGGGTGATGATAGGAATTTATTCGAGTACGGAGAAGTTGCGCGGCGGAGGAATAGGCAACAAGGTCTTCTCCAAATTGCAGGCGACATTGCTTACTCTGGTTATTGATAAGATGGAAGAGACTCTGCCTGAATATATTATCTCTATCAAGCAGATGTGTTCCATACAATATGCACTGCAAAATATCCATTTTCCGACCGATGTGCAAGCCCTTGACAGAGCGCAGAGGAGGTTGAAATTTGAAGAGCTATTCTACCTCCAGCTCTCTCTTCTTAAGCAGAAAAGCATAAGGAGCAGAAATTCTTCCGGAGTACTCTTCAAAAAAATAGGTAACTCTTTCAATATGACCTACAGTCATTTACCTTTCCCTCTGACAGGAGCGCAGAAGAGGGTTCTGAAAGAGATCCGTACCGATGTGGTCTCCGGCAGGCAGATGAACAGACTTCTTCAGGGGGATGTGGGGAGCGGAAAGACGCTTGTGGCTATTCTGTCGGCCCTCATGGCGGTTGACAATGGTTATCAGGCATGTATCATGGCTCCAACGGAAGTACTTGCCAATCAGCACTATAATGGTGTATATAAGTTTATAGAGGGGACCGGAGTCAAAGTGGCGCTTCTAACCGGCAATACCAAGACAAAAGAGCGTAAAGAGATTCATGCCGGGCTTGAAGACGGCACAATAAATATCATTTTCGGCACTCATGCCCTGATTGAGGATACAGTGCAGTTCAAAAATCTCGGTCTTGCGGTGATAGATGAGCAGCACCGTTTCGGCGTTGACCAGCGGTCAAAACTCTGGTCCAAATCGCAGATTGCCCCACACATTCTCGTAATGACGGCAACCCCTATTCCGAGGACTCTCGCCATGACACTGTACGGAGACCTGGATGTCTCTGTCATAGATGAACTTCCTCCCGGAAGAAAACCTATCAAAACCGTTCACTGGACCGAAAATAATCGAGGTATGATGTATCAGTTTCTCAAAAAGGAGATAAAGGCGGGACGACAGGTGTTTATAGTATATCCTCTGATAAAGGAGTCTGAAAAGATGGACTACAAGAATCTTGAAGATGGATATATGGCTATTACCGAGGAGTTTCCTGCTCCCGAATATGTGACGGCTGTGGTGCATGGTCAGCAAAAGGCTGAAAATAAGGCCTATGACATGGATCTTTTTGCCAAAGGAAGAGCACACATACTTGTGGCGACATCAGTAATCGAAGTAGGAGTGGATATACCGAACGCATCGGTAATGGTGATAGAGAGTGCAGAAAGGTTCGGACTTTCTCAGCTTCATCAGTTGAGAGGAAGGGTCGGGAGAGGTGCCGACAACTCCTATTGCATCTTGATGACAGGATATAAGTTGAGCAGCGAATCGAGACAGCGTATCGAATTGATGTGTTCGACAAGTGACGGATTTGAACTTGCCGAGGCCGATCTGAAGATGAGGGGGCCCGGTGATTTTGAGGGAACAAGGCAGAGCGGCCTGGCTGTGGAACTTCACATTGCCAACCTCGGGACGGATACTCATATACTTGAAGAGGCCCGCAATCTGGGAAATGTCATTTTGGAGAAGGATCCTCTGCTTGAATCTCATGAAAATGCAATTCTTGAAAGGCAGCTCGGGAATATGAGGGTTGAAATGAAAGATTATTCTAAAATAAGTTGAAATATGAAATATGTAGGTGCACATGTCAGCGCATCGGGAGGAGTTGAAAATGCTCCTGTCAACGCTGCAAACATAGGGGCCAACGCATTTGCCCTTTTTACTAAAAATCAGAAACAATGGAGTGCTCCCCCTTTATCACAGGAGAGTATTAATCTGTTTAGAGAGAGATGTTCTCAGCTCGGATTCGTCCCAGATGCGATACTTCCTCACGACAGCTACCTGATTAATCTGGGACATCCTCAGCAAGAGGGACTTGGCAAGTCGCGAGCTGCCTTTATCGATGAAATGAGCCGATGCTCACAGCTGGGTCTTAACAGGCTCAATTTTCATCCCGGAAGCCATTTGAAGGAGATTTCGGAGACAGAGTGTCTGAGACGTGTCGCCGAGTCGATCAATATTGCATTGGATAAGACAAAAGGGGTTTGTGCCGTAATAGAGAACACGGCCGGACAGGGATCCAATGTTGGATACAGATTTGAACACCTTGCCGAGATAGTCTCTCAGGTCGAGGATAAGAGCAGAGTGGGGGTTTGTATCGATACATGTCACTCATTTGCGGCAGGATATGACCTGAAAGAGGCTTCTGCCGGCAGTTCTCTGTTTTCAGAAGAAGAGGCAGGAGATGGCTTTGAGAGAGTATTTTCAGAATTTGACAAGATAGTGGGATTTAAATATTTAAAGGGAATGCATCTGAACGATGCAAAGAAAGGTGTGGGATCCAAAATCGACAGACACGAATCTTTAGGAACGGGAGAGATTGGCATGTCAGTGTTTGAAAAAATCATGAAAGACAGCCGTTTCGATGGCATTCCGCTGATTCTTGAGACACCGGATCCGGAGATATGGAGCAAAGAGATAGCATTTTTGAGAGGTATAGAATAACTTATAAACAGAATATAAATTATGAAAGTAATGATTGGGGTTGACTTCGAGGGTGTAAGCGGAGTCGTTGTATTTGACGAAATATATGCAGGCCATGTCCATTTTGACAGAAACTGTAAGGAGCTGACGGCAGAGGTGAATGCCGCAATTGAAGGGGCTATCGAGGCAGGGGCCGATGAAATAGTAGTACGTGACGGACATGGCGGAAATATCAATTGCGACATGACATTGCTTAATCCGATTGCTGATCTGGGCAGAGGGCGCAAACCAGGATGCCCTACAACCATGGTCTATGGAATAGACGAAAGTTATGATGCACTTATGTTTATCGGGGCACATGCCAAGGCCGGAGACCCGCGCGGGGTACTCTGTCATACTATGTCGTTGAATGTCATTGATCTGACAATCAACGGCGTATCACTCTCGGAACAGGCATATAACGGCCTTTGGGCAGCTCAGTTCGGGGTTCCTGTGGTCCTTGTGGCCGGAGATGACGTGACTTGTGCCGCTTCAAAACAGGAGTTCGGAGAGCAGGTGGAGGTTGCCGAAACCAAAGTGGCAATATGCCATACGGCTGCATATAACCATTCATACCAAAAAGTATATAATACTATCAAAGAGGCTTCGTTTCGTGCTATCAGGAATCTTGACAAGATGAAGCCGTACGATAAGATAAAAGGTCCCCGTTATGATATGGTACTCAAGATAAAGGGGCGTAAAGAGGGAGAGATAGTCACAATCGAGTATTCGTCAGACGATTTGCTTGACGTATTACAGAAATTCTGGGACAGACTTGACTGATCCGGTCGGCAGCACTAATCATTTAAGTTGCAAAAAAGCCCTTTTAGTATTACTTTTGTATATTAACACGTAAAATATAATGGATACAATCATAGATGGGAAAAAGATGCAATACGCAGTGGTTGGGAGCGGCAGCTGGGCGACAGCTTTGGTAAAGTTGCTCTCGACCACGCAGGACAAATTGTATTGGTTTGTCAGAGATGATAATAACATACAGTTTATCAGACAATACGGCCGTAATCGTTCATATTTGCGCTCGGCGGCCCTGAATGTTGATAAAATAATCATGAGTGATGACATAAATGAAGTGGTGGATGCCGCCGATGTCATCATTTTTTGTATTCCGTCAACTTTCTTCCTGTCACAAATCAAATCTCTGACTACTTCGATTGAAGGGAAATATATTATATCGGCCATAAAAGGATTTGTCTCCAAAGACAACCTTACAATAGCTGAATTTTTTCATAACGTATATCACATATCCTACGATAAAATAGCTGTAATAAGCGGTCCCACCCATGCCGAAGAGGTATCAATGGAGCGCTTGTCCTATATCACCATTTCAAGCAAGTATGAAGATATAGCACGTAAGCTGAGTGATGCTTTTACATGCCACTATGTAAAGACAATTGCCGGAACGGATATATACGGAGTGGAATATTCTGCTGCAATGAAGAATGTCTATGCCGTGGCGGTAGGGCTTTGTCATTCACTCGGTTATGGGGATAACTTTCTCGCCGTGCTCGTTACCGGCGCTTATAATGAGATGGTGGAATTTCTGACATTGTCCCACCCGGACAAGAGCAGAATACCTTCACGTTCAGCCTATCTGGGGGATTTGTTAGTGACCTGTTATTCGCAGTTCAGCCGTAACCGTACTTTCGGAGGAATGATTGGAAAGGGGTATTCCGTCGTGTCTGCACATACCGAGATGAACATGGTGGCGGAGGGATATTACGCAACAAAGTGTATTTACGAGATTAAAAGGAAATATCATATTGATTTACCGATAGTTGATGCTATGTACAGTATTCTTTACGAAGAAAAGAATCCCGATTTTGTAATCAAACAGCTGTCGGATGTACTTCAATAGGATTTAAAACATACAGAATATGATTAATGTCGATTTAAAAGGTTGCAAATCGTTTATTACTGATTTACAGCTGAATGGTTATATATCAAAGGCAGAACAGGCCCTTGATATCTTGAATAGTGGAACAGGTGCCGGCAATGATTTCCTCGGTTGGAACAAATTGCCCTCTGAAATGCCTCATACTCTGATAGATGAGTGTCTTGAAACGGTGGATAAATGGATTGCTAAAGAGATTGAAATAGTGGTGGTAATCGGGATAGGAGGATCCTATCTCGGTGCAAAAGCTGCAATTGAGTCACTGAATCATCAATTTCAACATTTGATGGGGATATCCCGCGGTCCGCAGATAGTATTTGCAGGGCAGAATCTTTCCGAAGAGTATATGGCCGAGTTGATGGATCTTCTCTCCTTCAAAAATGTAGCGGCAGTGGTAATTTCCAAGTCCGGAACCACTACCGAGCCGGCTGTGGCATTCAGACTGATTAAAAGTCTTATTGAAGAAAAATATGGTGAAAAAGAGGCTTGCGAAAGGATAGTTGCCATTACCGATGCCCACCGCGGAGCCCTTAAATCTCTTTCGGATGAGAAGGGATATAAAACATTTGTCATAGAAGACAATGTAGGGGGAAGATTTTCGGTACTCACTCCTGTAGGACTTCTTCCTATTGCACTGGCGGGTTTTGATATTGAGGCGCTTTTAGAGGGGACTAAAGCTATGGAGCAGATATGCGATGACAATTCCGCCAACAATCCGGCCATCAAATATGCGGCAATGCGTAATGCTTTGTATGATGCAGGCAAAAAAATAGAACTTCTCGTAGGCTTCAATCCCAAACTACAATATGTGGGAGAGTGGTGGAAGCAGCTTTACGGAGAAAGCGAAGGCAAACAGGGAAAAGGAATTTTCCCTGCTGCAGTCAACTTTACGACGGATCTTCATTCAATGGGGCAATATATTCAGGATGGAGAAAGGACTCTTTTCGAGACGGTGATTTCCATTCAGAACAGCAGGCGTGACGTACTGATCAACAACGATCCTCTCAATCTCGACGGTCTGAACTTCTTGTCGGGCAAACATATAGAGCACTGCAACAAGATGGCTCAGCTCGGAACCAAACTTGCCCATATTTCGGGCGGAGTTCCGAATATAGAGATAAGTATTGACCAGATTGACGAATACTACCTCGGACAACTATTCTATTTCTTTGAAAAAGCTTGCGGCATAAGTGCATATATACTCGGAGTCAATCCGTTTGATCAGCCCGGAGTTGAAGCATACAAGAAGAATATGTTTGCACTCCTCGACAAACCGGGGTATGAGACACTATCCGAAGCATTGAAGAAACAATTATAATTTAATGATGCTGCTATGAAAAAGTTTTTGCAGCAGGTCGCCGAACAATTTTATTTCCGCAATGGGGATAAAATAGGCGACTTGTGCTTTGTATTCCCCAACAGGCGTTCATCGCTGTTCTTTCAGAAATATCTCGGACAGTGTTCGGATAAGCCGTTGTTTTCTCCTACATTGTTGACTATCAATGATTTGTTTGGACAGCTGTCGGGGTTGAGGCTTATAGACAAGATAGATGCCCTCTATACATTGTACAGATACTATTCCGAGTTGACCAAAAGAGATGATTCCACACAGGAAACTTTTGACGAATTTGTATTCTGGGGAGATATTCTGCTCAATGATTTTGATGATATTGATAAATACAGAGTTGATGCCCGGTCTCTGTTTTCAAATATAAAAGAGTTAAAAGATCTCGATTCGGGCTACGAATTTCTGACAGAAGAGCAGCAGCAGGCTATCAGACAGTTCTGGGGCAACTTCCTGATTGATTCAAAGATTGGAGAGTCTGCCTTTGACAAGAAAAAGGTGTTCAGGGATACTTGGGGCATCCTTTATAGGTTGTATTCCGATTTCAGGGAAGAACTGCTGTCCAAAGGGGAAGCGTATGAGGGGATGATATATCGGTATGTAGCAGACACACTTGATGAGGTTGGAAGTGACAAACGTGGTGAAATTATAAGTTCTCTCAAAAAATACAGCAGGATAGTATTTGTAGGTCAGAATGCTCTCAACAAATGCGAAAAAGCTCTTCTTAATCTGATACGCGATGAGCTTGACGGCGACTTTTATTGGGATTATTATGGAGAAATGATTACCGATACGGCCAACAAGTCTTCCCTCTTCATGAAGGATAACGTGATGAAATATCCTTCTCAATATCCTTTAATTCAGTCTGATAACGATATAAAGACCAACTATGAGGTCATTTCTGTCGCTTCTGCCACAGGTCAGACAGGCAAGGTATCATCGATTGTTGCCGAGTTATCCGGACAGCCAGGTTTCAAGGCCGAAGATACGGCAATCGTCCTTCCGGACGAAAATCTTCTCCTGCCGATGCTAAATGCAATTCCGGACAATATCCGCGATATTAATGTAACAATGGGATTTCCCCTTTCCCATAGCAATGTGTCGTCGTTTCTCTCACTCATAGATAGGCTTCAAACCAATAAGAGGGGTACTTCTTTCTATCACAATGACGTTATATCACTTTTGGATCATCCGTTCTTTGGAAATATCGAAGCGGAGACATCTCGTGCAGTAAAAAAAGAGATTGTTTCCGGAAATATGATTTTTCCCGACTCGGCAATGCTCAGACTAAAAGGGGAATTATATAAATTAATCTTCAGGTCGATAGATGATGCAAACTCACTTGCAGAGTATCAGCTTGAGATACTGCAATTTATTCAGAAGTATCTTCCACCTGTAGAAAAAGAATTTATATATCACTATTACAGAGCAATTACCAGAATTCGCGATTTGAAAATTCCGATGCAGCCGCTGACTTATCTCAGGTTGCTGAAACAAATTGTCTCAACTATCTCCATTCCGTTTAAGGGCGAGCCGCTCAGGGGATTGCAAATCATGGGACCGCTGGAGACGCGAGCTCTCGATTTCAAGAACATAATAATACTCTCCGTAAATGAGGGAGTATTCCCGTCAAAGAGTGTAAGTTCGTCATTCATACCCTATAACTTGAGGAAAGGGTTTGATCTGCCGAACTACGAATTTCAGGATTCAATCTCGGCTTACCATTTTTACAGGAGTATCTATAGGGCTGAAAATGTAATCCTGCTCTATGATTCGAGGACGGAAGGAATGCAGAGCGGAGAGGTAAGCCGCTACATCAAACAGCTAAAATACCATTACAAGGTGGATTTGAAAGAGAGTGTGGTTACATATACCATGAACAATCCCGATGCGGCGCGGTCGCTCTCTGTTGTCAAAACTTCCGACATTATCAGGAAAATGGAAGAGTTGTATTTCGATATTGAGGGAAAAGGAAGTTTTTCCGCATCATCGCTAAATACATATCTCAACTGTCCTTTGCAGTTTTATTACAAATTTGTGGAAAATATAGAGGAAGTTGATGATGTGGTCGAACAGTTGGATTCCTCACTGTTCGGAACCATTTTTCATAATGTGCTGGATCTGTTATATCGTCCATTAGTGGGGCAGATAGTAGATAAAGAGCAAATAGTCTCTATGAGAAAAAATAAAGTGAAGATAGAGGAACTGATAGACAGATCGTTTTTGGAGGAGGGAAAAATAAAAGAGATTTCAGGTCAGAATATCATAAATAAACAACTGATAATAAGACTTATAGATAAAACACTCGAAGTGGATGCCACAATTGCTCCGTTTACATTGAAAGGGACGGAAGTCAAGACAAATCTGGCACTTCCGATATTTAATAATGCCAGGCAGGTCAGACTATTCGGTATCATTGACAGGATGGACTCGAGAGAGCAGGGGAAATGCCGGATTATAGATTACAAGACCGGGTCGGTGGGCAACAGGGATAAATTTAAGGAGGTAGTACAACTATTTGATACAAGCAGAGATTCCAGACCTGATATTGCATTCCAACTCCTTCTCTATGCACTATTGTTCACATCTAAGGATAGTGATACGGAGTATATCCCATGTGTATATGCCATGAGAGATATTTTCAGTTCTCTTCCAAAAGAGTTGACAGTAACAAGAGAGCAGATTGAAGAGTTCAAGACTATGTTGACAGCTCTCATTGAGGAGATATTTAATCCCCAAATCCCATTCAGTGCGTGCAACAATGGTAACACCTGTGAATATTGTATCTTTAAACAAATATGCAACAGATAGTTATGGGGACAAATACAAAATATCTCGATGTGATAAAGGCGTCTGCAGGTTCAGGTAAAACTCACAGATTGACCAACGAATATATAGATTTGCTATTGTCGGGTGAAAAAGAGGCTTACAAACATATCCTTGCCGTTACATTTACCAATAAGGCCACTGATGAGATGAAAAGCCGTGTGATTGAGACACTTTATGCCGAATCTTTGAAAAATACCGATAAAGGGCATCAAGCCGGGAAAGTGCTGACTGAGATTTTACACGACTATACAAGCTTTTCAATCAGTACAATAGATCGGTTTTTTCAGACAGCTATGAGGGCATTCGCTCGCGAGATAGGACAATATGCTTCATATAAAGTCGAACTTGACAGTTCGGGGGTTCTCAATCTGGCCATTGATACGATGATGTCATCTCTTGATGATGCCGACAATACTCAACTGCTAAAATGGCTGCTTGTCTATTCTCTCGACATGATAGAGAAGGGAAAATCATGGAATATAGTTGGGGAGCTTCAAAATTTCGGTACCCTTTTTCTCAAAGAGGATTTTAAATTGAAGAGGAGAGGAATGCCATCTGTTTTCGGAGATAAAAATTTCATCGCCGAATATCGGAAGAAGATGAACGGGATAATTACACGATTTGAAGAGAGAGTAAGGGCGATAGGGGTGCGTGCAACCGATTTGATTTCCGAAAACGGCTTGGTTTGTTCCGATTTCAAAGGGGGGTCAAAATCTCCTTTCTTTTATTTTGAGACATGGAAAAATGGAGAACCAAAAGTTCCTACGGCCACTTTTGTCGATTTGTACGATAACATAGAACGCTGGAGTACCAAGACGGCATCTGAAAGTGTAAAATCAGGAATAGAATCGGTTTACCATGCCGGACTGAATGAATGTGTCTTAGAAGCTATATTTCTGTTTGATAAATCTTACGAAGAGTATCGTTCAGCTCTTATAATTAGAGATAATATCTATATAATCGGCATATTTTCAGATATTTACAAATACATGACCGAGTATCTGAAAGACAATAATGTGGTACTGCTCTCCGAGACCGCCGATGTACTTAACAGGATTATTGACGGCAATGACACCCCGTTTATATATGAAAAAATCGGAACACGTTTTGACCACATAATGCTTGATGAATTTCAGGATACATCCACACTTCAATGGGATAATTTCAAACCGCTATTGTCCGACAGCATGGCTTCAGGCAACAGAAATCTCATAGTCGGAGATATAAAACAAAGCATCTACCGTTGGAGAGGTTCCGATTGGAAATTGCTTGATGAAGATATTTTCAAGTCATTCAGAACTGAAAATATCAATACATTGACACTTGAAGACAATTGGCGCAGCTGTGAGAACATCGTCCAATTCAACAATGACTTCTTCAAGCACATCGGAGGAATGCTTGCCGGAGCCGATACCGATATTGCCGAAAAAGTATCCCGTATATATGCCGACTGTGAACAGAAAACGCCTGACAAACTTATTGGAAGAAAAGGACATGTAAAAATATCATTTGTAGAGAAAGATAAAGCAGATGTGGGTGTGAATGAAGAAGATACTATAGGCTTGGACAAATGGAAGAGTGAAGTTCTCTCTCTGATAGACAGCGATCTGAAAGCTCTTCTGTCGGCAGGATATACATGTAGGGACATTGCCGTACTGACAAGGACCAACAGCGAAGGTTCTGCTGTTGCCTCCAAGCTTATATCGCTTGGGTACGAGGTGATTACAGAAGATTCTTTATTATTGGGGTCCTCAGAATGTGTCGGAATTATTGTCTCTCAGCTGAAATATGCAATTGACCCGGATAATGTGATTAACAATCTCATTAACAGTAAATACCATGCGGAAAAACAGATAAAAAAAGCTGAAATAGAGTCCATGGCTCTCTACGATATTTGCGAAGAAATTATAAGGGACACAATAGATACAGTCCCGGAATACGAAATACCGTTTGTTAATGCTTTTATGGATTCTGTTGTCTCATATACAGATAGATACGGATCCGATTTGAAGGGATTTATAAAATGGTGGGATGACTCCGGCCACCGTACTTCAATTTCGGCACCGCAAGGACAGGATGCTATTCGCATCATGACCATTCACAAAGCCAAAGGGCTCGGATTTGAAGTTGTAATTTTACCTTTTATGTGTGATAAATTCAAACCGGGCGGTACTTTACAGCCGTATATATGGTGCAAACCCGACCGTGCACCATTTTCAGAAATAGGGCTGATACCTCTCAAGGCATCTTCATCTCTTGAAAATACTATATTCAAAAATGACTATCGAGAAGAGATTCTTCTCTCCCATATCGACAATATCAACAATGCATACGTTGCATTTACAAGAGCTAAAAGTGAACTGATTGTATATGCGGCACAACCTGTTGCCGACAAGAAGGGTAACCTGCCTTCCGCTTCCGTTTCAGACGTACTATATCATTTTCTTAAAGATAAATTAGTGGAGAACAGCGATGGTGACTCATCCGGCTGCTGTGCCGTCTATGAAGTGGGGAGTATTCATAAAATTGCCGATGAAGGGGAATCCGGAGGAATAAATGAACAATTGCAGGATAAATTCGTCTCGATTCCGATAGGAGAGAGGTTGAAATTGTCACTGAGAGGTACGGATTTCTTTGATACTTCCGCACACGGCGAAATTGTCCGCGATGAATCTTTCAGTAGCGATGCCGCCGGTGTTACGGGTGTGAGAGGTGAGCGACTCAGAGGTATAGTGCTGCACGACATTTTGTCGAGAATCAATACTGTTGACGACCTTGCGGGCGCTGTACGTGATGCAGTCTCTCAGGGTGAACTATCTGCCGAATACGAAGAATCCACTTGTCTGTATTTGAGGCAGTTACTTGACAAAGTGGCTGATAGGCACTGGTTTGACGGTACTTATCGCGCCATTAACGAAATATCAATAATCAATACTGACGGTTCGGTATCAAGGCCCGACAGAGTGCTGATAGAACAAACGCCTGATGATAGTCATGGTGGGGGATTGAGTTGCAGTGACATTCACAGTAGCAGGGTGATAGTCATAGATTATAAGTTCGGTGAGCCGAATCCCGCTCATAAACGCCAGATAGACGGATATGTGAGGCTCATTCAGCAGATGGGTTATACCAATGTCGTCGGAGAAGTTTGGTACACAACGAAATAAACAGATTCGTGACTTTTTACGACATCTGTGTTTTACGTGCGGAAAGAAATTTGTTGAACAGAGATAGCATCAATACACAGAAGAAGATGACAACAAGTATTTGCGAAGAATCGAATAACTCGGACAGGCCTGCGATTGATGAGCTTATACTCTCATAGATGGAGTTGCCGACTGTTTCCATTTCGGCACTCGTTCGGGCCATCCTGGCCTTCGATGAAGTTTCAAGTGCGTTAATATTATTCGTAACTTCGTTAACGTCAACTATTTGATACTTGTCAATGCTTCTAAATGAATCCTTGAAATTGTCTATGGATATAACCTCAAATGCATTCAATGTAAAGATGATTACTGCAAGGCAGGCAACTCCTGCACATGAGTAAAATATTGTAAGCCAAGTATTTCGTATATGTTCTTTACGCTCCGTGCGCGCTATCGTTTCTGTAGCGATTTTATCCATCACCCTGTCGGTAAAATCATCCGGTAACTTGAAATCCATATTATCAGTATTATCGATATTTATCATTTTATTCATTTTTATGCGGTTAGCATGGTACTTAATTTCTGTTTTATCCTGAACATCTTAATTTTTACATTGGACATCGAAAGTCCTGTGATTTGAGTTAATTCAGCCAGACTTTTATCCTCTTTATAAAATGCCGTCAACAGAAATATGTCTTGAGGAGGAAGTTCCGATATGGCTGTTTCAAGTCTCTCTTCTTCAGCCTCTTGTACTCTCTTTTTCAATATCTCGTCATCCGTATCGTCAACAATTGCTCCTACTTTGTCGATGTCATGACTAAAGACGATTTTCTTCTTTTTGCGGAGCGATGATATGGTCATATTGTACGCAATGCGAAACAGCCATGTCGAGAAACTACTCTCTCCTCGAAACGATTTCAATGAAAAAAACGCCTTTACAAATACATCTTGTGCCAATTCCTCTGCATCCTCACGCACTCCTGTCATCTTATATACAAGGGCAAATATCCTACCGGAATATGCATCTACAAGTTCCCGATAGCGTCCGGTATCACCGTCACAAACGGATGCAATTAGATTCAGTTCGGTAGTTTTATCCATATACATAATAGACGCATTTCTCATGTAAAGTTACAAAAGATAAACAATCTGTAACCTTTTTTTATCTCGTGCGTCAAAAGAGCAAACGTTCAAAAAACAACGTAACTGAGTTATTAATTATTAAAATAAAAAGTATTATGGATTTAAGTAATGTATTAATAGTAGCTATTATATTTTTTGGCTGCTACAAAGTAATCGAAATTTTAGTTCACAGAAAAGAACGAATCAAATTGGTCGATAAGATTGATTTTGCTCGCGACAACAATGTCGATATTGCAAAGGTCTTGGGAAACAATGTTGAAAACTACAATCCCAACTGGGCTCTCAGAGTCGGTGCAATGCTGGCAGGTTTGGGACTTGGAATTGTTGTTGCTTACATAATTGTCTCTTGTATAGGACTTTATGGCATGGTTGCCAGCAAATCTGGTTATTATCTTCACGAACAGATCTCTACAATCTATGCAGCCGGTGCTCTTTTGTTTGGCGGTGCAGGTCTTGTTCTTGCCTATTTCTTGGAAAAAAAGAATTGCAACAAGAAATAACATTTACGGAAAGCGACATTTTTTTCAGTTAGATAAAGAAGAGTGCTACTCCTGTAACACTTATAAATGCGCCGAGTATCTCGATAAGAGTTACCCGGCGTTTGTATATGAAACGATCCGGTATTATGATGAGTATCGGTACGATAGCTATGATGGTGGAAGCAATGGCGGCATCAGTATAAAAGACGGCCATCATAGAAAGAACCACTCCCACAAGAGGCCCTGAAATCGAACCGCATATAGTGGCGGTGGCATATTTCTTTGAGGAAAAGGCCTTTGGGATATTGCTGAAACCACCTTTGCTCAATGCTATGATGACTGCAAAACAAATAACCCCGATTATCACGCGTATTTCGGTGGCGGCAAGAGGAGTATAAAGGGGATTTGTCATGGCGGCCGGAAGTGTGGCAGAACCTGAGGCAGATGAGAAAGAATCAGAGGCGGCTGAAATACTGCCGCCGTATTCAAGCATTCCCATTTTGCTCAGAACAAGGCCGACTCCCTGTCCGATTGCAGCGAACACTGAAAATACCACCCCTTTCCAAGGAATTGACAGTTCAACGGAAGCGTGATGTCCATGGGCGCTTGGAGAGTTTGCTGTAGTGGCTTCTTCTTCGATGCTCTCTGCCGCCTTGGTTACCATTGAGTAATTCGCGGCCATTGCAGGAGATGTTACAACAGGTTGCGGATTATTTTTAGAACTCCTTTTCAGAATGGAAATCGCAATACCAGAGATAGTCAGAATCATCCCTGAAAATGCCTTCGGAGCAAGAGTTTCTCCCAGCAGAATGTATGCCGCCAAGGCCGCAAATAACGGAGATATGGTCATAATCAGCTGAGTAATGCGGGCAGGAATCATTCTGTATGCTGCAAATAGAAAAAAATCCCCGAATACAAATCCTGAAAATCCGGACAGTGACATCCATAACCACACTTTTGAGTCGGCCCATTTCGGAAACGGACTTCCTGCCATAAAAAATATGATTGTCCCAATGGCTATCAATGAAAAAACAAGTTTGATCAGGTTAAGCGTTGTCGATTTGGCAACTCTGCCGGCATACTCAAAGCATACCGCACTTGCAGTCCAGAAAATGGCAACTCCGAGAGATATTAATTCGCCTGTCATATCGGTTCTAAGAAGGTGTTATAACTTCCAAAAAAATCGCGTAAATATAGCATCATTTCTGCATAATTGTGCAGCTCTTTGAAGTAATTGAAAAAATTGCCATATTTGTAAGCTAAAACTACCAACAATGAAACGACTTTTAATTTTATTGACAATCATCATGACTGTATCGTGTCAGGAAAATAATTCCGACAACAATTTGATCGGTGATATTTCAAACTCTCAATTGGATTCTGTATATCGGGAACTTAAATCTATTTATACCGAGCTTGCTCCTCGTGTGATTCAACCGGCAGAGGGGTATCTGAAATATCCTTATCTTATCCCTGCAGGTTTTTACAAACAGATGTGGGACTGGGACGGATTTTTCATGGGCAATTATTTCTGTTCAAAGGACCATCCGGAGTATCTTCAATATTGGGCCTTGAATCTGATTGAAGGTATTGATGATAAGGGCTATGTGTCGGGATGTGCCACAACCAAAGGACCGAGGCCGATTTTCGGGGATTTCTCAATGAAACCGTTTCTATCTCAGGGAGTGCTTCTTTCTTCTCGTAAAGTAAATGATTTTCAGTGGATTAAACCTTATTACGATAAATTGTGCAGAGCTATTGCTTATCGAGAAAAGACTCAGCGGGATTCTGCTACAGGATTGTTTTTCTGGCAGATAGCCATGCAGAGTGGAGCCGATAACAATGTGGCTCTCAACTACTTTAAAGATGACACACGCTCATTTATTGCCTGTGATGCGAGTGCATTGCAATTAAGGGAGTACAAAGCTCAGGCAATAATAGCAGGGGAGCTTGGTATGGAATCCGACCATCTGGTATATTCTCAGAAAGCCGAAGCTATAGAGGCGGCCATTATGAAGTATTTGTGGTGTGAAGAGGATGAAACTTTCTATAATCTTGATCGTGAGACACTTGCCTATTACAAAAGGATTTCGTATTCCAATTTTATACCTCTGATAGAGAAGATTGCCCCACAGGAAAAGGGTAAGGCTATGATAGAGAGGTATCTGACTAATCCTGATTATATGAAAGCGAAATACGGATTCCGGTCTCTTTCGGCGCAGGATCCGGATTATAACAACAAAAATATAATCGTCCCCTATTCAAATTGGCAGGGACCTGTCTGGCCGATTGCCAATTATCTCTATTCCATTGCTTTAAAACAATACGGATTTGATGATGAGGTTAAATTTATCGCATATACACTCGGCAAAAAGCTTATTGAGGATTATCGTCAATATGGCAGTCTTCACGAGAATTACAATGCCGAAACAGGCGCTCCGCTTGCTCCGGCAGAGAGCTACGTTGACAGTACGGGCAAGTTCGTGGGATTTATAAGTTGGAATCTCTGCATTGAAAATGTCCTTGCCGGTGTCGTAGAAAATAAATGGATGTTGCTTGATCTTAAGTAACATCCATTCATCTCGATTATTCAAGTAGATTTTATATTCAGTTGTCGTCTTCCACGTCGTCTTCCGGTTCGATGTGAATGTTGGTCAGCACTCTGTTTTTAGGGTATTGGGCACGCAGTCTGCGTTCTACATCGGTCGCTATGTTGTGGGCGGCTACTATCGAAATTTCTCTATCCACCATGACATGTACATCAATAATAAACGAATTGCCGTTTTTACGGGTTTTGAGGTGGTGCATGGCAACAACTCCGTCAGTGGTTGTGATTATATTGCACATCTCTTGTTCCATATCTTCCGCAAGAGAGTGGTCAAGAAGCTCCTTTAGTGCCGGAATCATAAGCTTAATACCTGTAATGCAGATAAATACGCTGACGATGATAGATGCTATCGGATCCAGAATACGCCATTGCTCACTCAAAAACATTGCTCCGGATATACCGAGCAGTGTACCGATTGACGAGAAAGCATCCGAGCGATGGTGCCAGGCATTCGCAATCACGGCATCGCTCTTAATCTTGTTCCCGACATTTTTAGTGTATTGATACAGCCATTCTTTGCTGAAAATAGATACAATTGCCGCAATCAATGCGATATAAGAAGGCTGGAGTATAGTTTCTCCCTTGATTGACAATATGATCTTGTCAACTCCGCTATACAGAATCAGTGCAGCTACTATCAGCAGGGCTACACATATCAGCAGCGTTGCAAAAGTTTCATATTTACCGTGTCCGTATTGATGATCAGCATCTTCCGCTTTTGCAGAGACGCCGATGAACACTATTACGATCAGGTCTGTCACAAAGTCTGACAGAGAGTGGACACCATCGGCAATCATAGCACCGCTTCGTCCGAAAAATCCGGCAAGAATTTTACCTACAGATAGTACAAGATTAACAAAGAAACCAACCCATGTTACTTTTTTTGCCTCTTTAGCGCGATCCAATTCTTTTGTCATAATAATAGTTTAGTAAAGTTGATTATTTAGTTACTTTCAGTCTTTCTCCGGCATCCTGCTTTATGGCTTTTTTGAACTGCTCGGTATATCCCGGAAATTGCGGAGCAGGGGGAATGGTCTTGGAGTGTCCGTTAGTCTTGAATGAACCATCTTCATTCTGCTTCTTTGTGTTGCCATCTATATACTTGACTAACAAATACTTGTCAAGTTTGTCCCATTTTTTGAAGAGCTTGTCGGCTTGATAGACTGACCATTCGCTCAAAAAAGAGATTGCTTTAGAAGGAGATTGTGCATATAACTGTTGAGCCATGATGTCGGCTTCTGATGTCAGGGAGACCATCTCTTCTTCATGTGTCCCTATTATTTGTTGAACTTCTGCACCTATCTGATTATAACGCAGATAGGCAAATTGAGCTATTCTGTTGGTCATCCAGAACATAGATGTCTGCGAGTATTCCGTCATACTGCCGTTTCCAAGTGCATAATGCTCTGAAATGGATGTAGAACAAGTATATACAGGAGTTAGAGGGGATGTGGCTGCATCATCTACCGCAAACCAGAATATTCCTCCTATTTCGTCAGGAAGCCAACTTCTGCTCTGTCCTACAAACCAGAACCCAGTCTGTTGAGTGGCGATGGCGCGTTCATTGGTGATTTGAACCCCGTCAACTTCAAAACTCATCGGCCTCCATCGATAAGGAAGGGCGTTTCCACCGGCCCCAACATCTAAAGTCATATCAAAAGGTGTTCCCTCAAAATGATCTCTCATCATATTGGCAACATTCAACACTGTAAGTTTTTGCTTAGCCCTTACATAAAGAGGCATTCTGTGTTTCGGGTTTGCTCCTGAAGCAAAATCTATATATTGAGACATGTCCATGTCTGCATATCTGTTGAAGAAACTCCACACACGTGCTTCACAGCCTCTCATGGCTGAAAAATCGAGCGGGCAATAAGTATCCGCAAAGCTGAAATCGCTCTCCCTTCCTTTATACAGCCCGTTTTCGCGTGCGTGTGAAATGACATCTTTGGCGTAAAGACAGTTATCAGGGTCATTCAGAGGAAAAGTAGTGATGCGGGCACAGTTGGCATGAGCTGAAATATATCCGTCAGGAATGCGCACGGCAACCCAGACGGCTCCCTTGTTGACATTCACACCATTGACGTATTTGGGTTTGCGGGCGATTATTTCAAGTATCCAAGCTTCATTCGGATCTCCGATCGAGATGGATTCACCCGATGAGGCATATCCGTATTTGTCTGCAAGTGAAGTGTATATTTCAATTGCTTCACGGGCTGTACGGGCTCTTTGAAGGGTAATATATATCAGTGAACCGTAGTCGAGAATTGCACTTGTATCTCTCAACTGCACAAGTCCTCCCCAAGTGGTCTCGCCTATAATGAGCTGGTGTTCATTCATGTTGCCGATAACATTATAAGTATGAGATGCCTGAGGTATTTGTCCGAGGTATCGGTCCTTTCCCCATTCGTAAATTGACAGCATCGTCCCTGCAGGATAGTCTGCGGCAGGATAGTGAACCAATGTTCCATATCTTGTATGTGAGTCGGCTGCGTAAGTGATCATTACAGAACCATCGGATGATGCTCCTTTGGTTACAATCAGATTAGTGCAGGCATAGCCGGCGGTGATGCTAAATAGCAATGTGATTGTTATCAGAATTTGTTTCATAATAAAAAGTAGTGTGTTAAAATTCAATTTTAAGTCTATCGTATGCGGGCTCGATGCCGGCAGGAAGCTCTTTTGAAAGTTCGGAATACACAGGGAGCTGATGTGACAGGTGTGTCAGAAAAGATCTCTCTGCTCCAACTCTCTGCGCCACTTCTATCGCTTCAGGAAGCGAATAATGTGAAATATGCTTGTCTCTTTTGACGGTATTGATTACAAATACCGAAAGTCCTTTAAGTTTCTCAAATTCGCTCTCCGGAATATAATTGGCGTCGGTGATGTATGCAAGATTGCCTATTCTGAATCCGAGCACAGGCAGCTTATAGTGATATGCCCTGATAGGTATAATCGTGACACCGTTGATTTTGAAAGGGTCTTCACCAATCGTTTTCAGGATAAATTCGGGAATACCGGGATATTTGTAGTCCGAAAATGCGTATGAATATTCAAGTTTCAGAGAATCCTGCACATATTTTTCGCAGTAAATGGGAAAAGCTCTCTGTTCCAAATAGTTGATGGCTCTGACATCGTCAAGCCCACCTGTGTGGTCTTTGTGGTGGTGTGTGAGAAGTATTGCATCGAGATGGCAGAGGTCCTCACGCAGCATCTGCTGTCGGAAATCCGGTCCGGCATCAATCAGTATAGAAACACCATTGTACATAATATGGGCAGAGGTCCTTAAACGCTTGTCACGCGGATCTTCGGAAGTGCAGACATTGCATTTGCATCCGATCATCGGCACCCCCTGAGATGTACCCGTCCCTAAAAATGTAATGTTGTTCATAGCCTACAAAGATATAAATTTTTTCCGTATCTTTGCCACAATGAATTCACGATTATTTTTAGTGCCTACGCCTCTTGGTGATATGGAGCCCTCGATGGTGCTTCCGTCTTCGGTAATGTCTCTGATTCCGCAGATACGTCTCTTTTTTGTGGAAGAGATCAGGACTGCCCGCAGATTCCTTTCTGCAGCCGGTTTGAAGGGACATATAGACGAATTGTCACTATATGAAATCAACGAACACACGCAGAGAGAGGCCGTGGAGGGATACATCAAAATGTTGAAAACCGCTCCGGTTGATGCAGCCCTTATTTCAGAGGCAGGATTGCCTGCTGTGGCAGATCCGGGAGCGTTGCTTGTGGAACTTGCCCATAACAATGATATAGAGGTTATTCCGTTGGTAGGACCATCATCACTGATGCTCGCTCTCATGTCTTCTGGAATGAACGGACAGTGTTTTGCATTTACAGGGTATCTTCCCGTCAAGAAAGAAGAAAGAAGGGGTAGAATAGTACAGCTGGAAAAAATATCACAACAACAGCACCAGACACAGATTATAATAGAAACACCATACCGCAACGACTCACTCTTTCAGGACCTGCTTTCGGTATGCCGACCTTCAACAAGAATATGCATTGCTGCCGATATTACCTTGCCGACACCATTTATCAAGACAAAAAGTGTCGAACAGTGGCGCAAATCCATACCCGAAATAGGAAAACGTCCGTGCGTATTTGTGTTGCAGGGATAATATATTAATAATGAATACTTTACGACTAACAAATATAGAGTTTTACGCATATCACGGATGCCTTGAGCACGAAAAAGTGGTCGGCAACCGCTTCAGGGTTGACTTTGAATGCGAATATCCTATGCTGAAGGCAGCACAGTCGGACAACCTTGATGATGCACTTAACTATGCGGACATATTTGAGATTATCAAAGCTCAAATGGACATTCCTTCCAATCTTTTGGAAAATGTGGCCTACAGGATACTTCAAAGCGTGAAACTCCATTTTTCTCAGATTACCTCTGCCACCGTCACAATTTACAAATATCGACCTCCCGTTGACGGACAGGTCGAGACATCTTCAATTACTTTAACTCTCTAAAAATATGAATCCTAAGGTTGCTTTCGTGACACTCGGCTGCAAACTCAATTTTTCCGAGACTTCGACATTGGCCAAACAGTTCGCTGCAAATGGATATTCTTACGTAAAACCTTCAGAGGAAGCAGATGTGTATGTGGTCAATACCTGTTCGGTTACAGAGCATGCAGACAAGAAGTGCCGCAATATAATTCGCAAGCTGCATAAAATATCTCCCGAAGCTCTGATAGCCGTCACAGGGTGCTATGCTCAACTCAAGCCGCAGGAAATATTGGAAATTGACGGGGTAGATGTCGTTCTTGGAGCGCAGCAGAAAGGGGACTTGTTAAAGATTGTATCTGAAATAAGGCAATCTTCAAACAGAAGCAAACACTCTTATTCTTGCGAAATCAACAAGGTGGAATCGATTTTTCCTGCATATTCGTCCGGAGAGCGTACGAGGTCATTCCTGAAAATACAGGATGGCTGTGACTACCATTGTACATATTGTACAGTGCCTCTGGCGCGTGGAAAGAGCAGAAACATTCCGATTGACAAGATAATCTCCCAAGCTCGGGAAATAGCTTCTGACGGAGTAAGGGAGATAGTTCTTACCGGGGTGAATACAGGCGATTTCGGAAAGACTACGGGTGAATCGTTTGCAGACTTGTTAAAACAACTGAATGAGGTGGACGGAATAGAGAGGTATCGTATCTCTTCTATAGAACCGAATCTGCTTACGGAAGATATAGTCGAATGGATTGCTTCCGGTACCAAATTTCTCCCCCATTTTCATATTCCCATACAGTCGGGATGTGACAGAATCCTTGCCGCTATGCACCGCCGATACAATACATCAATGTTTGAAGCCAAAATATCTATGATACGTGACAAGATGGAATTATCGTCAGAACGCAACACAAGCGTTTTTTTAGGGTTTGATGTGATAGTGGGATTTCCGGGAGAGAGTGATGAAGATTTTGAACAGACCTATTCACTGCTTGAAAGGATTAAACCTGCTTTCCTTCATATATTTCCCTACTCACGCAGATCAAATACTCCGGCGGCAGCACTTCCGGATCAGGTTAGGGACAGTGTCAAATCTGAACGCGAAGAGCGCCTGAATCAATTATGTATCAGGCTGCACAATGATTTTATCAAAGCAAACACAGGGCGTAGAGCCAAAGTCCTTTTTGAAAGCACTCAAAAGGGGGGGATGATGTTCGGATATACCGAAAATTATATAAAAGTCGAGAGGCCTTATGATAAGTTTCTGATTGGTAACGTAGTGGAGGTTACTTTATAGTTGATGGATTGTTGTCCGGAATGGTCCGGCGTGCGGCTCGTTGCTGACGATCGTACTCTTCACGGCGTGCTTTAGACCAGAATATTTTGCGCCACAACTCCTTGAATGTGTCGAATTCTTCCTGATAGACGATACCGACTCCGTTTCTTTGTGTCTGGTCGAGGTAATTGCTGTATTGGTCGGCAGAGTGGGAAAACAGATTCAGACGTATTTTACCGCTTTCGTTCAATTTAATCTCGACATCTACATCTCCAACCACATCGCTTGTGTTGGAAGTCATATATTGCCTGTTTCCTATATTTCCGTTAATTGTAACACGATTGTTAAATAGTTGAGTAGAGACGGCTACATCAAATATATTACGCCCGTTTTCTCCGGGTTGATAATTAAATCCGAGGTCAAGCGGAATGTCGAGTTGTCTGAATACATTGTTCAACTGATTGGACATAATTTCAGAGGCATTGGAATAGAGGATAGTTGTATTGTTGACAATTCCGGATTGTTCATCAGGGATAAAACTGCCGGACAGCAGAACTGTAAGCAATTGCTTCAATCTCTTGTCTTCGGTATTAAGAGCACTCTCCACGCGCCCTTTGGTGGTAGGATCCAAATCCGGTATATCTATGCTGAATTTCAATTGAGGGTTTGCGAGCTTGCCTGTAATGCCGATACCGCAATCCACGGTCCTTCTTGTGTTGACGGATGTTGTATCGGCAATCAATGTGCCTATTGAGGCTTTTGTCCTATATGTCGCCGTCAAGTCGAGATTGGATTGCATAATATCTCCCGTAAAATTGATGGTTCCCCCAGGATTGATTATGAAATCACGTGAAGCAAGTCCTAAAAATACAAATTTGTAACTTCCCTGGTCTATACTGTAATCCCCCTTAATATCAAACAGATCTTTGGCCTGATTGACATTGATCTCTATCTGTCCCGTACCCCTGCTCTTTATGACATCTCCGAGAGATTTGTTGATTTCGAGATGTACCTCGGCTTCAGGTGTGGCATTGACCTTTACACGTATCCCTAATTCCGAGTTTGAATCTTTCTTTTTAATGGTGTTCTTTACAATAAGCGAATCGTACGGGTCGATACTCTTTACGGTATTGTTTACAAATGTCAGAATGGAAGTCTGTTCTTTTGCCGACGAACTCAGTGGTATGTGAATGTTGGAATTTTGATTGGTCGTGATATTGATGTCGAGCAGAATCTTGTCGAGAGGGCCTGTGAGGCGTACAAGACCTGAAGCAAATGCTCTTCCGTAAAAAGATTCATTGTCGGCAGCAGTGGTGTTGAGTCCGAGAATATTGTTGACCGAAATACGCGTGTTGAGGGCCATGTCGTTGAAGTAGTTGTAATTTACTCCGCCAGACACTCTTCCTGTATGTCCATACTTGTCTTTTATCTCTATGTTGTTGAATTTGATGCCTTTTTCACTCATTTCAAGAGGTCCGTTGAGAGTGTATGGGACTTGAGTGAATAACAACTTGAAAGATAAATCCTTAAAGTAACTGTCGCTGCTTGAGACTGCAAGTTTGTCGAGAGGCCCCTCAAGAGCAATATCTCCGGAAAGTGTGCCGGAAACATCTGAAACGACACTTGTCAGGAACGGTTCAAAATAGGTGAGGATGAAATCCCTGAGAGTTGCCTTTACCATAAGATTTTTGGTGTCCGGCTTGTAATATCCTATGATATTGAGAGGATTTCTATCGTGCAACTTGTTGTTTAACAATAAGTTAAATCGCTTATTGCTATCATCCCACTTGCTGAGTATATCAATTGAGCCTACTTCATTGTTGAATACATGTACCGAGTCACCTTTAATGTCAAGCAGGATTCCTCTTTCTTCTCCAAACAGTGAGAATAAACTTGCCTTTCCGGAAAAATATCCCTTTATGTCCAATGGCTTGCCAATGAAAGGATTAACTAATGCCGCATCAAATTTGTCCATTGAAATATTCAAAGTGTCACTATTTGATGCGGACATCCGTCCGTAAATGTTCAACTCCTGACTTTCATTCTCTATTTTAAAGTTATTTATGGCGATGTCCTTATCTTTATAATATATTGAGGCCGGATTGATATCCCATTTGCTTGAGTTTATTGTCAACTTGGATGCTAAAATATGGGCCAGCACTTTGTAGGAACTCTCTTTTTGGTTTGGAAAAGATACTATGGTGTGAATGTCGGCAGAATTTTCGGATGCTCCATCATTATTGAAGGAGTATGAAAAGTCGATGCTGTTGTCTTTTATTTTGGTCTTGATGATATTGTTTTCGGCAATAATATTGCCTGATTGAATCATTTTTGCATCTATAGTTGCAATAATGGAGCTGTCACGATTGCCGAGATTCAGTGAAATATCTTTAAAGTAGTTATTTTTCAAAGCAATAAGTGAAGAATTAAAATTTATGTCCAAATTGCTGTTCCTGTCGAGATTGACGAATATTTCAGACGTGTCGGCAATGTAAAGATCGGGCATTAGAAATTTGCAGAGGGCTTTTGTGTCATACGTGTGCAGAACGAATTGGTAGTCATCGCTGCATGGCTGTATCTGTTCGTGTTCGTTGTCGGCAAAGAGATTGCTCAGCTGTTTTTTGGCGGACATGTTGAGAAGATCCGATATGAAAGACGATACCGGAGCTGTCCCCGTATATTTTGCGCTGGCAAATCCGGACATCAATTCGAGAGTATAATTGTTGTTGGAAGAGAATGACTGCAAGTTGATATTTCCCATGTGATAATCGGTCTTATCGACAGTTCCACTCAAAGATTTAATCGTTATATCTCCGAACATATCCCCCTGAGTGGTTTTAGTCAGGTCTGCATCGGCCTGAAAGCGAATATTGGAGACATCTCTCTTGTCGAAATTCAATGCATTAAGGTTGGCGTAGCCAAGTGCAAGATTGAACTTGTATAAACTGTTGTTGTTTTTATTGGAGAGGGCAAACAGACCGTGGAACATAAAATTGAGATTAGGGTCGCTGCATATCACTCTCCCGTCAAATTCGGAATTTGTAAGATTGCCCGTTGCAATAATATTGCTGTAATTGTAGTCATTAAAGCCCAATTTGGAGATTCTGACATTTTCAATGTACAATTCGGATCTCTTTTTGCCTGCTATTCCGGAAATGGTTGCGCTGCATGACAATTTGCCGAGCATTTTATTCTGAATAAAACGTCCTACATCAAATTCTTCTCCCTTCACATGTCCGATTATTTCATATCCGTTTCCTCTGTCGTTTCTGCAGATGATATCAACATTCACTTTTCCCATATCGTTGGAACTCAACTCTCCGAAAGCCACAAAATCTTCAAAAAATCCGTTAAGACTCCCGTTGAATGTAAATTTCTCTCCCGGAGCAAACCGGCTGAGAGTTGTTTTATCAAAAGTGGTTGTGACTGAACTTATAATGTAAGCTATGTCGTCCGTGTAAGTGTGGCATTGATTAATTTTAAAGGTGGCCATTGTCTCTTTGCTGTTCGGAAGTCCGGAAAGGTGTGCCGCAAAGTCGAGATACGTCTTCTTCGTGCCCGAATAGACTTTCAGCGATTTACTTTGCATATTTGAGACAGTGCCGATGGTTTCTCCTGTGATATAAAGCTTCAATTTAATATCTTCAATTCCTCCGGTAAAGCTGTGCAGTGTCTTGAAGTCGAGCAGTGCATCTTCAAGGTCAATCCCCATTTTTACCTTGTTGACATAGTCGGAAAAGTCTGAAAACGAGTCATATTGCATTGAATAGTAGTGCGCATATATGTCCGAATAGTCATCTTTCAAATGGAGATTGTCAATCCTTATTTCATTGGTCGTAGTGGTATCCTGCCCTACAGCCATCTCTTTTTTACCCATCGTAATTTCTCCACTTAAAATGTTCAGATTCATCCCTTTGCTCTCATTAAACGAGAGTGAGTCCATCTGCAGGGATAACTTTCCGTCCTTGAAGTTTATTTTTTGGGCATGCAGATTGATGTCTTTCAGTACAATGTTGCTCCAATCTATTGTGTGCGGGCCACGTCGGTTGGGTTTATCTGCAAATCTGTTTGATGTCGAAAAATCGAAGTTCTCGATATTCAACACACCGGCATTGATGGAAAATCCCCCTTTTTTGTCGCTTTGAGCGGATATTGTGTCTTGATTGGCAGTCAGAGGGGCGAGAGCACGGCTCAAATTGGTGGAGTCGGGGGTTATGTTTCTTATATTGAACTCCCCATCGGCAATGGAAATTTTTCGTACTTTTATATTCCCTTCCAAAATCGATTTGGCCTGCACATTGAGCGATATTTTGCTACAGTGAAGTAATGTATCGCACGAGTTGTCGGTAATGCATATATTGTCGATAATTACCCTGTTGAAAAAAGCATAGTAAATCTTGTCAATTGAAACTGTTCCATTGATTTTGCCGGAGAGGATATTGACGGCCTTTTTAGCCAGAAATGTCTGGACAGAAGGTATTTGTACAACAATATATGCCGTAGTGGGAATCAGCACTATGACAATAATTATTGCAAATAATATTTTTTTCCAGGTTTTTATGGCCCTATTTTTTAATTAATTCAACTTCTGAAGGTATATTTAAACAAAAGTACGAATTTTTACTAATTTTGCACATAAATTATTGATATGAGTTTAACAATTCTCGGAATAGAATCTTCATGTGACGATACATCGGCTGCGGTAATTGCCGATGAATATTTATTGTCCAACGTTATGGCTTCTCAGGAAGTTCACAGACAATACGGCGGAGTGATTCCCGAACTTGCGTCAAGAGCGCATCAGCAAAATATATTACCGGTTGTATCTCAGGCACTCAAGCTGGCTCAAAAGAGTATGAAAGATATTGATGCCATTGCATTTACACGCGGACCGGGGCTTCTTGGTTCTTTACTTGTGGGGACTTCATTCGCAAAAGGTCTCTCTATTTCATCAGGTAAACCGATAATTGAAATCAACCATTTGCAGGGGCACATATTGTCCCATTTCATAAAGGTTAATGGAAGAGACAACCGCTCTCCAAAGTTTCCTTTTCTATGTCTTCTCGTTTCGGGAGGGCATACCCAGATTGTCAGAGTTGACGATTATCTGAAGTTTGAAATTATGGGACATACAATTGACGATGCAGTGGGGGAGGCATTTGACAAATGTGCCAAATTGATGAATCTCGGTTACCCCGGAGGGCCTGTTATTGACAAATTGGCCAAAGAGGGGGATTGCGACAAATTCAGATTTTCCAAGCCGCAGATTCCAGAATTGAATTATAGCTTCAGCGGGATTAAGACGTCACTTCTGTATTTTGTCAGAGACAGAATCAGGGAGAATCCGAATTTTATTGAGGAGAACAAGGCCGACTTATGCGCCTCTTTTCAGAAAGATTTGATAGACATATTAATGAAGAAGCTGCTTTTGGCCGTCAAACAGACAGGAATCAGAGATATTGCAATTGCAGGTGGAGTTTCAGCCAATTCCGGTCTGAGAAACAGAATAGAGAGTGAGGGGGAGAAAAGGGGATGGAACACGTTTCTGCCGGAGTTTCGGTTTACAACGGATAATGCTGCAATGATTGCAATAACAGGTTATTATAAATATCAAAACGGACTGTTCGCACCTCTCGACATAGCACCTGTTTCGCGTGCAGCCGAATATGGAGACTGATGAAAGAATTTGAAATTTCATGTCCTGTCGGAAAAACTCTTTCCGAGGAGCAGCTGTACTCGGCAGCTGCGAAAGCTCTCGGTGTAGCACGAAATAAGGTTGCATCAGCAGAAATTGTAAGACGCTCTCTCGATGCACGCAATGAGGTACTTTACAGATACAGAATCAGTGCATCCGCCGTTGGAGAAACTATAGAAAAATACACGTTGCCCGAATATAAATTTGTATCCGGAGCGGAACCTGTGATTGTGGTAGGAAGTGGTCCTGCCGGGATGTTCGCTTCACTGAGATTATTGATGGAGGGGAGAAAGCCGATTATTTTGGAGAGGGGAAAGGATGTTCATTCACGGAAGTTCGATATAGCATCAATCGGACAAAGGCAGATTGTCAATCCCGATTCAAATTATTGTTTTGGAGAGGGTGGAGCAGGTACATTTTCAGACGGTAAATTATTTACACGATCCAATAAGAGAGGTGACATCAGGGAAGTGCTCCGCCAACTTGTGTCTTTCGGAGCCGATGAAAGCATTCTGACAGATGCTCATCCGCATATAGGCAGTGATAAGCTTCCGAGAATAGTCGAAAATATCCGCAAGTGTATCATAGAACATGGAGGAGAATACCATTTTGACTGTAAAGTTATTGATTTAGAGCAATTTAATGTCGGAAATAAGAAAAGTTGGAAAGTTATTTGTGAAGGTGGACTGACTTTCTCGGCTAAAAATGTAATTCTTGCCACAGGCCATTCGGCAAAAGAGATTTACAGACTTTTTGCACGTAAGGGGTGGGCATTGGAAATGAAAGGTTTTGCCATCGGCGTGAGAGCCGAACATCCCCAATCGTTAATCAATAAGATTCAATATCATGGTAAATATCAGCCGTTTATGCCTCCTGCAGAATATTCGCTTGTGACCCAGGTGGAGGGAAGGGGAGTATTCTCATTCTGCATGTGTCCGGGAGGAATACTTGTACCCTCATCCACAGAACCATCGGAAGTGGTTCTTAATGGAATGTCCAATTCGATGAGAAATTCCCAATGGGCAAACGCAGGTATAGTGTGTTCGGTAGAGGCAGAAGATGTTCCCGAATTTGACAAATATGGCGTATTTGCCTTGCTCGAATTTCAACAATCAGTTGAACATCAAATGTTTGACTTTTCCAATTCACTTCAGGCCCCGGCTCAGAGAATGACCGATTTTTGCAGGAAAATAGTCTCTTCATCCATTCCTAAGACATCTTATACTCCCGGAGCTGTTTCAGCTCCTCTTCACGAATTGCTTCCTCTGGGGGTTTATTCCAGACTTAGGGCTGCGTTTCCTGCTTTCGACCGGAAGATGAAAGGATTCTATACCGATGATGCGCTTCTTCTTGCCTGTGAATCAAGAACATCGTCCCCTATACGTATTCCACGCAATCAGGAGACGATGTGTCATGTCGATTTGCCGGGGATTTATCCTTGCGGAGAAGGTGCAGGATATGCCGGCGGTATAGTGTCAAGTGCAATTGACGGAATATTAGTGGCATCCTCCACCACAGCTTGAACACTCTCCACCACAATTGTGAGGAGCTCTTTCGCCGTGTAATCCGTTGGTAAGTTCTTCTTCGGTAGCTTCGCGGATTGCAATGATTTCACCTGTAAAATGGAGGTCTTTACCTGCCATCTGGTGATTGAAGTCCATCTTGACACTCTCTTTTCCTACTTCCACAACTTTGCCGGGAATCACTCCGCCCATCTGGTTCATCATGTTGATAACATTGCCCACAGTAAGGAGACCTTCCTGAATCTTTCCGTCAATTTCAAAAATATTCATAGGCAGATCAACAACGGCCTGAGGATCTATATCTCCATAACCATCTCTTGCTGCAAGTTCAAAATCAAAGGTATCGCCAACGGCTTTGTCTTTAATGTTTTCTTCAAATTTCGGCAGAAGATAACCTAAACCGAAGATAAATTCGAGAGGATTCTCTTTTGTGGTCTGGTCCTGGATTTCTCCCGCTACCTCTAATTTATAAATCAGAGATACTACTTTGTTGTCGTTAATTGTCATTGTAATATGTAGTTAAATTAATAAATAATCGTTTCAGGCACCGGACTTTCCGGTTGCTCTATCGGTATTCTGTGTATCTTATATCCAACGGCGGCAATGATAATTGCGATAATCGGAGTGACAAAACAGAATATTGCAAATGGAAAATAGGTCATTGTCGCTACGCCGAGCACTCCGGCCTGGGCCACAGCGCAAGTGTTCCATGGAATGAGCACAGAACTGACTGTCGCCGAGTCTTCAAGTGTTCTGCTTAGCAATTCCGGTGCATAACCTTTCTTCCTATAAGCTTCACTGAACATTTTACCGGGCAATAATATTGCCATATACTGATCGGCAAGAATAATATTGCAAAAAATACAGGTAAATACAGTAGAAGCTACGATGCTTGCAGTATTTTTCATAAATCTCAACATCTTTTCGGTAATGGTCTGAATCATACCGCAGGCGCTTAAAGAGCCGCCGAGAGATATGACACAAATGATAATCCAAACCGTGTTGACCATTCCGAACATCCCTTTAGTGGATGTAAGTGTATTGATCAGAGTATTTCCGGTCTCAATATCTATTTCGGATGACATCATTTTCAGAATGGTTATGCAAAATGCCGTAAATTCGGAAGATGTATCTGTGATTTGCTCAATTATGTGAGGTTGCGCCCAAAAAGCTACAACAGCCCCCAGAAATGCAGATATGAATAGAGTTAAAAATGGGGGTATTTTCTTGATAATCATAAAAATAGTGGCGCATGGTATCAACATCAGCCACAAAGATATATTGAACGATCCTTTCAGCGCCTCCATCTGCGCTCCAATCTCAAAGGTGGAAGATACAGGAATGACAAATCCCACAATGGTATATACAATCAGACATATCACCAATGCTGGAATAGTCGTTATCATCATGTATTTCACGTGTTTATATAGGTCAACACCGGCAATGGATGCCGAAAGATTGGTTGTGTCCGAAAGCGGGGAAATCTTGTCTCCGAGATATGCTCCCGAAATGATGGAACCGGCGAGCCATCCTACAGGTATTCCGATTATCTGTCCTGCGCTCAACATCGCCACACCTATGGTGCCGACCGTAGTCCACGAACTTCCGGCGAGTACCGAAACGATTGCGCACAGAAGGAAACTGACAACAACGAAAACAGAAGGATTGATAAGTTTCAGTCCATAATAAATCATGGTGGGAACTACCCCAGACAACATCCACGTTGATGTCAGCGCACCTATCATCAGCAGGATATATATGGCAGAACTTGTCTTCTTCATATTCTCGCCTATACTCTCTTCAAATACCTCCCATGGGATTTTGAGCTTGTAAACACCTATGATGCATGTGGTGATGGCGGCAAGTATCAACGCTATCTGGGATGGTCCGGAAGTAACATCTTCACCAAAAATCCTGACACCCACTGTCAATACGAATATCAATACTATTACCGGTACGAGGGAAAGAAGAAGTCCTGGTTTTTTCATTGTTTAAATCTGTTGTTACATTCCGCTAAAATCCACATTTTCAAAAGCAAGTGAAGGGATTTGCCATTTTGCGCAATCTCTTGCATCGTCTCCGATATACAACAGATTGTTCCAAAGTGAAATGAGATTACCTGTAATATTCATTTCACTTACCGGATGCACGATATTCCCTTTTTCAAAGTAAAATCCCTGTACTCCGAATGAATAGTCCCCCGTGGAGGAGTTAAAATTACCTCCGTTAAATCCGGTGACCAAAATCCCTTTATCCACATCTTTGATAATTGCCGACAAAGATAAGTTTTTCCCGTCAATTATTTTCTCTTTGGAAAATAATAAAACCGAAGGAGATTCGATTGTTGTGGGAATATTTAATTTTTTACTGAAATAAGTATCTATAAAATACGTATTTACCACCCCTTTTGTGATGATATTCATCTCTTTTGTGGAGAGTCCTTCACTATCGAAATATCTTGAACCGGCATATCCTTTCAAATGGGGTCTGTCGAGAAGTGTCAGTTTGTCTGAAAATATTTTCTTTCCTATGGTATTAAGCAAAAATGAATTTCCCTGTTGGATGGCAGACCCTGTAAGGGCTGATATTATCGGAGCAACCATTTTGGAAGATACTGTATTTTCAATAACCATATTGTATTTTCCAGATTTCAGAGTTTTGGGTGAAAGGGAGTCAACGGATCTTCTCAGGGCGATTGTACTGCATCCTTCAATTTTCAGCTTATCATAGAATAGAGAGCTTTCATACCACCATCCTTCAGATCTTCGATCTCCTCTTCCTCGAACCGTACAATCTGCACTGATAGTGTAACTTGATTGAAGAGTTGACCCTTCAAATCCTTGACTATCAATAGTGTAATTGTAGTCGAGCATGTCTCCGTATTCTGCTTCAACCAAGAGAAGCCTCTTGTCTGTTCCGAAGATTTCTCCTGAGGCTCTCATGGCATCTTCAATCCTCTGTTCAGTCGGAATGGATTCGATTGTCGAATCGTATTGAAGTAAATCTTCACCATTTCCCCTGTAATACAGCTCTTTATCCGGCAATACCCTGCATTCGTCTTCTGCAAGAAGCACGGTTGATCGGGCTGCCTTTGTAATGAATTTGCGCAGCAGGTCCACATCCATCATGTTGGTAGAAAACGAACCGTACCTTCCGTCGATATACAATTGTATATATAGAGCATTGTCTGTCGATTGGAGCAATCTGTCAATCTTGTTGTTAATGACAATTACCGAATTTTCGACCCCGCGACTGATGGAAATTCTTGCATTTTGTGCTCCCGACTCCAAAGCTATTTGTAATGCCGCAGCCGCTATTGAAGTATCTGTTTTCATTGGCTAATTTCCTCCTCCTACTGTAAGAGATTTGACAAGGACTGAAGGCATTCCGCAAGATACATAGCAGTATTGATCTTTGCCGCAAGTCCATGTTCCGTTATCAATCTTGCAGTTATCGGCAACTGCAACAATATCGGCGAGTGCCTCAGGCCCATTGCCTATAATGTTTATATCTTTGATTGGAGCCGTAAGCCGTCCGTTTTCTATCAGGAAGCCGCTTTTTACGAAAAATGTAAAATCACCGGCTCCTATTTGTACTTGCCCGTTTGTAAAATTATCCACAAAAATGCCTTTCTTAATACTTTTTATAATGTCATCCTCGGAACAATTGCCGTTCTCCATATATGTCGCCCTCATCCTCGGAATAGGATTGAATCTGAAAGACTCTCTCCGGCCATTGCCGGTGGGGGAGACCCCGAAGTATTTGGCACTGATGCGGTCATGAAGAAAAGAATGGAGCACGCCATCTTTGACCATATATGTTTTTTGCCCGACAACTCCTTCATCATCAACATTTAAAGCACCTCTATTGGCCGTTATTGTGGCATCATCCACTACATTTATATATTTACTGCAGATTTGTTGTCCCAATTTGTCTGAAAAAATAGATGTCCATTTCCGGATAAAATCGGCTTCAAAGGCGTGTCCTATCGCTTCATGGAGTAGGATTCCGGATCCTCCGGCCCCCATGACGACTGCCATTTCTCCCCCTTTGGGCTGTCTGGCTTCAAAAATATGTGAGATGTTGTCCGAAAGAGCTTTTATAATCTCTTTTTTGAGAGATTCGGTCAGAAACTCACTTCCCATTCTGAAGCTCATGGAGGCTGATGCCGTATCTGTCACTCCATTTTGAGACAAGATACAGGTGGCGACAATGGAAGCAATAGGTCTGCAATCGCAATAATAATCCCCCAATGAATTGTAAAACAGCACTTTTGTCTCACTATCCGATAGTCTTGCCATTACTTTTGTTATTCTCGAATCGAGGGAGAATACAGAGTCGTTAATTTCTTGCAAATATAATTTCTTGTTATCGACAGAATAATCACTCCAATCTGAAATGACCGGGTATCGGTTGGTAAAGCGGACAGTCTCGATTTTGTGATTGAAAGAAGTACAAGGGGCGATTTCATCGGCAATCCGGGCTGCCGAAAGAGCCGCCTTTTCCATATCATCCCAAATAGTACTCTCAGAATAGGCATATCCTGTCTGATCCCCCTTAAGCACCCTTATGCCGACTCCGTAATCTATATTGCTTGCAATGGCATTTACCTCATTGTCCCTCAGTGCAAGTACATTGGAAATACTATACTCAAAAAAGAGATCTGCATAATCTCCACCTTTGGACAACGCTATAGAGATGAGCCTGTCAAGAGACTCTTTTGTCACATTGAATAGTGTTAAATAATCATTCATTAAAAAAACTACTGCTTTGAGGGCAGTAGTGTGTAAGGTTCAAAATAATTTGGCAGAGAATACAAACTAACTAAATTTCAACAGCTTTTACTCTTATTACTTCGCCTTTGTCGGCAAAAGCAAGCTCAGAGTTGCTTTTCTTTTTTTCACGCACGAGCTTTTGAAATGTAATGTCCAAACCAAGAAGAATGTTTTCTCTAAGTTCTCTCGTCTCTAGTTCGCTCATAATTAATTAGTAGGTTATAAACGGTTTTATTATGTATTTTAGTAACAATGCATCTTCCCCCTTCCGCAATGATATTGCTCGGTGTATTGGAATTGTCTATGAGTATCCAATAGTCACAAACGGGCAAATACAAACGGAAGAGATGTTCTATTCCAACGTCATATCTTCTCAAAATCGTCTTTTCGGGGACGTTGTGTCCACCTGAAGCAACTCTGAGCCTGACTCTTTCAACTGCAAGTTGGGGAAGTTTCAACCAAAAGTAAACAAGTGTGACAACGTAACCTCGATTTTGTGCATCAACTATCACCTTTACAAGAGTACGTGTTGCCAACGTGGTCTCCACTCCGAAATCTTCTCCCTTTTCAATCAACTCGTTAATCCTGTCCATCATCAGCCTGCTGGCCCTTATGGCTGCAAGTTCAGGATTGAATGGCGAAAGTCCCTTTGCTATTTCATCGGCATTTACAAACTCCTCACAATTAAACATATCAGGTAAAATCGTGTAAGAGGCTGTCGTCTTTCCTGCTCCGTTGCAGCCCGATATTATAAATAGTTTAGGCATACTTTCACTCAATCGGAAGCAAATATAGTTAATAATTTTTTAATTAAGATGTAAATCCTTCGTAATTTTATCAACAATTTATGATTACGGTGTTCATTTGTTTCTGCTCACTCCATATCCGAATAGCGCAAAGTCTCCTTTGCAAGGATCTTCCGGAAATATAACTTTCAGATATTCCGTTATTTCCATAGCCGTGGACAAATCCGACGAATTGCGGGAGGTGATTCCCATCTCTTTTGCAATTCTATGGACATGGACATCAAGCGGAATGATAAGTTCGGCAGGCGAAATGTTTTTCCACAAACCGAGATCTACAATTCCGTCATTTCTGACCATCCACCTGCGGAACATGTGAATTTTTTTGTTGGCAGCCCCGGGATTGCTTTTTTGGGAGAATATCTCTGTTCTTATCCGATCGGGAGTAAGACTTTCAAGAGAGAAATTGCTATCCCTGTTTTTATAAAATGCTTTAAGATTGGCGCAAATCGTTGCAAATTCACTCCATTTGATGGTACGATGAAGTGAACAGTCATCACATTTGTAATTGCCGTTTATGACATATTCAAGAGGTTGCCACTTCATCTCTTCAAAAAGTCTGTTGCAATCCCTGACTATCATATCCCGCCTTCCCCATGCCAGATGCGCTGCCAGAATCCCGGCTATCTCTACATCCTGAAGTGAGGCTTTACCCTCTTTGTACAACTGTGCGAAATGTGTGGGAAATATTATGGGATCTTTCTCGAAATACTTTTTGTTGTTGTATTCAAGAGCGTATTTGGTAAGTATATTCTCCATTGAAACAGTTTTTAAACGATATTAAAATCAAAGCCACCTTTCTTTCGGAAAAATGGCTTTTGTAATGCTCTTTCGAGCTATAGCTTAAAGCACTCGAGTGCTTATTTTTTCTTGTATCTGCTGTAGAATTTATCAACACGACCGGCTGTATCGACAAGCTTCATCTTACCTGTATAGAATGGGTGAGAAGTGTTGGAAATTTCGACTTTTACCACCGGAAATTCAACTCCGTCAACATCAATGGTCTCACGTGTATTAACGCATGAACGGGTGATGAATACATGGTCATTTGACATATCCTTGAAAGCTACAAGACGGTAGGTTTCGGGATGAATACCTTTTTTCATTTGTTTATCTTTTAATTAGTAATTCTATTTCGGGCTGCAAAAGTAGGAATAATTATCATAAAGACAAAATAAATTGTCATTATTGTTTTGTAACTTTGCGCCTCAAATCAATTAAACAAAAATATCATGACACTGATAAAATCCATTTCGGGGATAAGAGGAACAATCGGAGGTCAAGTCGGAGATGCTCTGACCCCTATTGATATTGTCAAATTTACTTCAGCTTATGCTCAGCAGCTAAAAAGAAAAAATCCAAATAAAACTAAATACAAAGTCGTTGTCGGACGTGATGCCCGTATTTCAGGCTCTATGGTCGATTCGATTGTCTGCGGGACCTTGTGTTCCTGCGGTATTGATGTTGTAAATGCAGGACTTGCATCAACTCCGACCACCGAAATGGCCGTAATTTTTGAGAAAGCCGATGGTGGAATCATCCTCACCGCTTCACATAATCCAAAACAATGGAATGCCTTGAAACTGCTCAATGAAAAAGGGGAATTTCTCACTGCCCAAGAGGGAGATGACCTTTTGAGAATAGCTGACAATGAGGATTTTGAATATCTTGATGTCGAAAAAATAGGCAGGGTTGAAAGCAGAGATTTTACTCAGGCTCATATAGATGCCGTATTGAATTATCCTCTGGTTGACGTAGAAGCCATATACAGAGCCGGTTTCAAAGTGGTACTTGATTCCATCAACTCTGTCGGCGGGATAGTGATGCCTAAGCTTTTTGACGCTCTCGGAGTTGAATGTATCACCATTAACGGTGAGCCGAATGGCAATTTTGCACATAATCCCGAGCCTCTTCCTGCCAATCTTGTAGGATTGAGCGGGGAAGTTGTAAAGCAAAAAGCAGATCTCGGAGTATCTGTAGATCCCGATGTTGACCGTCTTGCCTTTATCTCTGAAAACGGTACTCCTTTCGGAGAGGAATATACCCTTGTGGCGGTTGCCGATTACGTTCTTTCTCAAAAGAAAGGCCCGACAGTTTCAAATATTTCTTCTTCAAGAGCTTTGAAGGATGTGACCGAGTCTCATGGATGCACCTACTATTCATGTGCCGTAGGTGAAGTTAACGCTTCGACTATGATGCAGAAAGTAGGAGCTGTGATAGGAGGGGAAGGAAACGGAGGAGTGATAGTGCCGGATCTTCATTATGGAAGAGACGCTCTTATAGGTGTTGCTCTGTTTCTAAGCAATATGGCTCACAAGAAACTCTCGGCAACTCAGCTGCGAGCCACATATCCTGATTATTTTGTATCAAAGAACAGGATTGACATAACCGATCCTTCAAAGGTTGACCAAATGCTTGCCACTGTCACTATGCACTACTCAAAAGAGAGAATTACCACTATCGATGGATTGAGAGTCGATTTTGACAGTGAGAAAAAATGGTTTGTTCTTCGCAAGTCCAATACAGAACCGATTATAAGGATATATGCCGAGGCCCCGACGGAGGCAGCTGCCGATTCATTGGCTAAGGAAGTGATTAATTTAGTCAAATAGAGACTTGAAATGAAGGTTTGGAAATTCATTAAAAAGTGGTTTCTGATATTGGTGGTGTTTTTCTTTGCGTCAACCATTTGTACGACGTTGATATATAAGTTCCTGCCGGTTTATGTTACTCCGCTGATGGTTATAAGGTGTGGAGAGCAGCTGGTGGCAGGTGAAAAGATGATACTGCATCACAGATGGGTTCCGCTTGAGAAAATTTCCAAATATCTGCCACAGGCTGTCATTGCTTCGGAGGATAACCTTTTTATGACACACAACGGGTTTGACATTAAGGAGTTGAAGAAGGCAATCAAGGAGAATGAAACCCGCAAACATAAACGCGGGGCAAGTACAATTTCGCAGCAGACGGCAAAAAATGTATTTTTGTGGCCGAGCCGCACAATGATAAGGAAAGGATTTGAGGTTTACTTCACATTTTTGATAGAGATTATATGGGGGAAAGAGAGAATCATGGAAGTTTATCTCAATTCAATAGAGATGGGGAAAGGAATATATGGAGCGCAAGCCGTTGCAAAACACAAGTTTAACACAACGGCAGCCAAACTTTCATGGAATCAGTGTGCCATGATTGCCGCTGTACTTCCCAATCCCATAAGATTTCATGTAGAACGTCCCTCTTCTTACATTTTAGGGAGGCAATCGAGAATATCTTACTTGATGAGAATGATTGGCCCTGTTGATTTCAGAGGAGAGAAACCTAAAAACGAGAAAAAGTAATGTTTTCATTTAGAACGAGTTCCTTTATGGAACAGCCCGATTTGGTGTTACGCAGCGGCAAAATAGCCATGTTATGTAACCAGGTTGCATGGCACCCAGAATATGGAGAATACCTTTTTGAAACCCTTACCAGACGCAATAATCTGGTCAAGGTATTTATGCCTGAACACTCCTTATATGGTAAAATCGCCGAAAATATAGAGATAGAGGAGATTGATACCGCTATCTCTGTCGAAAGCCTTTCCGACAGAGATGCTTTAGTGATTGAGTTGCAGGATGTTGGCTCAAGATATGGTAATTTTATAAATACAGTCTATTCCCTTTTCAATACAATCAAACAACACGATATACAAATTTCCGTATATATACTTGACCGATTGAATCCTGCAGGAAGGCAGGTGGAAGGGACAATGGGAAGCAATGGACTTCCTCACAGACACGGTTTGACTTTAGGGGAGATTTCCAATATGTTTTATTCGGAATTGAACTGTAAGTTTCCGCTTCACATAATTTCTGCGACAGCCGAAAAGGTGAATAAAGATTTGCTGTCATGGACTATTCCCCCTTTTACCGACTTTGCAGGATTGTTCACGTCTCATTTTTACAGCGGGCAATGTCTGTGGCGAGGAACCAATGTAAGTTACGGACATGGGACCACACGACCGTTTGAGCGTTTTGGGGCACCTTATATGGAATCATTGTTTGATTATAACCTGTCGAACGGATATGATAATTGGAATGATCCTCGCAATCCTATATCCAACGAAAATCTTTACATAAGATGGGATAGATTTGTTCCCGCCTACGGACTATATAAGGATCAAATATGTTTCGGGTTTCAGCTGATGTTTATTCCCGGAGTTACATATCATGCATTGAATCATGCTCTTAGATTAATTCGCTTTGTGAGAGATACTTGTCCTCAATTTAAGTTTGAAGGATTAGAATTTATGCTCGATGATGATGTACTATATAATTATGTTTCAGGCCGGATTGAATGGGAAGAGACTAAGGAATACATCAAGACTGAAGAACAAAAATGGATTCGCAAGGCAAAGAAGTATCTTCTTTACGATGAAGCACCATGGAGGGTAAAGTAGTTAGCGATTTTCTGCAATTGTGCCTGAAATAGTGACTTGAGGAAATGGAAAGCTGAATCCGTGCTTGGGCAATTCATTGTATAATACCTCGTTATAATAATAATACACTGACCAGTACTCACTTACATCAGTCCATGCTCTTATGTATATGATGATAGAACTGTCCGCCAATTGTCCGAGAACAACTGCCGGAGAGGCAGGTTCGTTCAGAATACGCTGATCTTTGGAAAATAGCTCCAAAATAAGGCTACGCGCCTGAGATACATCATCTCCGTATGAAATGCTTATTTTCCACTCTACCCGACGTACCCCTGTCGCCGAATAGTTGTTCAAACTTCCATTTGATAGTGCTCCATTGGGAATGACTACCAACTTGTTGTCATCAGTCGTGAGCTTGGTGGAAGTTATGGAAATAGATTGAACATTACCTGTATATCCCTGAGCTTCAATGTAATCTCCTACTTTGAATGGTTTGAAAGCCAATATCATGATTCCCCCTGCAAAATTTTGGAGAGTACCGCTCATTGCCATACCTATTGCCAAACCTCCTGAAGCCAATATGGCTGCAAATGAAGAGGTGTTTATCCCCAATGTGCCTACAACGATGACAATCAGAATAATAACTAATGTGATATGTACAAAACTACTGAGAAATCCGGCGAGAGATGCCTCTGTCCCTTTTCTTTCAAAAAGTTTCATCATTCCCCTCTTTATTCGCCTGATAACCCATGCACCTATTGCATAGACAATAAGTGCGGCCAACACTTTAAGACCGAATTTGATAAAATCACCTATCAGTGTTGTAAATAGTTCGGAAGAGGACATTGTAGATAAAGAATTGATTTTATCGGAGATGTTTTCCACCGATAGTGTTGTCGTGTCGCGTAACAAGCTGTCAATCTTTTGTATTTGAAGAAATGGAAGCATACAATTTTTTTGCAAATATAATAAAAATACACCGTTATCTCATATTGAAACAACGGTGTATTTTTCAGAACACGTCAAGTTAGATGTACGTGAACCTTTCCCATGACAGGGTAGAATACACTACGGAAGAGCAAGGAATGTTGCTGCAAAAGCCAAAATAGCATAAAGCTCAGGAAATACTGCCAAAATCATTGTCTTTGAGAATACATCCTGTCCGTTACCCATTTCTGTAATACCGTTTGCTATAAGTTTGGCCTGTTTGACGGCCGAATAGTAACCTACAAATCCCAAAGCTACAGCAGCACAGGCCATTGCAAGACTTTGTCCGAGAGAAATTTCAAAGTTCAGCCCCTTTATGGCGTTAAGCATGAAGAAGAAGCCTGCAAATCCGTACAATCCCTGTGTAGAAGGCAATGCGCAAAGAATCATGGATTTACCATATATATCAGGATTCTTTTTCAAAGCACCGATACAGGTATTTCCGGCAATGGTAACTCCGATTGCGCTACCCGTACATGTCAGGGTAAGCATAATTGCCATACAAGCGTATGCAATTATTAGAGGTAATGTGAAAGTCATAATTATTAAATTTAAATGTTTATTATTTCGTTTATTTTTTCAATGGTCTATATTCTTTTCCGCCGCCTGTAAATCCGGCGTTCTTATAAAATTCGACAAATGTCAGACGCATAGGGTGTACAAAGGCGCCCAATGCAGAAAGCAGCATCACAAATATGTGACCGACAATCAGCAGAAATATACAGAGGAACCATCCTGCGTAAGGAATACCCTTCAGTGCCAAAGACATGGCATTGATTACCATACCGAGACATCCTCCGGCAGCCCCAAGTCCGAACAATCGGATGTAAGACAATATGTCTCCGAAAAATCCGGTAATGTCGTATAATGAAGCGATACCTCCCAAAAATCTCTTAAAAATATTTCCTTCCGTCTTGGAGAAGAACAGGACAAGAATAAGGCCTCCACAGCCGAAGGCGTATCCCATCCATGCCGGAGCAAGTTCTTTGCCCGATTGTGAGCCTGCATATAAAAGTGATATCCATATCAGAATCAGACACCATCCGATATTGCTCATTCCGTGCTGCCATCCCTTGCGTTTCATCTGATAGACAGCCGAAATCAATCTTGCAACCACTATTTGGAACACTCCAAAAATAATGGCAAACCAGAACATCTGTATATCATTGAAGAACATCCCTTTGATATTGTCCGGCATATTGAATACGTCATATATCTTCGTTCCGAAAAATGTACCATTCAATATCGGCATTATCATCGTACCTATTCCGAGCACTATGACAAGCTTGCCGTACTCTTTCATCGAAGGAACTTTGAGTGTCATAATCAATCCGGCTATCAACAATACTATTCCATATCCCATGTCGCCAAGGCACAAACCGAAAAACAGCATGTAGAATGGAGCAAAATACGGGGTGAGGTCAAGTTCATCGTACGTCGGAAGTATATACAGATTCCCAATCGGCTCGAACAATTTGGAAAACCAGTTGTTCTTCAGCTTGATAGGAGGGTTGTCTTCACTTTTTGCCGCCTCGCTGATATATACTATGTCGTCCGTGTCGTCGAGAAATTGTTTAACCTCTGCATCATTGTCCGATGGGGCAAATCCTTCAAGCAGAGAAAGCGTATTTTCGGCTTCACTTGCAGAACTCGAGTATGCAAAATATTTGTCAAGTTCCTGAGTATCATGATTATACTTCTTCTCCATTTCAGGGATATAATCTTTCATCCCAATCAATTGTCTGGTGACGGACGATATTTTGGCCGAAAGAAGCTCGATACCTTTAAGTATTTCAGAAGCCGGCTGGTCAGGAAATTTAGATTCGGCAACAGGAAATGAAAACGGCTCATCGGCTTGAGATATTACTGCAAAATAGTAATGCCCGTTCTGCCTGTTCAATATCTGAATAGGATATTGAGACTCCCATTCAGGATTGTACCTCTTTTCGGAAACCTGATAGAAGTGGGCATGAAGACCTATGTTGTGTATTCTTTCCACATCCGACGGTTCAAATTCACCCCATGGAAAAGCCTCTTCCTTCTCTCTGATAAGAGAGGCAAGTTTGGTTTGAGATGCCGTCAAATCCGTAAATAACTGATTGACCATGTCAGTCAGGTTGACTCCATCGCTTATGGTGAGCTTTGGAGCTTCAACATCCTTATTCTTTTCAATAAAGTATTTTAACTTTTTGATGGTCTCCTTTTCATTCTTCGAAAATTCAATCTTAGCTCTCGACATATCGTCAAAAGCGGTTGATTTTCTCGTAATATCCATTACACCAAGCTCTTGCAACTTGTCGAGAAACGTCATCAATTCGGGTTGAAAGGCGATAATAGAGTATTTTGTCATCCTTTTAATCATAGCTGTTCCTCCTCTTCTTCAAGTTGGTGTCTTGTCTTTACGATTTTCTGGGAAGCTTTGGAAAGATTTTCCTCATCCTCCATAAATCGCTTGATCTTTCGGATAGCCTCCTGGTATCCCGGAATCTGGACTTTCTCATACAAGTTAACCTTTTGGGTAGTCTTTTTCCTTTGATAATCAAGAAGTTTACTTTTAACGGTATAAACTTCCGATTCGATACCGAGCTGTGCAAGTTGTTTGAGTATTTTCACTCCGTCCGAATACCACAGAGGTTTGGCAAATGTGTCAAACGGCTTGACATCGTAGATTACTTCAATAAGTTCGGGTGTACGTACTCCGGCAACTTTGACAGTCTCAAGCTTTACATCCCTTACAGAAATAAGTCCCGGTTCAAATTCGTTCCAGAGACCTGCAAGGTATTCGTATCTTTTGAGAGAGCTGTCCAATTCTTCCAAAAGCGCTTCTGAACGCTGCTTTGCCTTTTTAACCTCAATACGAAGAGCCGACTCTTTGTTTTTGAGGGTAGGCAATGCCCGTGTACGAACTTTCAATTGCTTGCCGAGTTCGTTCAGAGAGGTTTTATTAAATTGGAATTTAATTGCCATAATTTATCAGTTTGCTTTCCAATATTTTTCAATAAGCGCATCCTTGATACCCGTTTCGGCCTTTGAAAAATATTTGCCGAACAATTCCCATGCGGTATCAAGCATTTCATTGATAGAAATGTTTACATCGATTGCAAGCAGTCGCGTAGAGTATTCTTTTGCATAATCGAGACATCTCAGGTCATAGTCGCTCAGGTCAAAACCGTTTTCGAGTTTGGTTTTGGCATTTGCCGCATCGGCATACAATCTGACTGCGGTGTTCATCACCTGATTGTGATCTTCTCGTGTCTGTTTGCCGATTACAAGCTGTTTCAGACGGGACAAAGAACGGAACGGGTCGATAATGACCTTGCCTGTATCTGTGTCTTGTCTCAAAAATAGCTGACCTTCAGTGATGTATCCTGTATTATCCGGAATTGCGTGGGTGATGTCTCCGTCATTCAATGTGGTGACTGCAATAATGGTAATTGAGCCTCCATCTGGAAGTTGCACTGCTTTTTCGTATATTTTGGCCAAATCGGAATATAGAGAACCCGGCATTGAATCCTTTGACGGAATCTGATCCATACGGTTGGACACAATACAGAGCGCATCTGCGTATAATGTCATATCCGTCAGCAATACAAGTACTTTCTCATTCTTATCGACAGCAAAATACTCGGCTGCCGTAAGTGCCATATCTGGTATAAGCAGACGTTCAACAGGAGGCTGGTCTGTGGTATTTACAAAACTGATAATCTTGTTCAAAGCACCGGCACTTTCAAACTCCTGTTTGAAGTAGAGGTAATCATCATTTGACAGTCCCATACCTCCGAGAATAATCTTGTCAACATCGGCACGAAGAGCAACTTGCGCCATCACCTGATTGTACGGCTGGTCAGGGTCTGCAAAGAACGGAATCTTCTGTCCTGAAACGAGAGTATTGTTAAGGTCTATACCTGCAATACCGGTAGGAATCAATTGTGAAGGCTGTTTTCTTTTGTACGGATTGACGGAAGGTCCTCCGATATATCTGCGTTCCCCCTCTACGGCAGGACCGTTATCGATAGGATCACCGTAAGCATTGAAAAATCTTCCGGCGAGATCATCACTTACATTCAGTGCAGGAGGCTCTCCGAAAAATATAACTTCGGCATCGGTAGGAATCCCTTCTGTCCCCGAAAATACTTGCAATGTGACCAAATCACCTTTGATCTTAACCACCTGAGCAAGACGACCTGCAACTGTTGCAAGTTCATCATTGCTGACTCCTTGAGCTTTAAGCGAAATAGTTGCTTTTGTAATAGCTTCAAGCTGAGTATATATTCTTTGAAATGCTTTACTTGTCATTGCCTAAAATTTTAGTTAGTTGCCCAAGGTATTTATTGAACTGTTCACCCTTGTATTCGGAGTAGTTCATCTGTTTCATGATATTGATAAGCTCTTTGTAGTGCTTGTTGCAATCCTCGAATGTCTCGAAATGGAACTGTGTATCACACACTTGCAATACAAGTGTCAACATAAATTCCTGCCTTTCCATAGGGGTGACACTATCAATCGGATCGAAAGCATCCTGCTGGAGGATAATAAAATCTATCAATTCCGATTTCCAATATTGTTCGTGATAACTGATTGGAACTCCGTCATCACCGAGGATGTTAATCTGCTCTGCCACCTCTTTGCCGCGGCGGATGATATTTTTAGCCTTGTTTACTTTATTTACCCAATCTTTGTCAACACGCTCCTCCAGATATGAGATAATTTCCGGATATTCAAGATATTTGGAATATGAATCAATAGGATCGACTGCCGGATATCTCTTCTTGTCGGCGCGAGCCTGGGCAAGACCGTAGAAACAACGTGCGGCTTTCTTGGTCGATTCGGTTACAGGTTCCTTCAAGTTACCGCCTGCAGGAGATACTGTACCTATGAAAGTGACAGAACCGGTCTTTCCGTTTCTCAATCTGGTAATACCGGCTCTTGCATAGAAGTTGGAGATGATGGCTGAAAGGTCAACTGGGAAAGCATCAGCTCCCGGCAACTCTTCCATACGGTTGGACATCTCTCGTAGTGCCTGAGCCCATCTTGAAGTAGAGTCTGCAAGCAGAAGCACTTTCATACCCATGGCCCTGTAATATTCACAGATAGTCATTGCTGTATATACTGAGGCTTCACGTGCTGCAACAGGCATATTGGATGTATTGCAGATAATTGTTGTTCTCTCCATCAACTTTCGTCCGGTATGAGGATCGATAAGTTCCGGAAATTCGGTAAATATCTCTACCACCTCGTTGGCACGCTCTCCGCATGCCGCCATGACAATTACTTCGGCATCACCTTGCTGTGCAATAGCGTGTTGAAGAACGGTCTTTCCGCAACCGAAAGGTCCGGGTATAAATCCGGTACCACCCTCTGCGATAGGATTGAGAGTATCCATGCAGCGTACACCCGTCTCCATTATCCTGTACGGTCTCGGCTTTTCGATATATCCGCCGATTGCAACTTTCACCGGCCATTTCTGAACCATCGTCACAATGTGGTCCTCTCCTGATTGGTCTGTAAGAACAGCTATTGTGTCATCAATTTTGTATTCACCCTCTGCTGCGATTGTTTTTACGGTATATTCTTCCCTGAATGAAAACGGAACCATTATTTTGTGAGGAAGCCATCCCTCTTTAACCTCTCCGAGCCAGTCCGATGCATAAACTTTATCACCGACTTTGGCAGAGGGAGTAAAGTTCCAAATTTTGTCGTGGTCGAGTGGAGACGTATATTCGCCTCTTTTCAGAAATACCCCTTCCATCGTCTCGAGATTGTTTTGCAAGCCGTCATAACTGCTTGACAACAAGCCAGGCCCCAACATTACTTCAAGCATGTGCCCTTCAAATTCGACAGTGTTACCCTTTTTCAGGCCGCGGGTGCTTTCATATACTTGAACAAAGGCATTCTTGCCTGACACCTTGATGACTTCCGCCATCAATTTCGTACCGTCAAGGTCTATGTGGCAGATTTCGTTTTGCGAAACATGACCCTTTACCTCTACGGTAACCAGATTGGCAATAATACCCGTTACAATACCAGTACTTTTCATTATGTTTACATTTTATAATTATTTATCATATTCTACACCTTTGAATGTGCCGCGCACTTCTTGAACGAGTGTTCTGAAAAGTTCCGCCCCCATTGTCCGATCCAATTTGTTCCATCTGTCAACGATTTTGGCCTTAGCCAGAAATGCAAGTATGACATTGATGTTGAATAATTCGTACAGAACTATTTCACCTGCTTTACTCCAGTACAATTTGTCTATTTGAAGCTCCCTGTCGATAATGTTCTCTATTTGAAATACCGATTTCAGGCGCGGATACTCCTCAAACTCTCCGTCAAACTCCGTATTGGTCAGATATGCGACTTTTGCATCTCTTACATTCTTGTCAAATATAAAATAGGAGCTGATGAATAAATTGGACACGGATGCAGCTGCCCTGTAAAAATGTGGTGAAAGATTGGAACTGTCAGTTCCGAATTCAAACCACTCTATAAGGCGATTGTCTTCCGGAGAACATGATTGTACTATACTCTCCTTAATCTCATCATAGTTGATGCGAGTAGTTCCATCTCCGTTGAGCAATAAATCGGGAAGCCCTGCAATAATATAAGGATAGTTGTCCATTACTCTCCGAATAACAATTTTTTTGTGGCAGGTCTGAGATATTGCCCGATCAGTTGTTCAAAGTCGGATTCGGCAAAACTAATCAGATATCCTCCATCTTTCGGACCTATTTTGAATCCATTGACCGTCCCCTTATCGAATGTTACGTCAATACCCTTTGATAGCTGACTTGTTATCTCATTGGTAATGAAAGTATTGAGGTCTTTCTGCATAGAGGCAGGCAAGATCAGCTCAAGGCCGACGGAGTCGGGATTGGAAGCGTTGAAAGATTTGACAATTGTCGAAATAACCGACTTGAGAAATTCCCTGTCGGACATGACATCTTTAACGGGAGAATTGACGGATTTGGCAATGATTGCACTTACAGCTTGTTGTTTGATGACTGAAATAGCCTGTGTAGAGGCCATTTTTAAGTCGTTATTGACTTTGGTTTTGAGCTCAGAAGCTTCTTTCTGAGCTTTTTCAACGATCTGTTTAGCTTGTGCATTAGCTTGAGAAATAATTGTTTCGGCCTCTTTTTGAGTCTTAATTTTCATATCCTCAGCTTCTTTCTTTCCTTTGGATAAGCCTTCATTATAAAGCTTATCTGTTAGTTCTTGCAATTTATTTTGCATAATTATTGTTTTATATGACCTACAAATATATGCAATTTTTACTTCAATAACAATACCGAAGACAAAAAATATTGCTTTAAAAGTGGTTATAAAGGGCTATTTTAACAGAAGTTTAATATAAATAATAAGGCTAAATGGAAAGAGGGTGACTAAAAAGTAAAGTCGCCCTCTTTTTTTATACCCCTCTCGCAACCTATCAGTTGCGCCCATCCCTAAAGAGTGAAATATAATGCCCAATGCCAAAAATAAAGGGTTAATTACTTGAAATAAAAGCAGTTAACCCTTGTTTGTTTCGATTATTGTTTGTATCTTTATATTGCAAAACAAAAATTAACAACAAATCTAAACAAGCATGGCAAAGGTAATCTTTAAATCTTACAATCAGAACGATTCTCTTCTTCTTCCCCCATCTTTAGGCGAATTTGTCCCGCAAACACATCCGGCGCGGATAGTCAGTGAAGTGATAGACCATCTTGACATCAGTGCGATAGAATCCGAGTATAAGGGCGGCGGAGCATCGAGCTATAGTCCGAGGATGCTGATAAAGGTCTTCGTCTACGCATATATGAGCAACACTTTCTCGGGAAGGAAGAAAGAGAGGCAGCTTCAGGAGAATGTCGTTTACATGTGGCTTTCCGGATACGCGATGCCGGACTTCAGGACATTAAATCTGTTCAGGTCATAGAGGCTCAAAGGAAGCTTCGAGGAAATCTTCACCCAAGTGGTAGAACTCATACACAAAGAGGGCCTCGTCACCCTTGACGTACAATACATAGACGGCACCAAGATAGAGTCGGTGGCCAACAGGTACACTTTTGTATGGGGCAGGGCCGTGGACTCTTTCGACTCCAGACTGAAGTCGAAGGTGGATGCAGTCCTCAAGCAGGCGGAAGAGGTCATAGCGTCAGAAGAAGAGCAAGCCGGGACCACTGTCGGCATGGATCCGGAAGACTTCCGAAAGAGGGTGGACAACATCAAGGAGAAGATGGACAAGCTTTCCTCAGACATGCAGAAAGAAATCAGGAAAGTGGAAAAGGAGAGCATCCCCAAGAAGGCAGAATACGAACATCATCGTGAGATACTCCAAGGACGAGGGAGCTACTCCAAGACTGACCACGATGCCACATTCATGCGGATGAAGGAGGACTATATGGGGAATGGACAGCTGAAGCCGGGTTACAACGTCCAGATATCCACTGAAAACCAATACATAACCAACTACGGGATATACCGGAAACCAGGAGATACAACCACGCTGATAGACTATCTGAAGACTTTCAAGAACAGGTATCGGAGGCAAAGTCAGGAGATAGTGGCTGACTCTGGATATGGAAGCGAGGAGAACTATAGTTATATGCTTGAGAATGAGATGGCCCCTTATGTCAAATACAACTACTTCCACATGGACATCAGAAAGGAAAGGAAGAGACCGTCCGATGCCCATACTCTGCCGACACCGTATTACAACGGTACAGATGACTACTTCGTGTGTCCAATGGGGCAGCACATGACCTATATTGGAAGCAGGCATAGAAAAAGTGAGACAGGCTATATCAGCGAAAATAGAATGTATATGGCTCGGGATTGCTCCCGATGTCCCATAAAAGGAGTGTGTACAAAAGCCAAAGGGAATCGTTTACTACAAATCAATGCACATCTGTTGAAACAAAAACAGATAGTGAGGGACTTGCTGACCAGTGAGAGAGGACTTGAGCATAGAAGCAACAGACCCATCGAGCCTGAAGCCGTCTTCGGCCAGATAAAATACAATCGCGGCTTCAAGCGCTTCAACTTAAAATCGCTACCAAAGGTGTCTGTCGAGTTCGGACTCGTGGCTTTAGCGCATAATCTAAGGAAATACGCCCGTTCAAAGGCTACTACTGCAGATGGAAATCCACATAATCCAACACCTGAACGAAAATGCATCCCGTCTCTTAGCTTTCTGAAAATGTATGCAGCTTAGAAAAGAAAAAGAGGGAAACTAAAAATCTCTTTTTAGTCACCCTCTTTATTCCAATTTGAAGAGGTCTCTCAATAAATATCAACCGCCCGACTTGGGGCCATATCAATTTCGACAACCATTTTTTATAAAGAGTGTTTGATTACGATAGGAATCCGAGAAGGATACCTGCCGCAACTGCACTACCGATTACACCTGCTACGTTAGGACCCATGGCGTGCATCAGCAAGTAGTTCTTAGGATCGTATTTCAGACCTTCTATATTTGATACACGTGCAGAATCAGGTACGGCAGATACACCTGCATTACCGATAAGCGGGTTGATCTTGTTGCCTTCCTTGAGGAACAGGTTGAAAAACTTCACGAACAATACTCCACCGCAAGTTGCAATCATGAAAGACAATGCTCCAAGTCCGAAGATTTCAACAGATTTGAGTTGAAGGAATTTGTCGGCCTGAGTTGAGCAACCCACCGTAATACCGATAAGGATAGTTACGATGTCAATCAGCGGACCGCTTGCAGTGTTGGCAAGACGACGTGTAACACCACTTTCCTTGATAAGGTTACCGAAGAACAACATACCAAGCAGCGGAATACCTGACGGAACGATAAATGCCGTGCAGAGGAATCCGATGATAGGGAAGATCTTCTTTTCGGTAGGGGATACGGTACGAGGAGGTTTCATTCTGATTACTCTCTCTTTCTTTGTGGTAAGGAGTCTCATAATCGGAGGTTGAATCACCGGAACCAATGCCATATAAGAGTATGCCGATACGGCGATGGCGCCCATAAGATCCGGAGCAAGTCTTGAAGACAAGAATATTGCTGTAGGACCGTCAGCTCCACCGATAATACCGATAGCACCTGCTTCGGCAGGGGTGAAACCTATAAGAAGCGCAAGGGCGTATGCTCCGAAAATACCGAACTGGGCAGCCGCACCGATAAGCAACAGTTTAGGGTTGGAAATCAGGGCGGAGAAGTCGGTCATAGCTCCGATGCCCATGAAGATTAGAGGCGGATAAAAGCCCTGACGTACACCCTGATAAAGGATGTTCAATACAGAACCTTCTTCATAAACACCTACTTGAAGTCCGGGGAACAACGGGATATTACCGATGATGATACCGAATCCGATTGGAACAAGCAACATCGGCTCCCATTCTTTCTTGATTCCCAAATAGAGGAAACCAAGTCCTATAGCAATCATCAGGATATATTGATAGTTTGCGTTCGCAAACCCTGTATATTCCCAAAATTGACCTAAATTCTGAATGATATTTTCCATACTAACCGATTATTACGAGTAATGCGCCTTCAAGAACGGAATCACCCTGTCTTGCTTTAAGGCTTTTAACTGTACCGTCCACAGGAGCATCAATAGAGTTCTCCATCTTCATGGCTTCAAGAACCATCATGCTCTGACCTTTTTTGACTGTATCACCCTCTTTGACTGCAACGCTCAATATAACTCCCGGAAGTGGTGATGTTACCTGTGTTCCGCCTGCAGGAGCTTCAGCAGCTTTAGGGGTTACCTGTGCCGTAGGAGCTGCAGGAGTAGGAGTGGATGGCCTTACTATTTTAACGGCCTTTGGTTTGGCAATAGGTTTCTCAAACTCAACATGAAACGGGGTTCCGTTAACTTCGAGAGCTGCGGTTTCGCCTTCAACTTCGTTAATCACTACGTTGTAGGCATTACCATTTATCTTTAATTTATATTCTTTCATTGTGACTAATTAATTTCTGGTTATTATTTCTTGATTTGAGGAGTCTGACGCAAACCGTAGATCTTTGAACTCCAAGGAGAGTAGGTTCTATCCGTATGTGTCATTGTGATTGCAAAACTCTCGTCATCGTGAGTTTCGTTCTCGACACTGTACAGATGAAGAGCCAATGCGATGGCTGCAAATGTTTCGGAAGATACTTCGGAAACTTTTGCGGCAGGCTTTGATTCATCCTTTCCGACTGCAGTGGCATCGGAAGTTTTCTGCATCTTTCTGACAGAGAGTTTACCTACATAAGTAAAGATGATTGCCAATATAATCAGCGCAAGGAATACAACAGACATAGCTGTAAGTGACATGATGCTGCCGTGAGGGTCGGTTTTGGCCATAATCATACTCTTGGTTTCGGCATCCACACCATAATTGTTGGTGCTTGGAGATGTTCTGTCAAGATAAGCATAACCTTCACCGTCTCCGGTAATCGAACCTATACCATCCTGAATTCTACCATACGATTTGTTTTCGCCAAGATCTTTAGGAATTGCTATCGCATCGATGATGGTACGTCCGTCACTGCTTATGAAAAACAGCGTATCAGATTCTGCAAGTGTGAAATTGGTGTGAAAAGTACCGCGGTAAGGTTGATTATCCGCCCAGAAAAGAATGTGCTGACGAGGTTTGATCTTTGTAAGCACGTCACCTTTCGGAATAATGTACATTTTGAGATTGTTGCGGTCGTTCGATAGGAAACATCCGCCGACATCCACAGTTCCATAAGAGGTATTGAATAGCTCCAGCCATCCGTTGTGCTGACCGAAGTCGTCCTGAAAATCGGAAGTATTGGTGACCAATATTTCATTGATTCTCATTGAACTCTGGTGCTGTGCACTTAGAGATAACGAAAGAAGGAGCAACCCGGATACCAATATATATTTAATGCTTTTCATTATCATATCGGTTTATAATGGAAGGTTGTCGTGTTTCTTTGCAGGATTGGTCAATTTCTTGGTGGAAAGTTGTTCCAATGCGCGGATAACGCGGAAACGAGTATTTCTCGGTTCGATAACGTCATCGATATAACCATAACTTGCAGCCTTGTAAGGATTACAGAACAAATCGTTGTATTCCTTCTTCTTGGCCTCTGCAAGAGCGGTACGTTTTGCAGAATCTTCCTCTGCCTTGATGTCTTTAGCATAAAGAACTTCAACAGCACCTTCTGCACCCATTACAGCGATATTTGCCGTAGGCCATGCATAGTTGATGTCGCCGCGAAGCTGTTTGCAGCTCATCACGATATGAGATCCGCCGTAAGATTTTCTCAAAGTAACTGTGACTTTAGGAACAGTGGCTTCACCGTATGCATAAAGCAGTTTGGCTCCGTGAAGGATAATTCCGCCATATTCCTGTTGTGTGCCCGGTAGGAATCCCGGTACGTCAACCAATGTTACGAGAGGAATATTGAATGCGTCGCAAAAACGAACGAAACGAGCGGCTTTCCTTGATGAATTGATATCCAGAACACCGGCAAGGTGTTTAGGCTGATTGGCTACGACACCGACAGCTGTACCGCCGAAGCGTGCAAAGCCGATAATGATGTTTTTGGCATAATCTTTATGAATTTCGAGGAATTTGCCATCATCCACAATACTTCCGATAACCTCATACATATCGTAAGGGGCATTCGGACTATCTGGGATGATTTCGTTCAGAGCGTCTTCAAGACGGTCTATAGGGTCTTCGGTAGGAACATACTGCGGTTCCTCCATATTGTTTTGAGGTAAATAACTTAACAAGTCGCGAATAATGGCAATAGCATCTTCTTCTGTTTTGGCAGCAAAGTGGGCGACACCGCTCTTGGAAGCGTGTACGCTTGCTCCGCCAAGTTGTTCCTGAGTAACAACTTCACCTGTAACCGATTTGACAACGGCAGGACCTGTCAGGAACATATAACTTGTCCCTTCAGCCATGATGTTGAAGTCGGTCAAAGCAGGAGAGTAAACGGCTCCACCTGCACAAGGACCTAAAATTGCAGAGATTTGAGGTATGACACCCGATGCAAGGATGTTTCTCTGAAAGATTTCGGCATATCCGGCAAGGGCATTGACACCCTCCTGAATACGTGCTCCACCGGAGTCGTTAAGACCGATGACCGGAGCACCTACTTTCATGGCCTGATCCATGACTTTGCAAATCTTCATTGCAAGAGTTTCTGAAAGAGAACCGCCGAATACAGTGAAGTCCTGTGCAAATACATAGACAAGTCTTCCTGCAATTGTACCGTAACCTGTAACAACGCCGTCACCGAGGAATGTGGTTTTTTCCATTCCGAAGTTGGTGCAACGATGAGTTACGAACATGTCAAATTCTTCAAAACTACCTTCATCAAGCAGCATGCCGATTCTTTCGCGGGCAGTAAATTTACCTTTTTCATGTTGGGAGTCAATTCTTTTTTGACCGCCTCCCAAACGCGCTTTTTCTCTTAATTCGATAAGCGCTTTTACTTGTTCGAGTTGTTGACTCATTCTAAAAAATATTAAAATTAATTGAAATTAATTAAACGTTATTTGTCACCTTTTTCACAAAGTTCGGTGAGAACCCCCATTGTGGATTTGGGGTGAAGAAATGCGATGTTAAGACCTTCTGCACCTTTGCGGGGAGCTTTGTCGATAAGTCTTACACCCTTTGCTTCTGCATCGGCAAGAGCCTCTTTAACACTTGTGGTCGCAAATGCAATGTGATGAATGCCTTCGCCTCTTTTCTCTATAAATTGAGCGATGGTTCCTTCCGGAGAGGTGCTCTCAAGAAGTTCAAGTTTGGTTTGTCCAATCTTGAAGAAAGCTGTTCTGACTTTCTGATCAGCTACTTCTTCGATAGCATAGCATTTTAAACCGAGTATGCCTTCATAGTAGGGAATAGCCTCGTCCAATGACTTGACAGCAATCCCAAGATGTTCAATATGAGTTAGTTCCATGATAAAAATGTATTAATGTAATAAAAAATCGTTTTTTAAACTGCAAAAGTAACAATTATTCAATTCAAATTACCATTTAAAATCACTATTTTTGAACACTCTATAAACAAAAATCGTTTCGGAAATATGTGGAGAGTTAAAATCCACCGTTCCGAAACGATTATAGAAAGTTAAAAAAATGAATTAATCTTCCATTGACATGGTGTGATATACATTTTGCACGTCCTCATCTTCTTCAAGTTTGTCAATCAGCTTATTTAAATCGATTCTGTCATCCGGAGCAATTTTCTTCAACTCCACATTCGGAAATCTTTCAAATCCGCCCGATACCATCTGGTATCCGTGGTCTTCAATATATTTCTGAAGATTATTGAATGAGGTATATTCACCATAGATATTTATGACATCGGTATCGTCATCATCCTGAAATACATCTTCAGCACCATAGTCTATAAGCTCAAATTCCAACTCTTCAATATCGATCGGTTTGTCGCTTTTGATCTTGAATACGCATTTGTGGTCGAACATAAATTCTACACTTCCTGACGTTCCGAGCGCACCGCCGAATTTGTTGAAATAACTTCTGATGTTGGCAACGGTTCTGTTGGTGTTATCCGTGGCAGTTTCAATCAGGAATGCAACTCCGTGAGGGCCGTAACCTTCATAAACCACTTCCTTGTAATCTCCCTGGTCTTTTTCAATAGCCTTCTTGATAGCTCTTTCAACATTTTCCTTAGGCATGTTCTCCGACTTTGCAGTCTGCATAAGAGTTCTCAATCTCGGATTACCGTTGGGGTCGGTACCACCTTGTTTGGCAGCAATTGTAATTTCTTTTCCAATTCTTGTAAAAACGCGGGCCATATTTCCCCAGCGTTTGAACTTTCTCTCTTTTCTAAATTCAAATGCTCTTCCCATAATGACTATTTTGTATTTTTAATACGAGAAATATATTTGTTGACTTGATATCCTTCAAATGTCTGAGGGTATTTGACACTGATTTCTTCGTAAAACTTCAATGCCTGATCTTTGTTTCCAATCTCTTCTGAGATGATACCCGCTTTAAAAAGATATTGGGCAGCATACATATTGTCGGCAACTTTTGCTGCTTTTGTGTAGTAATTCAAAGCTTTTGCGTTTTCCCCGAGGTTGGAATATGCATCTCCTATGCAACTGAGTGCTCTTCCTTTGAGAATTTCATCACTTCCCTTGTATTTTGTAAGGTATGAAACGGCTTTTTCGTTATTTCCAAGTTGAAGTTCGCAAATACCTGCATAGAGGTAAACAGCCTTACCTGCCTTGTTGCCGTATTGATCGATAATCTGAGTGAATCCCATGATATTGCCATCCCCGTTCAAGGCTGTTTCAAAACTGTCCGCACGGAAAAATTGTTCGGCCGGAAACATCTGAGCCTTGGCTTCCTCCTTAAGTGGAGAAAGGTACCATTTGTTGATTGCAAAAATGGCGAAGATAATTATTAGAATTGCTAAAATAATGGTTGTAAGAAGCTTCTGGTTGCTCTTAAGAAAAGATTCAAAGCTTGATACAGCTGTTCCGACAGCTTGTCCTTCCTGAGTTTGAGTTTTCTTTGACATTGTGTTATAATTTTGTATTTATTTACTTTCCAAAGCCATATATAACGGCAGGGCGCAAATTTACAACAAAAATGGGAAACTCAAACATTATTTTGTACTTTTGTCGAATATCCGATTATTTATGTATTTAAAGCGAATAACTCTCAATAATTTTAAAAATATAACAGACGCCCAACTTGACTTTTCCCATAAAATCAATTGTGTTTTAGGTAACAACGGGGCGGGTAAAACCAATCTGCTTGATGCCGTCTATTACATTTCGATGACAAAAAGTTTCTTTTCTCCGGATCAGTTTATTATTTCTCATAATCGGGACAGTGCTTTCATGAACGGAATTTACAAAATGGATGATGATTGTGAGGAAAAAATAGCTGTCTCTTTGCAAAGAGAGGGAGACAAGGTTATAAAACGGAACGGAAAGAGTTATTCGCGCCTTTCGGAGCATATAGGACTTCTGCCGATAGTAATGGTTTCACCCGCCGATTCTTCTCTGATTAATGACTCCGGAGATCAGCGCCGGAGATTCATGAATTTTGTCCTTTCCCAGATAGACAGGCTCTATCTGCAACATGTTCAGAGCTATAACCAGCTTCTTGCCCAGAGAAACAAATTGCTCAAATCGGATAATATTTCCGAAGATTTGCTTGATACCATATCTGCACAGATGGTTCCTCATGCACAATATATTTTCAACTCAAGAAAAGATTTGTGTATCAAGTTACTGCCTCTTGTAAAAGAGTATTATTCAAGCCTTTCAGGCAATGCCGAGGATATTTCGCTCGAATACAGATCGGATCTCGACTCGGCTCCGTTTGAAGAGATAATCAGAAGAGAGCTTCCGAAAGACAAATATCTCAAATTTACCACAGCCGGAATACAACGTGACGACATTATATTCTCTCTTGATGGGTATTCTATTAGAAAATGCGGCTCTCAAGGGCAACAGAAGACTTTTTTATTATCTGTGAAACTCGCACAGTTCGCCCTTATGAAGAGTATCCACGGCACAGCTCCGATATTGCTGCTTGATGATGTGTTTGACAAACTTGATATGAACAGGGTGGAATATCTTATAGGTATAGTGGCAGGAAACGGGTTCGGACAGATATTTATAACCGACAGCAATAAAGTGAGAATTTCATCCATAGTTGACAATTTTAAGGCTGATTGTGCCAACGTTAAAGTAGAAAAAGGGTGTTTTGAAACAATATGAGAATAGAACAGTCAAAAATAGTAGGCGATTTGATATCCGATTATCTCAAAGAGGACGGGCTTGAAGAGGGAATCCTGATGGCTCGGATTTTTGAGGCGTGGGATCTGGTCGTATATGAACAGACAGGGACAATCATGACTGCGGAACAGTCTAAACAGCTTACTCTCAATAAATTTTATAAGGAAGGAATACTTACATGTAAAATTGCATCTTCGGTTATACGTAATCAGCTCCATTTTCAGCAGGATGCTTTAAAGAGGAAGTTGAATAAGATGCTGCAGGGAAATTATATAGATAAAATAGTATTGACGTAATGCCATGAAAATAGTAATAGACAAAGATATACCATATATTGAAGGAGTGTTTGAACCTTATGCCGATGTCTTGTACATAAATGGGTCTGAAATAGACAACAAAACATTGACAAATGCCAATGCGTTGATTATAAGGACGAGAACAAAATGCAACAGAGCTCTGCTGCATAATACTCACATATCTATCATAGCAACGGCCACTATCGGAACAGATCACATCGACATGAATTATTGCAACTCCCAAGGTATTGTCGTTGTAAATGCTCCCGGATGCAACTCATCGGCAGTAAGGCAGTATTTTTTTACAGCGCTGTATGTTTTAGCCCGAAAATTAAAGATGAATCTGAAGGACAAAACTCTTGGTGTGATAGGGGTAGGGCATGTAGGCTCCAAAATTGCAGATATGGGCGAACGCCTCGGATTCAGGGTATTGAGAAACGATCCTCCGCGTCAGAGAATGGGACAACATGAAAATGGGTATTTTGTCGAATTGAAGACACTTCTCAGTTGCTCGGATATAGTAACCGTTCATATCCCGCTTTCTCGGGAAAATAAAAATTTTGCAGGAGAATATTTCTTTGACGGTATGAAGCCCGGAGCAATTTTTGTCAATGCTTCGAGAGGGGATATTGTGGATGAACATGAGTTGCTTTCCCACATTAACCTATTGGGAGGTACAGTTATCGATGTCTGGAGAAATGAACCTCGTATCAACACTGCACTGCTTTTAAAAGCCGACATTGCCACTCCTCATATTGCGGGCTATTCCCGGCAGGGAAAAATAAACGGAACAATCGCAGTGGTACGTGCTGTTGCGCGGTTTTTTAGATTGGAAGAGCTATATGACTTTAATATGGAGGGGGCTGTGGCTCATATCGATATAGAAGGTTGCAATCAGGATGGGATAACCGAGGTGCTTGAACAATTGTATCCGATTATGGAAGATGATGCGGCCCTGAGATCCAATCCCGGACAGTTTGAACAGCTCAGGTCAGAGTATAATTATAGAATAGAATTTTGAAAAATATACAACCATGTTGACAATTAAAGATATGGAACAGCTCTCTGCAAGGGGGCTTACAATGGAAAAAGTCGATAGACAATTAAACTATTACAAGACAGGCTTTCCATATTTACAGGTGATTTCTGCCGCAACTCCACAAAAGGGGATAACTGTCATGTCTCAGTCAGAGATTGATGCCGCTTTTGCGGCATATTCTGCCAATAAATTGAAAATAACCAAGTTTGTGCCGGCTTCAGGAGCGGCTTCACGAATGTTTAAGGATATTTTTGCTGCTTACGAATCGGGGATTATGAATAAACAATCCGAAATATTTGTGGAAAGAATACGGGATTTTGCGTTTTATTCACCCGAATTGTTTGATAACTGCAGCGATATGGAAATACTTGGAAAAGTGCTCGGACCGGAAGGGCTGAATTACGGTGTCAGGCCCAAAGGGCAGATATTGTTCCATAAATATCAACATGAACTGCGTACCTCATTTGAAGAACATCTCGTAGAGGGTGCTTTATATGCTGAAACTCCCGATGGCCGGGTTGATATTACAATATCCGTTTCCGAAGAACATCTGAACGGGTTCAGACAGTTGTTCTATTCTGTAAAAGACAAATACGAGAAACGTTACGGAGTGAAGTATAATATTAATTTTACTTTACAGTCTCCATCTACGGATATTATTGCCGTAACGGAAGATAATGAGCCTTTTAGAAAAGATGATGGTACTTTGCTGTTTCGTCCGGGTGGACACGGAGCGTTGATTGACAACATCAACAAGATAGATTCGGATATATTAATCATCAAAAATATAGACAATGTTGTCAAAGAGGATTTTATAGAACAGACAGTGTTGTGGAAGAAAATTCTTGTGGGCAGACTTATTCTGTGCAAAGAGCGTAACTATAGATATATCAACGCTTTGAATAATGCATTAAAGCTTGGGAACAAGTCGGAAATCAAAATGTTTACAGATGATATCAGACAATATCTCTCTAAAATGTATTGTGTCGATCTTCCTGATGTTGAAGAATCCATGCTCCCCGAATTACTCCTTAAAAAGCTCGACAGACCTATAAGAGTATGCGGAATGGTCAGAAATCTCGGAGAACCTGGAGGAGGACCGTTTATAGTCAGAGATAAAGACGGTTCAACCTCATTGCAAATACTTGAAAGTGTCCAACTCAATCCGGATGATTCTCAAACTTCCCGCCTGTTTGCATCGGGAACACATTTTAATCCGGTGGATTTGGTATGCTCTATCACCGATGAACAGGGACATAAATTCGATTTGAGCCAATATGTGGATGAATCCTCAGGGTTTATCTCGTCTAAAAGTTACGAGGGACGCAAGTTGAAAGCTCAGGAGCTGCCAGGATTATGGAATGGAGCAATGAGCGACTGGAATACAGTATTTGTCGAAGTACCTCTGATAACATTCAATCCTGTCAAAACAGTGTTGGACTTGTTGAGAAAAGAACATCTCGGATTATAATTTCATTTCTGTGCAACGTTTTGGTTAATATTTGCATCTAATAGGTGATAAATATTTATACTTTGCTATTGATATGAAATACAAAAATGTCGGCGTTAAAGGTTTTTCCTGGTTTATTTTTATGATTTTGGCGTTGTCGGCTATATCGGGGTGCTTCTACTTTGATGTAGATTATCCTATCGGGGACAGTTCCCCCATAGCAAATTATAGAATTACCGGAAATGTCAGTGATGAGAATGGAAATCCGATTGACAATATCCGGATCGTAATAGGTGAATTGTATCGCAATACACAGACAAACAGCGCTATACTTTATCGTCCCGATACATTGTATTCAGATGCCTCAGGCTTTTATATGTTCAGCCGGGACAGTGTGTATGTCAATGGTTTCAGAATAATTGCCAAAGACATTGACGGAAGTGCCAATGGTGGCGAATTTGAAAACGATACAGTTGATGTCAGCAATTTCCAATACATAAAGGACAGTAATTCCTCCAATATTTGGTATAAAGGTATGGCAATTACTGAGAATAAGAATATTACATTAAAAATAAAAATATCGGACGGCAATGAGTAAAAATATTGGTCTGCGGAGCAAAATCGAGCTTGAGGTATTTAGAAAATATTTTGACAAGGAAATTGAAGAACATCCGTTACGTACTCTGTTCTGGGAATGTACATTGAGATGTAATGCTGCATGCCTCCACTGCGGAAGCGACTGTAAGGTGTCTGCACAGATGAAGGATATGCCGATAACCGACTTTTTAAAGGTGGTTGACAATATAAAACCACACATAGATCCGCATAAAACATTTATTATTTTTACCGGAGGAGAATGCCTTGTTCGTAAAGATCTTGAAAAAGCAGGACTTGAACTTTATAGGAGAGAGTTTCCATGGGGTATTGTGACTAACGGCATTTTTTTGGATAAAAAAAGATTTGATTCGCTGATAGCATCGGGAATGCGTACGGCAACCGTAAGTCTTGATGGATTTGAAGTTGAACACAATTGGCTCAGAGGCAACCCTCATTGCTTTGAAAAGGCAGTAGAGGCACTCAAACTCATGGCTGCCGAAGATGGTTTTATATTTGACGTTGTGACCTGTGTCAATCAGAAGAATTTCGATTATTTGGAACAGTTCAAGGAATTTCTGATATCAATAGGGGTCAGATCTTGGCGTATCTTTACAATCTTCCCGGTCGGACGCGCAGCAAATGTACCGGAACTTCAAGTTTCCAATGAGCAGTTTACCCAAGTGCTTGAGTTTATAGAGAAGACAAGGAGAGAGGGGAAAATTCATCTTTGTTTTGCGTGTGAAGGATTTCTCGGAGGATATGAATTGAAAGTCCGCGACTCAATATATCAGTGTAATGCCGGTATTTCAGTTGCATCGGTTCTTGCAGATGGATCAATCTCAGCATGTCCGAGTATAAGGGCTAATTTTCATCAGGGAAATATATACAAGGATGATTTCTGGAAAGTATGGAATGAAGGATTCAAGCCATATAGAGACAGGTCGTGGACCAGACAGGGGATTTGCGCCGATTGCAAGGTCTATAAATATTGCAGAGGCAATGGAATGCACCTTCATGACGAAACGGGTAAGTTGCTTGTCTGCCATTACAATCGAATATTGAGGTAGTTAAACCTTGCTCAAATAAACAAGCCGGAATGTCTTGACGGACTTCCGGCTTTGTTTCTGACCCCATCAGCCGTTGGCAGCTTCCCTCAGGGAAGCAATTTCACGCACTCCCGGCCTTGCCGTATTCTGCGTTTCACTTGAATACACGGCCTCCGTGCGGTCCGCTGATGTGGACTGATTCTCTTTTACCTCTTTACCAGCCTAAAACATAGCTGAACATGAGAGGTGCCACGATAGTTGCATCTGATTCTACAATAAACTTAGGAGTGTGAATGTCAAGTTTGCCCCATGTAATCTTTTCGTTTGGAACAGCCCCTGAGTATGAACCGTAAGAAGTTGTACAATCTGAAATCTGGCAGAAATAAGCCCACAATGGAACGTCAGCCCATTCAAGGTCCTGAGCCATCATAGGAACGACACAGATAGGGAAGTCACCTGCCGTACCGCCGCCGATCTGGAAGAACCCTACACCCTTGCCACCGCTGTTCTTTCTGTACCATTCGGTAAGAAATATCATAGTCTCGATACCGTTCTTGACCATAGACTTTGAAGGATCGAATTCTCCTTTGATACAATGAGCAGTGTAGATGTTGGCAGTCGTACAATCTTCCCATGCAGGAACAATGATAGGAATATTCTTTTCGCATGCTGCAAGTACCCAGCTGTCTTTAGGGTCGATCTCATAGTATTGTTCGAGAACCCCCGTGCGAATAAGCTTGTACATTACTTCCCAAGGGAAAAGTCTTTCACCTTTGGATTTCATGTCATTCCATACTTCAACAAGGTGCTTTTCAAGTCTTCTGAATGCCTCTTCTTCAGGAATACAGGTATCGGTAACCCTGTTCATGTGGTTGTCAAGCAATTCTTTCTCCTGTTCCGGAGTAAGATCCCTGTAATACGGAACTCTCTTATAATGGCTGTGAGCAACAAGATTCATGATGTCCTCTTCGAGGTTGTTGGCAGAACAGCAAACGATGCTGAACTTGTCTTGTCTGATCATCTCTGCAAGGGATAATCCCAATTCTGCAGTACTCATAGCGCCTGCCATTGCAAGCATCATTTTACCACCGGCATTGATATGTTCATCAAATGCTTTTGCAGCATCAACCAAAGCCGCAGAATTGAAATGGCGATAGTGATGTGTGATAAATTCAGAAATAGGTCCTTTTTTCATTTTTTTATTATTAATAAGTTGAAATATCAAATAATCGGTGCAAAAATACGACTTTGTATTGAATTTGCCCCTTTTTTTCTATAATTTTGCACGATTTAACAGACTATACTAACTAAATGATTAACAAAGATACTGTTGAGGTATTCAAAAAGGTTGAAACCCCATTTTACTATTACGATGTCGAGTTGCTCAAGAGCACACTTGAACTTTACAAAAGTCAAATTGACAAATATGGTTACAATGCACATTATGCGCTGAAAGCCAATGCTAATGACCGTATTCTCGAAATTATTAAAGGGTACGGACTTGGCGCCGACTGCGTAAGCGGTAACGAGGTTAAGCTTGCCGTCAAATCGGGATTTTCTCCGGACAAGATAGTATATGCCGGTGTCGGTAAGTCGGATAAGGAGATAAAGGCGGCACTTAATGCCGGTATTTTCAGTTTCAATTGCGAATCTGTTCCGGAAATCAAAGTGATAAACGATTTAGCAGCGCAAATGGGGAAGAAAGCGAGGATTGCATTGCGCATCAACCCGGATATTGATGCGCATACCCATAAGTATATAAGTACTGGGAGAAAAGAGGACAAATTCGGAATCAGCCCTTGGGCTTTCGTGGATGTTACAGATCTGATAGACCAATGTGGCAATGTCGAATTGATAGGGCTTCATTTTCATGTAGGATCGCAAATAACAGACATGTCCGTATTTGAACTGACATGCAGAAGGGTGGAGGAGCTTCAGAAATGGTTTATAGATCGCAATATCAATATTGCAAATATAAATCTCGGAGGAGGACTCGGTGTGGATTATATTAATCCGAATGAACATCCGATTGCACCATTTGAAGATTATTTTTCAATAATAAACAAAAATCTGGTGGTGCGTCCCGGACAGAGAATCCATTTTGAGCCGGGAAGAGCTATCGTGGCACAATGCGGACATCTTATTTCGAGAGTATTGTATGTAAAAGTGGGGAAACAGAAAAAATTTGCCATTCTCGATGCCGGAATGAACGACCTGATTCGTCCTGCGCTTTATCAGGCATATCACGATATAGAGAATATTACTTCCGCAGGGAGAAAAATGAGATATGATGTTGTGGGACCGGTATGTGAGTCAAGCGACAGATGGGGGCACAACAGGATGCTCTCCAAGACACAGAGAGGCGATATTATATCAATTAATACGGCAGGAGCCTACGGACAGGTTATGGCAATGAAATATAATCAGAGGGATTTGGCAAAAGCCTATTATTCCGATACCATTAAATAATTTTAAGAAAGTATATGTTTGATAATTTAATAGATAGGTTAGAGAGCTCGTTTAAGCTCATCAAAGGTCAGGGTAAGATAACGGAAATCAATATCTCCGAAACTCTGAAAGATATAAGGAAAGCACTGCTTGACGCCGATGTCAGCTACAAGATTGCCAAGAGTTTCTGTGACGATGTCAAAGAAAAGGCTCTCGGTCAGGATGTCCTCAAGGCAGTACGTCCTGAACAGATGATGGTCAAAATAGTACACGACGAACTCGCTTCTCTTATGGGAAGCGAGGCATCCGAAATCAATATCAAGGGGAATCCCGGCATTGTGCTTGTCGCAGGTCTTCAAGGTTCGGGTAAAACCACTTTCTCCGGCAAACTTGCATTGAACTGCAAATCCAAGAGGGGATTGAAGACAATGCTTGTGGCAGGTGACGTGTATCGTCCTGCTGCAATCGAGCAGCTGAAAGTACTCGGAGAGCAGATTGATGTATTTGTCTATTCGGAAGAAGGGGTTAAAGATCCTGTCAAGATTGCCAAGAATGCCATAGCAAAGGCTAAGCAGGAGGGATATTCTCTCGTGATTATAGATACTGCCGGACGTCTTGCAGTCAATCAGGAGATGATGGATGAGATTGCAGCCATCAAGAGTGCTGTCAAACCTACCGAAATATTGTTCGTAGTCGATGCCATGACCGGTCAGGATGCAGTCGAAACGGCAAAGAGCTTCAATGACAGGCTCGATTTCGATGGAGTTGTCCTTACAAAAATGGATGGTGATACACGTGGTGGTGCCGCTCTCTCCATCAAGGCAGTTGTAAACAAGCCTATCAAGTTTATCAGTTCCGGCGAAAAGATGGAAGCGCTCGACATATTCTATCCAAAACGTATTGCAGACCGTATTCTCGGCATGGGTGACGTCGTTTCCCTTGTAGAAAAGGCTCAGGAGCAATATGATGAAGAAGAAGCCCGCAGACTTCACAAAAAAATAGTAAAGGATCAGTTCGATCTTACCGATTTTTATTCTCAAATTCAGCAGATTAAGAAGATGGGAAATATCAAGGATCTTGCATCCATGCTTCCGGGAGTAGGGAAAGCCATTAAAGATGTTGACCTCGATAATGCGTCATTCAAAAGTGTTGAGGCTATTATACAATCTATGACACTTTATGAAAAGGAGAATCCTTCAATGATTAACGGAAGCAGACGCAAACGTATTGCTGCCGGGAGTGGAACATCAATTGTTGAAGTGAACAGACTGCTTAAGCAGTTTGAAGGGACAAAGAAAGTTATGAAAAGCATGTCCGGTGCAGGTGCAGCGGCCAAGTTAATGAAGAAAAAACGTAAATAATCATGATATTGTTGAACGGAAAAGAGACAGCAGATGCAATTAAGCTTGAAATTGCAGCAGAAGTTGAGGCTATCGTATCCAAAGGTGGCAGAAGACCTCACCTTGCCGCTATTCTCGTAGGCGATGACGGTGCAAGCAGGACTTATGTGGCAAGTAAGGAAAAAGCATGCTCCCAGGTGGGGTTCAAATCGACAGTATTGCGCTTTCCGGCAGATATAACGGAACAATTTCTTCTTGAAGAAATAACCAAGTTGAATGTAGATGCCGATATTGACGGATTTATTGTTCAACTACCTTTGCCAAAGCATATTAACGAACAGAATGTAATCAATGCGATTGATCCCTCCAAAGATGTTGACGGATTTCATCCCGTCAATGTAGGAAAGCTTTCACTTGGCGAGCCGACATTTATATCTGCCACTCCGTACGGGATAATTACATTGTTGGAGCATTACAATATAGAGACTAAAGGTAAACATTGCGTGGTATTGGGAAGAAGCAACATAGTGGGGAGGCCTATTGCCAATCTTCTTTCCCAGAAAGGCGCTGTAGGAGATTGCACGGTCACAATGTGTCACAGCCGTACCAAGGATATCAAGTCCTATACCTTGCAGGCGGATATTATTATAGCAGCAATAGGGGTTCCTCAATTTCTGAAATCGGATATGGTGAAAGAGGGGGCTGTGGTTGTTGACGTAGGCATTACAAGAATACCTGCCGACAATAAGAACGGATTCAGATTGGTGGGTGATGTCGATTTTGAGACTGTTGCTCCGAAGTGTTCATATATCACTCCTGTTCCGGGAGGAGTAGGACCGATGACAATTATTTCACTTCTTAAAAATACTTTGCGGGCTGCCCGTAACAGAGCATGACATTTTAAGCATAATGAAATAAAAAAGAGGAGCGATGGCATCGTTCCTCTTTTTACTTACGTTCTCTTTACTAAGGTCGATTAATATCTTCTGTTGTCCGAGCGACGGTCATTTCTGCCGTAGCCACGATCTCTTCTATCTTCTCTTTCTTCCTTTGGACGTGCAACAGCAACTTTCAACTCTCTGTCGAAAAATGTAGTACCATTGAGAGCGTCAATTGCAGCTTGTCCGTTTTCGTCTGACATTTCAACGAAACCGAACCCTTTTGAGCGTCCTGTAAATTTGTCAGTGATAATCTTAACGAGTTGTACTTCACCGTACTGCTCGAATGCTTTTTGTAAGTCAGCTTCTTTAACGCTGTAACTTAAGTTTGAAATAAAAATGTTCATTTAGAATTTTATAAAAATATGCCTCAAAGGTACGCTTTAAAATGAAATGGACAACTTTTTTTGAAAATATTTTAGTTTTTTTGCCGAACTTGGTGAAAATCAGTGTATGTCCCTATATCTGAATTTCTCAATTACCTCTCCGTCTTTCATTACCAAAATCAAAGGCATGGAGCCGTTGGTGATTCTCAAAAAATCGGAAGGAGATATATAATAGTACTTGGAACAATCAAGTTTTGTCTCCTCAAAGTAACGTTCCGGATCGGGAGAATCTTCCCCTTTTCCTATTATGGCAATAATCTCGGCGTTGCTGAAAGTGCCCATTCTACGCATTGTGCCTATCTTCTGAGCCGACTTGCGGCAAAATTCGCACTTGAGGCTGTAGAAGCATACAACTTTCTCTCCTTCATTTATTTCCTGAGGGAGAACCGATGTCTCAAATCCCTCTCTGAATGCTTCTTCATTGAGAGTTACCCCCCTGTTGTAGTTCTCATATCTCCAATTGTCCGGAGGTGAAACTATAAATATCGTAGCTATCGCACCGATAGGAATTATTATTCTCCATATATTTTTCCATTTCAAATTGAATGAGCTCAATTTGGAAGAGAACAGAAGTATTGCTATCAGGATTATGTTTTTTATAATGGATTGAACAGGATTGAGGTTTACGAACTCTCCGAAGCAATTGCAGTTCTCTTCGTTACCCGCAAATGCAAGTAGTGCGAGAAACAAGGTAAATCCCGAGAGAACTGTCATAGCAACCCAATAGATAAACTTTGAATCAATATTGATAATTAAAAATATCCCCAATGCCAATTCCATGGCAATTACCAATCTTGCTGCCAAGTAGGAAAATCCGAGTGAAAAAAGTTCAAATCCGAAAATATAGAGTTCAAAGCTGTCTATTGAAAGCAACTTTGCGATTGACGATATAATAAATACAATTCCGACAATAACTCTCAGTATATATTTAAAGGTGTTGGATTTCATCTTATTGTTTGGATAAAATAAAATCCCACTCTGTTTGACACAGAATGGGATTTATGGTTGGTTTAACCTCTTAGAAAAGTTGAGGAGTACATTTTAATTGAGCAGTCTGACCCAAAACGGTAACTGAAGTGTTATAATCACTGCATTTTTCACCATCATTCAACTCTACAGTCTTTTCTGAAAGAACTTCGTCATTCAATTTTGCTGAACATTTGCATGTTTTTGAGCAGCCTGCGCAAAGAAATAAACTTGCTACTGCTACAACAACTAATAATTTTTTCATAAACTTTTAGTAATTATTGTTAATAAATATAATAAGTATCTATTTTTATTATCGCTGCAAAGGTACAATATAAAAAATTTAAAAAAAAATTTGCAAAATAAAATAACATATTTACCTTTGCAGTGTACTAATAAACTAACACACTAATAACGGGTAACAATAAATTAAGATAATATGATAGAAATCAATGCTTTAAACTTCAAGTATGGCAAATGTCATGTGTTTAATGATATTTCATTGTCATTTAAATCAGGACAGATTTATGGACTTTTAGGACAGAATGGTGTAGGAAAAACAACATTACTGAAAATTATAGCCGGTTTGCAGAGAGTTCATTCCGGAGAGTGCGTGATTGATGGAAAATTTCCTTATGACAGGCTCCCATCACTTTTACAGGAAACTTATATTTTACCGGAAGAACCGGAGATACCTGCGGTGCAAATTGAAGAATTTGCCAAAAATACGGGTGCTTTCTATCCGAGATTCGATTTGAACAAGTTTTATTCGATAATGAAAGAATTCGGAGTGGATCCGAAAAGTAAATTTTCCAAATTGTCACTCGGACAGCGTAAAAAATCGATGATTGCCATTGCTCTTTCTCTCAATACGAGGTATATACTTCTCGATGAACCGAGCAACGGCCTCGATATCCCTTCAAAGAGCCTATTATGTCGATTGATTGCCAGACAATGCTCTGATGATGTAACCATTATAATCTCCACTCATCAGGTAAAGGATATGGAAAATCTGATAAGTCCGATTATTATTCTCGACAGAGATGAAGTCCTGCTTGATGCTTCAATAGAAGAAATCAGTGACAAACTCTATTTCAGTTATTCGAGAGAAAAGGACCCCTCTGCATTTTACTGCGAACAAGTGCCTGGCGGATATGTCTGTATAAGTGCCAATGAGGATAATATGGAGAGTAAGGTCAATATTGAGGCTCTATTCAATGCCGTACTCAGCAATAAACATTATGTTAAAGAACTTTTCAAGAAATAATAATTATGAATAATATATTTAGTTTCAGACGTTTCGGCAAAATCTTAAAGAAAGATTTATGCGAATTTTATTCAAGATACGGATTGTCGATGTTGGTATATATTTCAGTATATACACTTTACTGGCTGATTCTTTCACTGCTTAATGTTGCGACATCTGTCAATGAAAGATATGATTTCATCATCTTTCTATCATTTATATGCGGATATTTTGCACCATTCAAACTGTACGGATATGCGAATGATGCAAAAGAGGGGATTCCTTATGCAATGCTTCCGGCTTCCACATTGGAAAAAACTACGAGTATGGTGCTCAATTGCATGATAATCACTCCTGTTTCGATGCTCCTTCTACTGTTCGCGGCAGATACATTGTTTACAATCATGCCATTCGGAGTATTTTCCTCTAAATATATCTTTACAACTTTTGCCATGACCCCACAGAACAGCATCATATTCGGAAACCTGTTGGGACTGGAAGTTGTCATCTCTCTGGCCATGCTTGGGAACGTTCTCTTCAAGAAACATAAAGTATCTATTACCCTGCTCGGCTCCATAGCATTGTTCATTGTGGCAATGAGAGTATTTGTAGGATGTATCATTGACAAAGTTCAAATGGAAGAGGAACTTACTTCCTTTGCCAAGACCATCAATTCGACAACCGTCACTATCTCGATGCAGGATATTCCTCAGTCCGTTCATGTATTGATGAATTATATGCAAAATTTTCTTACAGTGTTCGCCATAGTTGTGGTAGTGTTGTCATTGATAGGCATTTATAGAAAAATTAAAACTCAAAAATACTAAGTTATGGAATTCAACGAACACAAACCGATATATCTTCAGATAGCAGATACTCTATCTGACAAGATACTGCAGGGAGAGTGGCTCCCTGAAGATAGGATTCCTTCAGTAAGAGAGATGGGAATTGATATGGGGGTTAATCCGAACACCATTATGAGAACATACGAATATTTGCAGAACAGGGATATAATATATAACAAAAGAGGCATAGGATACTTTATCGCTCCCGATTCCAAACAGCTGATTCTGAGCGATCAGAGACAACATTTTCTCTCTGAGGAGCTTCCTGCCATAGTAAGAAAGATGAAAATGCTTTCAATAACACCGGATGAAATAACAAATTTATACGATAAGAACTAAGATGAAAAGATTTAAACTAACTGCCTTCCTTTTAATTGCAATATGCACTTCAATTTTTGCGGCTAAAAATCAATCGCAAATCAAGGGGAGGATACTTGACGGACAAAATGGTGAGCCGTTGTCTTTCGCCACTATTTCTATTCACACTGCTGACGGACATGTTGTAACAGGTGCAACGGCTGATATTGACGGACTGTACATTATTGAAAACGTCCCATTTGGGGAATATATATTGAAAGTATCATTTATGGGATACAAGACCATTGATAAACAACTTTCTCTTTCACAATCTGTTACCGATATGGGGGAGATTACAATCTATCCTGACAGCGAACAGATTGCACAAGCGGTCATCACCGAAAAAGTTCCTTTAATCGAACAGAAACTCGATAAGCTTGTGATGAACGTAAGTGAGAGGGTGTCGGCTCAGGGAAGTACGGCAATGGATATTTTGCGCAAGGCTCCGGGCATCAGTATCGATATTGACGGAAATATCAAGCTCAACGGTCAGAATGTGGCTGTCTGGATTGACGGTCGTCCTTCTCATCTGAGCGGAGCGACACTTGAGACACTGCTCAAATCAACAGAAGGTTCGACTATCGACAAGATTGAGATTATCTCCAATCCTTCGGCAAAATATGATGCGGAAGGGGCAGGCGGTATCATCAACATCAAGACTAAAAAGAATATCCTGAAAGGATTTAACGGCTCTATCTCTGCAAATTACGGAGGAATGAAGTTTAAAGAGTATCACCAGAGTTATGGCGGATCCCTGAATTTGAATTACAGAGGCGCCAAAACCAATAATTTCTTCACATACAGTGGAGGAAAAGAGTCATTGGCGGCATCAATCAATTCGGACCTCGATTATGGTATTCCGGACATGATTTCTCAGAAATCCGAGGCCAAACTCGATTTTGCAGGGAAATATCACTCGTTCAGATTGGGTACAGACCTGTTTGCCAACAAAAAGAATACTTTCGGATATATCATCACCGCAGGCTTGAGAAATAACGAGCAGAAATCTAATGAAAACAGTGATAATTATACCGATATCTTCTTGAATGGAAATAAGATACAGAGCAATATCTCCAAGTTGTCTTCTCCGAGTTCGACTGACAATATTTCAGGGAACCTCAATTATACCCATATATTCAACGAACAGAAAGGACAGGAGATTACCGCCAATGTGGATTATACTTATTTCGATCTGAATAATCACAGCGATCAGACTAACACAATCCACTATTATATACCTTATGAAAGTCATGCAAAAGAGCTTATCTCAATCAATTCGGACCAATACCTTAATATACTCTCTGCAAAAGCAGATTATCAGCAGGTGTTCTGGAAGACAGGGCAGATTGAGGCAGGGGCAAAATGGGCTCAGACCCGCACCGATAATGACATGTTGAAGAATACAACATTCATCCCTGAAACAAAATCAGCTACAGCAGTTCATTCAAATTTCAGATATACGGAACAGATAGGAGCAGCTTATATTACCATGGCAAAGATGTTCTCTCCGAAATTTATAGTCAAGGCAGGTCTCCGTGCCGAATACACTACATCTCTCGGAGATTGGATAAGTTCACAGACCAAGAGCGAAAAGAACTATTTCGACCTGTTCCCGACACTCTTTGTAAGTTATAATCCTTCTCAAAACTGGAGAACATCTCTTACATACACCAAGAGGCTTTCTCGTCCGAAATTCAATCAGCTGAATCCTTTTGAAGAGTACATCGATGCAAATACCATGGTGGTCGGCAATCCTGAACTTGATCCTCAATATATCCATAATTTTACCCTTACAGCAGGCTATTCTCAGTACGTGACTTTATATCTGATGATTTCTCACACAAACCAGCTGATCATGCAGACACCTACATTTGACCAGGTAACAGGTATGAAAAAACTGTTCTGGGAGAATTTCGGCAAACAGACAATGTACGGAGCAGGCCTGTACCTGACAGAACTTCCTCTGATAAAGAATCACCTTACATTTACCGTAGGGGGAAGCTACATATACAATACCAATGTTACAACTTCAGGAACCTTGTATGAAGGTGAATATAAAAACAATGGCGGTTTTGTGAACGGACAGGGGACATTGACGGCTCTGCTGCCGATGGATTTCAAGATTGAACTTTCCGGGACGGGAATGACGGCAATGCCTTACGGATACTTTGTCATGCAGCCGATGTATTACTTCGACCTTGGCGTGAAGAAAAATCTGATGAAGAACAAGATGACCATCTCTCTGACTGCATACGACCTGTTGAGAACAATGAAAAGCAATGCCGATATGTACCAGGAGATAAATGGGGAAAACAGACTTGTATATAAATTGAGACAACCATACGAAATGCAGAAGATAAGGCTCGCCGTTACATATAGTTTCGGACAGGCAAAGGCTACAAGAAAGAGGAATGTAGGTAATCAGGATGAAATCAGCCGTGTAGGAAGCAATAGCGGAGCTGCATCAGGAGGAACAAAGACAATGTAGATTATTATTTTCAGTTATTAATTAGTTTCGAGGAAAGAGAATGTCCTTCACAACAGGGGTCATTCTCTTTTGCTTTTTCCGGAATAATTTGATAACTTTGTTCAAATCTAACAAAGCGTTATGCCGAATGAAAATTGCTGCCACTGCGGATATTCATGGACATTTGCCGGAAGTTCCTGCATGTGACGTGTTTACAATTTCCGGAGATATATTTCCGAAAGAGATGGACAAAGCATCCTGTTTTCAGCAGGTGTGGTTTGAGAAGTCGTTTCTGCCGTGGATTGATACTCTTCTATGCGACAATATAGTTATGATTGGCGGAAATCACGATTATTATTTTCAGGAAAACAATGAAATGCTCCTGAAAATGTACAATGGAGAGAGGACTACACAATATGGAAAAAGATTGATATATCTTTGTGATACAGGTATTTGCATAGATGGAGTCAGCTTTTATGGGACGCCGTGGGTGCCTAAGCCGACACGAAATCTGGCATTTTTTCTGGAGCATGACGATCTCCTTGAAAAGTTCAGACAGATTCCCGACCATATTGATGTGCTGCTGACCCATGCATCTCCATGTATCGAAAGGATGGGGTATGTAAACGACCTGGATAGAGATATCGGCTCTGTGGAGTTGCTTGAGGCTCTCGAGGAGAGGCATATAGGGTTTGTATTGTGCGGTCATATTCATTCCGGTAATCACGACAAGGTTCGTTGGAATGGTTCAACTTGCTATAATTTAAGTTATTGCGATAATCATAAGAATCCGGCATATCCACTTGTCGAGATAAATTTATGACGATATTAAACCTTTTTTAATACCTTTGCTCTAATGTAAATACTGATAAATTCAGAATAATCAATACAATTAATAATATGGAACGCAGAAATTTTATCAAAACAGCAGTTCTCGGAGCAGTGGCAGGAGCCGTCACTTTAAATACCTCATCTCTTATTGCAGGAGAAAAGCCTGAAAATAATGTAGTTGACAAAAATAAACCTGTCGATCTTGTAGCTGCTATGGGATGGGAGCCGGAAGAGCTTTACAGCAAGGCTATTTCACAAATGGGGGGAATGTCTCGTTTTATAAAGAAAGGGCAGAAGGTTGTTGTCAAACCGAATATCGGATGGGACAAGAAACCCGAATTTGCCGCCAATGTCAATCCCCTTCTTGTTGCAGCCATCGTCAAAGATTGCCTGAAGGCCGGAGCCTCGGAAGTTGTCGTATTTGACCACTCTTGTGATGAATGTGAAGCTTCATACAGAAGTAGCGGTATTGAAGAAGCTGCCAAAAAGGCCGGAGCAAGGGTCGCTTTTGCCCATGATGAAAAGTATTACAAAGAAGTATCCATTCCTGACGGAATAAAGCTTCAAAAGGCAAAGATTCACGAAGCTCTGCTTGCATGTGATGCATGGATCAATGTTCCTATCCTCAAAAATCACGGAGGAGCCAAGATGACATGCGCTATGAAGAATTACATGGGAATTGTCTGGGACAGAGGTTATTTCCACACACATAATCTGCAACAAAGCATCGCCGACATCGCTACATACGTGAAAAGACCTGTATTGAACATTGTAGATGCATACCGCATAATGACTCAGAATGGCCCGAAAGGGAAGACATTGGATGATGTACAGACACCGAAAGCCATATTTATGTCAACGGATATAGTAGCTGTAGATACTGCTGCATGTAAATTTCTCGGTCAATTCAACGAAAAAGTGAATATGGACGTGGTTTCTCACATCAAACTCGGTGAAGAACATCACCTTGGAACAACAAATCTTGATGCAATCAATGTAGTAAAACTTGCCAAATAATGAAGTGGAAAAATGTCAGAGTGTTGAGAATAGTCATTGCATTGATCTTCTTTGCAACGATAACCTTGTCTTTTCTGTTCTTCTCTGCCGGTAAACTGCCATTCTCGCATCTGTTGGATACCATACAGTTCGGGCCTGCTTTTATGGCAGTGTTTGTTGGATCGGCACTACCTTTCATCGCATTGCTCCTTTTGACAATCATCTGTGGCAGAGTGTATTGTTCATTTATATGCCCTCTCGGAATATGGCAGGATATAGTAATTTGGATTGCAGCAAGATTTAAAAGCAAACAACAGCGGAGGTTCAAATATCGTAAACCAAACGTAATATTGAGATTCGGCATCCTGATAATCATAGCATTATGCCTGATAATCGGCATTTCGTATCCGTTTGCGCTGTTTGATCCGTACTCAATCTATGGAAGAATAGCCACGAACATTTTTAATGGGGCAGTACAAGGGATAAATAACGGATTGTCTTCAATTTTCCCGGCCTCCGTATCATACATGGCATTTTCCAACATTACCGTATGGACTTTTGTTGTCGCTTCGGCATTTTTCTGCCTCGTCACCATATTGAGTGCATTTTGGGGAAGGATGTATTGCAATACGGTATGTCCTGTCGGATGTTTTCTCGGTCTGATTGGCGAACATGCCATGTTCAGATTGCAGGTCAACGAGTCCAAATGCAAGGAATGCGGATTGTGCGGTCTGTATTGCAAAAGTGAATGCCTTGACTCGAAAAACAAATATATAGATTATTCAAGGTGCGTGGTGTGCTTTGATTGTGCAAAGTCGTGCAGAGAAGGGGCATTGGAGTATCGATTTGCATGGAAGAAATCCAAAACACAAAATAGCCTTGAAAAAGGAAAGATTCAGAATCCGGGGCGCAGAGATGCAATATTTGCTCTCGGTACAATGGGAGCAATCCTCGCTTCAAGAAAATGGGGTAGGAAGATTCACCCTGCTAAAGCCGCCGAAGAGGAGAAAGAGGGATCGCTGATACCGCCGGGAGCAGTCAGCATAGATCATTTGAAAGAGCATTGTACTGCCTGTCAGGCTTGTATTGCTGCATGTCCGAGTAAGATTATCCATCCTTCCATCACAGAGCATGGAATTGACGGTTTCATGATGCCGGTGATTACATACAAAAAGCATTTTTGCAGTTACGACTGCAATGCGTGCTCTCAAGCGTGTCCGAATGGGGCGTTAAAGCATATTTCTCTTGAAGAGAAGCAATTGACTCAAATAGGAAAAGTTCAGTTTACAGCCAAGAACTGTATAGTATTTAAGGAAGGGACTGATTGCGGAGCTTGCGATGAACATTGTCCTACTAAAGCTATAACAATGCTGCCTCACAAAAAGAAACCGGGACTTTATTTCCCTTCGGTAAATAAGAATATCTGCATCGGATGCGGAGGGTGCGAGTATGTGTGTCCCGCTTCACCAAAGGCGATGAGGGTGATTCCTAATGAAATACACGAGGCGGCTCAGAAACCTACCGTGGATAAGCAGGAAGATATAAAGGTAAAGGATTTTGGATTTTAATTTTCTTTCTGATTGTCAAGAAGTTGAGGACGAAGCCTCTTGGTTCTTTCGAGAGCTTGGGCTTCCTGCCACTCTTTAATCAGTACAGGATTGCCGCTCAACAGAACATCGGGAACTTTCCATCCGTTGAATTCGGAAGGTCTTGTATAGATGGGAGGGGCGAGCAGTCCGTCTTGGAATGAATCCGACAGTGCAGAAGTTTCATCACCGATGGCTCCCGGAATAAGTCTCACGACGGCATCACAGATTACGGCAGCAGGTATTTCTCCCCCGCTAAGAACGTAGTCTCCCACAGATATTTCTCTGGTAATCAAGTGTTCCCGTATTCTGTGGTCTATCCCCTTGTAATGACCGCAGAGTATTATGATGTTGTCCTTACAAGAAAGTTCGTTGGCCATCCCCTGGTTTAGAATTTCGCCATCGGGAGAGGTATAGACGACCTCATCGTAATTGCGCTCCTTTTTCAGCTTTTCGATAATTGTAAATACCGGTTCGATCATCATAATCATTCCTGCATCACCGCCGAATCCGTAATCATCTACTTGATGGTATCTCCCTTTTCCATACTCCCTGATATTGTGAATGTGGATTTCTACAAGGGATTTTTCTTTGGCTCTTTTGATAATCGAGTGATTGAGCGGACTTTCCAACAATTCCGGTACTACTGTAAGTATATCTATTCTCATAATGGCACAAAAATAGTGTTTATTCCACAAAAAAAACTATATTTGCAAGTTAGAAATTTAATAAACTAATTTTATGAGTGAAGATCTTAAACCAATTGCTCAAGAACAACAAGATATTCAAGAGCAATCTGCTACAGTTAGCGAACAAGTCGTTGAATCTGTTAACGATAAACAAATTGATGAAACATTAACTAAAAATGCACCGGAAGAGGCTCCTGTAGAGCATGTTGACTATTCCGACAAAGGGCTGAAGGAGATTATTGATATATTCCAGGAGCTACTTGACGGAGACGATATGCAGAAGCTCTACAAGAATGCAGAAGTTCTGAAGGCTGCTTTTTACAAGACCTTGAAGAAAGAAAAAATAGCAATAGGCTATCAGGTTCCGGCAGAATCTGCAGGAAATACCGAGGCAGAGGGGGAAGATCAGGTTGTTTCAGTCAATCCGTTTGCAGAGATTGAAAGGGGATTTAAGGATCTTTACAACAGATATAGAAATGCACGTACCGATTTTATGCAGGAACAGGAGAAGAAAAAGGATGAGAATCTCAAAATCAAGCTTGAAATTATCGAAGAATTGAAGAACCTACTCGAAAGTCAGGAAGATTTGAATCGTACTTTCCCCGAGTTTCGCAAAATTCAGGATAGATGGAGAGCAGTCGGACCTGTTCCTCAAAATAAAGTAAAAGACATTTATGACACATATCAGCATTATGTCGAGATGTTCTATGACTATGTCAAAATAAACAAAGAGCTTCGCGACCTCGATTTTAAGAAGAATCTTGAGGCAAAGGAGAAGCTTTGTGAGAAAGCCGAGGCTCTTGTAGAAGAAGAAAATGTAGTATCTGCTTTTCGCGCCCTCCAGAAACTTCATGAAGAGTGGAAGGAATTCGGACCGGTGGAGAAAGAATACAGAGAATCGATATGGGAAAGATTTAAAATAGCCACTGCTGCAATAAATAAGAAACATCAGGGGTATTTTGAGTCTCAAAAAGGAAACCAGAAAGAGAATTTTGAGGCTAAGTCAGCTCTATGTGAGAAAGTTGAAGCCATCTCTGCTACAGAGGTGAAAGACTCCAATACATGGAACACCCTATCAAAGGAGATTGAAAATATCCAGAAAGAGTGGAAAAAGATAGGTTTTGCATCAAAAAAGGATAATCAGAAAGTATATGATCGTTTTCGTGCAGCTTGTGACACATTCTATTCGAGAAAGAGAGAGTTCTATTCCGATTTCAAAAATCAGATGCAGGACAATATGGACAAGAAAATTGCTCTTTGCGAGCAGGCAGAAGCCCTTATGGAGAGTGAAGATTGGAAGAAAACATCCGATTTGCTGATTGAACTTCAAAAACAATGGAAAGAGATCGGCCCTGTATCACGCAAAAAGTCCGAACAAATATGGAAGAGATTCCGCGCCGCATGTGACTCGTTTTTCGAGAAGAGGGACAAGCATTTCGGATCTCAGGATTCTCAGTTTGAAGAGAACTTGAAGAAGAAGATTGCTCTTATCGAAGAGGTTAACAATTATCAGCCGGCAGAAGAGAGAGCCGAGAATTTTGAGGCTTTAAAAGCTTTTCAGGTGCGCTGGAACGAAATAGGATTCGTCCCTTTTAAAGAGAAAAACAAAATACAGGAGGCTTTCAAAAAGGCTCTTGACGCTCAGTTTGAAGGTTTGCGCTCTGCAGCTTCAGAAGGCGAAAGCCGTATTTCAAGATACCACAGACGCTTTGGAGAGACCATCAGCAAGGCGGATAGAGCTATACGTACAGAGAGAGAAAAGCTTGTGCAGAAGTTTATCAAGAAGGAACAGGATATTGCCACTTGGGAAAACAATATGGGATTTTTCTCCAAATCCAAAAATGCCGATGCATTGTTGGAAGAGTTGAATAAAAAGATTGAGATTGCCAAGGAAGAGCTCTCTCAATTGGAAGAGAAAATCAAATCTATCGACAAGCAGCAATCCGAAGAATAAAGATGAAGAAAAACAGTGTAATAGGTTTTGCCCTGATAGGAATAATTCTGCTCCTGTTCAGTTGGTACAGTACCAAACAATTTGAAAAAGAGCAGCAGCAAAGAGCTCATCTGGATTCTTTAGCGGCCGTAACGGCTATGGAAAATGCTCTGAATGATACACTTGTACCACGTGAATTATTGAATGACACAATATCTGTCAATACGGAAAATGAAGAATTTCCGGTGTACCGGAATAACTTGCTTAATGAAGCGAGTACTGCTTCGACAGAGTATTATGTCCTTGAAAATGACAAGATTAAAGTTACTGTCTCGTCCAAGGGGGCACAACCGTATGAGGTTCTTGTCAAGAACTATTATACATACGACAGTTCCGCTCTATATCTCGTAGGTAAAGACAAGAGTGATTTGGGGTTGGAGATTAATACAAATCAGTGGCTTAATACCAATGATTTGAATTTCAAGATGATTTCGTCAGATGAGTCATCCCTTATAATGAGATTGTATTTTGATGAAGATTCATTTATCGAAAGCATCTATTCTCTGGCTGAGGGGAGCTATATGGTCGATTACAATCTGAGATTTGTGTCGATGGAGGGAATCCTTGACAGAAGTTCGACTCAATTCAAGTTGCAGTGGGTGCTTGATGTTCCACGCCTTGAAAAGGGTTATGACAATGAAAAGAATTATTCTACGATTGCCTATAAATATACGGGAAGCGAGGATGTCAAAACCCTCGGTTTGAGAAAAGAGACGAGTACTGAAAATTTCTCGGCCAATGTTAAATGGTTCGGATTCCAACAACAGTTTTTCTCTGCAATCCTTGTTGCGGACAATAATTTTTCAGGAGGTACACTTGTCAACAAATTCTATCCGGAAGATAACCACAATAAGGATTTGATGCAGAGTGCGGCCGAAATGCTTATCGACCTCGATAGCGGAAATTCGGATTATGTGGTTCCTTTGAAATTCTATTTCGGGCCTAATCACTACCCGACTTTGAAAAGTTACGATTATGGGTTTGAGAAAATAATTCCTCTCGGCGGCACTATCATCGGGGCGATCAACAGATATGTGATTATCCCGTGCTTTAACTGGCTGAGCAAATATATTGCAAGTTACGGCCTTATTATCCTGATACTTACCATATTGCTTAAACTTGTCATATCGCCGCTGACATTGAAGTCTTATATGTCTTCTGCAAAAATGAAGGTGTTGAAACCTGAAATTGACAAGATTAACGCCAAATATCCTAAGCAGGAAGATGCCATGAAGAAACAGCAGGCTACAATGGATCTCTACAAGAGGGCCGGTGTAAGTATGTTCGGAGGATGTCTTCCGATGCTGCTTCAATTCCCTATATTGTTTGCAATGTTCAGATTCTTCCCTGCGTCATTCGAGTTGAGACAGCAGAGCTTTTTGTGGGCAACGGACTTGAGTGCATACGACTCGATTCTGAATCTGGGCTTCAAAATTCCTCTGTATGGAGATCACGTCTCTCTATTCGCCTTATTGATGGGTATTTCGATGTTTTTCTATTCAAAAATGACTATGGGGCAGATGGCGAATGATCAGCAGATGCCGGGCATGAAATTTATGCAGGTATGGTTTATGCCGATATTCATGGTTGTTCTTTGTAACAATTTTTCTGCAGGTCTGAGCTACTACTATATGCTTTCCAATATCATTACAATAGCACAAAACTGGGTGATTCGCAAATGGTTTGTGGATGAAGACAAGCTTTATGCCAAATTAAAAGAGAGAGCCAATTCGGCTGAACCTCCGAAAAAATCCAAGTTCCAGCAACGTCTTGATGCGGCATATAAAGCACAACAGGAGCAAATGAAGAATCAGAAAAGAAAATAATTAAAACACAATTTAATGAGTATTGAATCTCAGATAAATTCACTAAGAATGGAGCTGCCGTCAACTGTAAAGTTGGTGGCAGTTTCAAAATTCAAACCCAATGAGGATATTCTGGCGGCATACAGTGCAGGGCAACGCTGTTTTGGCGAGAATCGTCCTCAGGAGTTTGCAGCAAAGGCGCAATCTCTGCCTAAAGATATAGAATGGCATTTTATAGGACATTTACAAACCAACAAATTGAAGTTGGTGCTTCCGTATGCATCTCTGATACACTCTGTGGATTCGTTGAAACTTCTTTCGGAAATCGACAAATTTGCCGGATTGACGGGAAAAGTTGCCGATATTCTGCTTGAAGCCCATATAGCAAAAGAAGAGACCAAGCAGGGCTTCTCTGCCGGGGAGATACTGTCAATAGATTTTTCGGAGTATAAAAATGTATGTTTCAGAGGGGTGATGGGAATGGCTACATTTACCGATGATGAAAATCAGGTGAGAAGCGAGTTTCATTCATTGCATAATCTGTATGATAATGTCAGAAATATTTCCATTCCGGAATTGTCCCGATTTGATCAAATCTCGATGGGGATGTCCCATGACTACAGAATAGCTGTGCAGGAAGGGGCGACAATAGTAAGGATAGGCAGTAATATTTTCGGAGCCAGAAATACAATTTGAAGTAAAAAAGGCGGCCTTACGGTCGCCTTTTTACCATTATTAATCAAAAATTATCTGGTTGCCGTATAAGCAATCATTTCGAGAATCTTATTTGAATAGCCCCATTCGTTATCGTACCATGAAACGACTTTTACAAAATGTTCGTTCAATTGGATACCTGCATCGGCATCAAAGATGGATGTACGCGGGTCTGTAAGGAAATCGCTTGAAACGACCTTGTCCTCAGTATATCCGAGAATACCTTTCAATTCGCCTTCAGAAGCTTTCTTCATGGCAGATTTGATATCTTCATAAGTGCAGGCTTTTTCAAGGCGGCAGGTCAAATCTACAACAGATACATCAACGGTAGGAACACGGAATGACATACCTGTAAGTTTGCCGTTCATTTCAGGAATAACTTTGCCTACTGCTTTTGCAGCACCTGTAGAAGAAGGGATAATATTTGCGGCAGCAGCGCGACCTCCTCTCCAATCTTTCATTGAAGGGCCGTCAACAGTCTTCTGTGTAGCTGTTGTTGCGTGAACTGTCGTCATCAAACCTTCGATAATGCCGAAATTATCGTTAAGAACTTTAACGATAGGGGCAAGACAGTTTGTAGTACATGAAGCATTTGAGAAGATGGCTTCACCGTTGTATTTGGTGTTGTTGACACCATAAACAAACATAGGAGTGTCGTCCTTTGAAGGGGCTGACATTATAACTCTCTTGGCACCGGCAGCGATATGCGCCTGAGCTTTTTCTTTTGTAAGGAAAAGACCTGTAGATTCAAGTACATATTCGGCACCCACTTCATTCCATTTCAGATTGGCGGGATCTTTTTCGGCTGTAACTCTGATAGCATTACCGTTTACAACCAACTTGCCGTCTTTTACTTCGACTGTACCGTTAAAACGTCCGTGGCAAGTATCATATTTAAGCATATACGCCATATACTCAACATCAATAAGGTCATTAATTCCCACAACCTCAATGTCTTGTCTTGCCTGTGCAGCTCTGAATACCAAACGTCCGATACGTCCGAATCCGTTGATACCAACTTTAATCTTTTTCATCTTAATAAATATTAAATTAAACTTTAGTTTTGTTCTTAGTACGATTTCGCAGCCTTGTAACACCACAAAAATCATGCAAAATTAACAAATTAATATTAAAATAACAACAAGCCGCTCCGTGACTTTATGGGCAAAATTTACTATATTTGCAGGTTAAATATAAAATGAATGAATACTTGTTTGAAAAATAAAACCGTGAGAGATATTCTGGTGGTCAATGATGACGGAATTAAGTCCAAGGGATTGGTGGAGTTGGCTACACTTGCACGTGAGTTCGGAAATGTAACGGTAATTGCCCCTGCCACTCCACAGTCGGGCAAATCGGCTTCAATTACACTTGATGCCCCTCTGAGATTGAAGAAAATCAGTGACACTGAAGCGACTGACAGATTACATGCCATCAGATTTTTTTCATTGTCCGGGACACCTGTGGATTGCGCTAAAATGGGAATGAATCTTTTTATTGAGGAGGGAGGAATGCCGGATTTGCTTCTTTCGGGATTCAATCACGGCTCAAATGCCTCGGTTGCTTCGGTTTATTCAGGAACTCTCGGCGCTGCTGCCGAGGGGACCATATATGGAGTACCTTCACTCGGATTTTCAATAAATACTCATAATCTGAAAGCCGATTTTGCGGCAGCGATATATTTTTCGAGGAAAATAATAGAATTGTACATGAATACGGGAATCAAGCCGGGTGTCTATTTGAATGTCAATATTCCCAATCTTCCTCAAAATGACATAAAAGGGATAAAAATGGCACATCAGGGCTACGGACGGTGGGTCAGAGAGTTCGAGAAAAGAACAGATCCACACAAAAAGGATTACTATTGGATGGTAGGCAGTTTTTACGACCTTGAAGAGGCCGGAAGTGTAAGAGGAGACCATAAGGTGGTTGATGATGCGTTTGTCTCCATTGTGCCGCACAGTGTCGATAATACCGATTATGAAGAGATGAACCGTTTGAAAAACATCTGGCATCTCGAATAATTTGCCATGAAATACTATTTGATAGCAGGAGAGGCATCGGGAGACCTTCACGGGTCCAATCTGATGAAGGGGATTAAGAATGTTGATCCTCAATGTGAGTTTCGTTTTTGGGGAGGCGATCTGATGGCTTCTGTGGGAGGTACTTTGGTAAAACACTATAAGGAGAGTGCCGTAATGGGATTGGTGGAAGTTTTCGCCAAATTAGACAAGATCAGACGCAATTTTGAGTATTGCAAGGAAGATTTGCTTACATATCGTCCCGATGTTGTGATTCTGATTGATTATCCGGGGTTTAATCTTAAAATTGCAAAATTTGCCAAATCGCACGGAATCAGAGTATTCTACTATATTGCCCCAAAATTGTGGGCAAGGGGTGAAGGGCGTATCGTGAAAATCAAGAAATATGTTGATGAATTGTTTATCATTTTTCCTTTTGAAATCGAATATTTTCACAGACTTGGCGTTGATGCTCATTATTTTGGTAATCCACTCATAGATAGTATTTCACAAGATAAATGTTCAACTGAATCGAGGGATGAATTTCTAAGGCGTACATCTTTACAAGACAAGCCTGTAATTGCTCTGCTTGCCGGAAGTCGCGAAGCGGAGATAAAATATCTTCTTCCGAGGTTTGTGATTCTCGAATCTCTGATGAAAGAGAGCAAATGGACTGATTATCAGCTTGTATTGGCAGCAGCCAAATCCATAGACAGATCGATATATCGCAAGTATCTTCCTGAAGATTCAAAGATTAAAATTTTGTATGGTGAGACATATTCTATTGTTAAACAGGCAGATGCGGCTATTATCAGTTCCGGCACGGCAAGCCTTGAAGCAGCTTTGATAGGGACACCGCAAGTGGTATGTTACGGATTTAACGAAATTACATATCTGCTTGCAAGGCTGCTTGTCCATGTAAACTATATAAGTCTTGCCAATCTTATTCTTGATAAGTTGATATTCAAAGAGTTGATACAGCATGATGCTACTCCGGACAAGATGTTGAAGGAGCTTGACAAATTGGTGTTTGACAATAAATATAGAGAGAATATGGAAGAAGATTATGTAAGATTGAAAGAAGTGCTTGGAGGTGGAGGAGCCTCCGATAAAATAGCCTCGGCAATGATAAATATTTTAAAATCAAAATAATATGCACGTTTATAAATACCAGGGAGCCGGTAATGATTTTGTAATTATCGATAATAGGAACGGCAAAATAAATCTATCAAACGAACAGGTTAAATGGCTATGTGATAGAAGATTCGGAATAGGTGGGGATGGTCTTATGCTGCTTGGCGGCAGTGATGAATACGACTTTACCATGAAGTATTACAACTCTGACGGGTTTGAAGGGACAATGTGCGGGAACGGTGGGCGCTGCCTCGTCTCATTTGCCGCCCACAGGGGGATCCGTCACTTTGAATTTACGGCAATTGACGGATACCATCGTGCCGATTTGCTCGAATACGGAGCACATCGCTGCATAGTTCGTCTGAAAATGAGGGATTTGCCGTTATTGGCAGATGGCACTTCTCCTGTCGATATTCAGCCGGAGGGGTATTTTCTTGACACAGGTTCAGAACATTTCGTAATTTTTGTTAAAGATGTGTCAAATTATGATGTTGACGGTGAAGGGAAAAAGTGGAGATGGGACAACCGTTTTCCGAGTGGAGCCAATATTAATTTTGTGGAGGAAGAGGCAGAACAGTTGAAGGTGAGGACATACGAAAGAGGGGTGGAGGCAGAGACATGGGCATGTGGCACGGGAGTTACGGCTTCATCCATTGCTGCTTATATTCACGGAGCAGAATGTTTTACCGAAGATGCAAAGGACCATGGAAGGGTGAATTTTGATATTCAGACACTTGGTGACAAGTTGTCAGTGGATTTCATCCCACTTGATGGTAATTCATTCAGAGATATTTATCTGACAGGCCCTGCAACTTTTGTGTTTGAGACTGATATAGAGTTACAGCGATAGATATGCTTTTTCTCTTTTTCAGGGCCGATTTGTGTGAGTTTTCTCGATACGCGGAAACAGGGTGGTTAGTCCCCATATTTGAAGAATTGTTGAAGTCGGCAGATTATCTAACTATTTTTTGTAGATTTGCATTTATTTGTATGTACTGATATGATTTTTAAATTAAATGGAATATCTCAATTGGGCATAAAAAGAAAGGTATTTTTAGGGTTTATCGTAATAGGCATTGTGTTGTTTTTTTCGAGTCTGATTTCTATTTTTGAATTCAGCAGGATGAACAATTATGTCTCCGAACTGATTACGGACAATATAAAAAGCATCAATACGGCACGCGAACTACTGACTGTCACTGAAAATTACAATCTTAAACTGATGTACGGAGTAGGAGGAGAGGAGGGGCATGACGATATATCGGTGATAAGGGACGACAAGTTCGTATCATATTTTTCAGACTTGAAAGAGACGTTTCTGACACCTGCCGAACGGTCTGCCGCAGATTCGGTAATTTATGCCTATACGGCTTATATGCAGACAGTTGCTGAAGCGGAAAATATATGGTTGAATGGATATGATGTCCGGAAAGAGTGGTTTTTCGGCAGATTGCAGCCCACATACTCCAAATTGAAAAGTTATATTCAGAAGTTGACAATAGAGAGTCAGGAGGCTCTTGTGCAAAATTCTCAAACTCTTCAGGACAGCTTCTACAGAAGTATTATGCCGGGAGTTGTATCTGTCATTCTGGGGTTGATATTGGTACTGCTGTTCAACTATTTTCTCAATTATTACCTTATCAATCCGATTCTCAAAATTACCAAGGGCATAAAAGGGTATCGTCAATTTAACAAATCCTACGAAGTAAAGCTTGAAAATGATGATGAACTTGAAGAACTTAACAATTATGTCAAGGATATTGTAGATTTGAACCAATCATATAAAAAGAGGTTGTAATGAATGTCGGAGTAATAGCGAGAAATATTGGTATAGCATTGATATTCAATGCTTTATTTATGTTTTTTTCACTACTTGTATCTGCTTTCAACGGTTTTGATTCCTCATTTTCGCCATTGTTTCTTAGTGCCGTGATTACTTTCGTGTTCGGTTCTTTTCCCTTGATTTTTGTAAAAAACAAAAATGATATAAATACCAAGGAGGGGCTTGCGATTATTCTGTTTTCATGGATTTTGAGCTGTATATTCGGAATGATACCATACGTTTTGTGGGGTGGAGAGTTTACATTGGCCAATGCATGGTTTGAGAGTTCGTCCGGAATCACGACTACGGGGGCTACTATTGTAAATGATATTGAGGCTCTGCCCAAAGGATTGTTGTTCTGGAGATCTTCAACCCATTTTATCGGAGGGTTGGGAGTTGTAGTGTTTATGATGATGATATTGCCGTCACTTGGGTCTATTAAGCTTAGAATGAGGCAAATGGAAATATCGGATGTGTCGAAGTCCAATTACAGGTACAAATCCAATCAGCTTATCAAGGTCGTGTTTTCAGTCTATATCGGACTGACCATATCGCTTATAATATTGTTACTTTGTTCGGGAATGTCTCTGTTTGATGCCGTCAATCATGCTTTCAGCACAGTTTCAACAGGCGGATTCAGTACCAGAAATCTTTCTATAGCTGCTTTCAATTCGCCTCTGATAGAAACAATCCTGATGATATACATGATTCTTTCAAGTTTGCATTTTGGACTGATTTACAGCTCTATAGCAAGTCGTTCGGCTAAAATATTCAGAGATCCCGTAACTAAATTTTATCTCACCACCATACTGATTGCAGGTCTGCTTGTTACTATTAATCTCAGATATACAGGTACATACGATAATATATGGCTCTCTTTGAGAGAGTCGTTTTTCTATGTGACATCAGTAATCTCAGCTACAGGATTTGCAATAGACGATACAAGTGTATGGCCTGTTTTTTCGATTCTTATATTGTTGTACATCTCTATTCAGTGCGGATGTTCGGGATCTACTACAGGAGGTGTCAAATCCGACAGGGTATGGATTCTATTTAAGGCAGCAAGAGCCCAATTGATGAAAATAGCCCATCCTAATGCAGTGGTGACGGTCAAATCGGGAGGCAGGATAATTGAGCGGGATATGATATTAAATGTGGCATTGTTTGTTCTGGTCTATCTATTTGTAATATTAATCGGTTCGATGATTTATGCCGCTTGCGGTCTGGAACTTATGGAATCGCTAAGCTCGTCCGTGGCTTTGATGTGCAATATTGGTCCGGCGTTCGGTTCGGTAGGCTCTTTGGATAATTTCTCGCAAGTTCCCTCCTTTGCAAAAATTGTAATGGGAATACAGATGATTGTCGGACGTCTCGGAGTCTTTTCCGTTTTGATTATTTTTACTATTTTCAGGAGAAATAATTAATGGCAGTTACCGATTTTTTTATTCAACGTCTCACTGAAAATCTGAAATATACGCCTACGAGCTGTCAGAATTTGCTTTTCAGGGCTCTTGCAGACTTTGTCACGCAAGATAAACAGGGGGATATACTGATAGTTTGCGGATATGCCGGTACCGGTAAAACATCAGCCATTGCCTCTTTTGTCAAAACCCTGCATCAATTTGAGTACAAATATGTACTGCTTGCACCTACAGGTCGTTCTGCCAAAGTGATTTCAGGATTTACATCGGATAAGGCTTTTACGATACACAAACATATCTATCGTCAGAAATCCATAGAGGCGGATGGTGTCGGAAATTTCAAACTCGATATAAACAAGTCGAAAGATACGTATTTTATCGTGGATGAAGCATCTCTTATTTCTGTGCAGGGAGGCTCCAATAATGTGTTCGGTTCGGGGGATCTTTTAGACGATTTGATTACATACGTTCGTGCCGGAGTGGATAATAAACTTATAATAATAGGTGACAGCGGGCAACTGCCTCCGATAGGTCTCGATAAAAGTCCCGCTCTCGACCCGGAGTATATGCAACGCTATGGGCGCGTGGAATATACACAGCTTACGAGTGTTGTCCGGCAGACAAGAGAGTCGGGTATATTGTCCAATGCCACGGTGGTCAGAAAGTTAATCGAACGACAAGATGCCACTATTCCAAAAATGAGTGTCGAAGAGTTTACGGATATTGAACGAATTTCCGGAGGAGAACTTATCGAGAAAATTTCGGATGCCGTCAACAAATTCGGACTTGACAATGTGGTGGTGCTGTGCCGTTCCAATAAACGGGCAAACAGATATAATGCCGGTATTCGCTCAACCGTGTTATTCAGAGAAGAAAAACTTACACGCGGAGATAAATTGATGGTAGTTAAAAATTGTTATCAGTTTCTTGAAAATATTCCCGAACTTGATTTTATTGCAAACGGAGATGTGGCTCAGTTGATGAAAATATCCAAATATGAAACAAGATATGGAATAAATTTTGCGGAAGCGGTATTGTCATTTCCTGATTATAACAATGTGGAGATTACTGCCAAGATTATTTTGGATACTTTGACTTCCGAATCGCCGGCGCTCTCTCAGGAGCAGCAAAAGATGCTGTTTGATGGTGTGTGTGAAGATTATGCAGATATAAAGGCTAAAAAGAAACGATTTTCAGCGGTGAGGGAGGATAAGTATTACAACGCATTGCAGATAAAATATGCCACTGCCATCACATGTCACAAATCGCAGGGAGGACAGTGGAAATGTGTATTTATTGATAATCCGTTTTGGCAGGAGCCTACTCTTGATGATTTGAAATGGCTCTATACCGCTATTACGCGCGGAGTGGAAAAGGTATATTTTGTTAATTTTAAAGATGAATTTTTTATATAGCAGATTATGTATTGGATATTGTTTATAGCTGTTGCAATTGCAAGTTGGATTGCCCAACTTTCGCTTCAGCGCAAGTTTGAGAAGTATTCCAAAATTCCGATCAGATCGGGAATGACAGGAAGGTATGTAGCTGAAAAGATGTTGAAAGATAATGGAATCGATGATGTGTCGGTCACTAACGTATCGGGTCAGTTGACAGACCACTATAATCCCGCCAAACATACTGTAAACTTGAGTGAGGGTGTTTTTGACTCTCAATCGGTGATGGCAGCTGCTGTTGCCGCACATGAATGTGGCCATGCGTTGCAGCATGCAAAGGGATATTTACCCCTGAAAATACGTTCCTCTCTCGTTCCGGTGGTCTCCTTCTCATCAAAGATTCTTTCGTTGGTGCTGCTTGCCGGAATGCTGCTTATCAATGCCGTGCCACAGATAATGCTTGTAGGAATAATTTTATTTGCATTAACCACATTATTCAGCTTTATTACCCTTCCTGTCGAAATAAATGCAAGTAAAAGAGCACTTGTATGGCTGGAGCAGAGCGGGGTCACAGATCCGTACAACCACGCAGCCGCCCAAAGTGCACTTCGTGCAGCTGCATACACCTACGTGGTTGCCGCGCTGAGTTCGCTGGCTACTCTGATATATTATATTGTACTATTTACAGGAGGAAGTAAACGTTAATCTTAATGATATGAATTACTTTTTAAAAACTTCAATTATTGCTATCTGCCTGCTGTTGTCGGCTGCCGCCCATGCACAGGACAAGAAACCGGCAACTGTCAATTTTTCCGATGAACAGCTCTTCAATAAATTTCCAAAGGGAATCCTCGATCCGATACCTTCCCCCAGAAAATTCATTGATAACAGGACATTGGTCATTCAATCTGCTTTCCGCCTATATACCTATGATCTCGTGAAAGGGGAAAAGAAAGAATACAAAGAGGATAACAAGGTGACGAGTTCAGAATATGACAATCTTGTACAGGGATGGAAGAATCCTACTCTCTCACCTGATTCAACAAAGGTTGCATATACATTGAACAATGATTTATACTCTATCGACCTGAAATCTAAAAAGATAACCCGTCATACATACGATGGCTCAGATCTTATACTCAACGGATATGCCTCATGGGTCTATTACGAAGAGATATTGGGGAGACCTTCACAGTATAAGGCATTCTGGTGGTCACCTGACAGCAAGGTACTTGCATTCTACAGGTTTGATAACACGAATGTGCCTATGTTTCCGATATTCCTCTCAAACAGCGACCATGGCTCACTTAATCAGACAAGATATCCTCAGGCCGGTGATGACAATCCGAAAGTCAAAGTTGGTTTTGTCTCAGCTCGCGGAGGTGAAACTGTCTGGGCCGATTTCGATCAGGAGAAAGACCAGTATTTCGGCATTCCTTTCTGGAGCGGTGACGGCGATAGATTTATGGTTGCCTGGATGCCTCGCTCTCAGGATGATATGGAATTATTTTCAGTAAATCCTCTCACCGGCAGCAAAGAAACTGTCTATAAGGAACACCAGGATACATGGATAGACTGGATGGAACAGATGCTCTTTACAGACGAAGGTATTTATATCGTAAGGGATTTTGAAGGTTGGCAGCAGATCTATTATCTGACATATAACGGCAGCAGATTCGAAAAGCTTACATCAGGAAACAACTGGAGCATCAATCTTCTTAAAGTTGACAAGAAATATCTCTTCTTCACAGCAAAGAAGGAGGCCTCCACAAGGGTGGACATATATCGTGTCACTCTGAAAAATAAAAAGACCGAACGTGTATCTTATGGCAATTATACGTTTTCATCTGTGACGATATCTCCGGACGACAGAAATATTGCCGCAACTGTCTCAAATTCGACGACTCCTAACATGTTCGTCAATATCGCCATACCTCAGAGCGGTAACCTCTCAAAAAAAGTAGTCACAGTCCTGTTCGATTCAAAGGGAGCAGATTTCGACAAGTATAAATTGTCTTTACCGCAAATGATAACTATCAAAACAAGAGATGGTTACGAACTTCCTGCATCTGTCATCTGGCCTGTTGACATGGACAAGAACAAAAAATATCCGGTAAAAGTGGATATATATGGCGGTCCGGACTCTCCTCAGGTCAAAGACTCGTGGGCAGGACTCTTTTTCAGAAACCAATGGTGGGCAAATCACGGTGTAATACAGGTAACCCTTGACACCAGATCGTCCGGTCACCTGGGCAAAACAGGTATCAATCAGGTATATAGAAAGTTGGGGGTCCTTGAACTCCAAGACTTCATAGATGGTATCAAATATTTTACAGCCATGCCTTATGTGGATAAGGACAAGATTGGAATACAAGGTTTCTCTTTCGGAGGCACGATGACTGCGTTGGCTGTTACCGAGGGGAATGAATACTTCAAGTACGGCATTGCAGGTGGCGGAGTATATGACTGGAGATTATACGATTCCCACTATACCGAAAGATATATGGACCGTCCTCAGGATAACCCTGACGGATATGCACAAGCTACAGTATATGACAGAGTTGACGCATACAAGGGAGACAAGACCAATATGCTCCGTATCACACACGGTACCGGAGATGACAATGTCCATTTCCTGAATACACTTCAGCTGATAGATAAATTGCAAAGTCAGAAGAAGGATTTTGAATTGATGATATATCCTCAGGGAATGCATGGCTATAGAGGAAATCAAGCTAAGCAGTCAAATCTGCAGGATTACAAATTCTGGTATAAATATCTGCTGGAGAGTGAGATGCCTTCTATTTTGAAGGATTATCTGACGAAATAAATTATAATAATGATGCGGCGATAATCACTTTACTGTCATCTGCCAATGTGCAGGCTATAAGGTACTTGTCGCCGCCATCTTTTATTTTCAGTCTCCCTCTGAGGTGATTGGTGTCGATTGGAAAGTTGACCGCAAATACCTCAGCCTTAGGGTATTCCGATGGTATTACTTTAAGAGTTTCCCTATTGAAAGGGTATATCTTCTCCACAAGATAGCGCTTCCCTAAAAAATCATCAATCTCTCTCTCTGAAGTATATAGATGTGTGCTTTGGGCAAGTTTATGGATGTTGTAACGTTCTGATACAAGCTTGAATCCACCCGATTTGAGAATAGCTTTGTTCGGCTGGTAAATATACTTTTGGGGAGTAGAGCTCAATAAAGCCACTGCCATTTTTTCTTCACTAATCTTAAATTTGAAAGATTCTTCGCGTTTATCTCCGTTGATGTTGACTGCAAAAATCTGAGTTTCACCGACAAATGATTTCTCCACGAGTAACAGTACCTCCTTACACTCATTGCGCAGAGATACAATATGGAGTTGTGATGTGTGTGGAAACAAATCCACGCACTTTCGTATATCGGCCATTGGGGAAACTTTTATCAATACTCTGTCGCTCAATCTGAAAAGAGAGGGGAGGAGTTCGACTGCATCAGGTTCGCAATCAGTTATGGAATAAACCCTTTTTGAAACGTTATCCCTTCTCGCAGGGTCAAGATATATCAAATCGAAACGGGGAGCTTCTGCTGTGTGAATATAATCGGTCGAGTCTTGATTTGTGACAATTATATTGTTGCATTCGAGAAATTTGAAATTAGATGCTGCACTTTCACATAAATCTTTGTTCTTCTCAAAATAATGGCATACTCTGCATTTGAGACTCATATAATAGGTATCGACTCCCAATCCTCCAGTCAAATCTGCAATGGTGTCGTTGTTGGAGACAAATCTCTGTTTGTATTGTGCTGTCAGTTGAGAACTGCACTGTTCGAGAGAGATAGAGAACGGATAGTCGAGTTCGGGATGGGCATACCATTCGGGAATTTTATATTTTATTTTCTTCCTTGCTTCAATTCTTCTGACGGCACTTCTCATATCGATATTAGGATATGAAGATGCGGCAAACAGCAGTCTGGATGTCTCTTCGTCCTGATGTTCAACAATAAAAGACAGTGTATCAGAGTTTAACATCTCCATTTGTAGCAATAATGTGTTTAGATAGTTTGTCGAACCTTATAAAGAACAATATACCTGCAAACATCAGTCCGAGCAGCAGACCAATCCATACTCCTATTACCCCCAAATTGAAGATAAATCCCAGAATATAGGCTGCCGGAAGACATATTACATAGTAAGAAATTGAGGAATACAATAGAGGTTTGTTGATGTCCTTCAATCCTCTCAATGAAGATACGGCTGAAAGTTGTAACGCGTCAAATATCTGATACATAGCCATTACTACTATAATTTGAGATGCAAAGGCTATGACTTTAGGGTCATTTGAGAAGATGAACGGAATATCATTCCTGAAAATAATGAATATTATTCCGAAAAATGCCATGAAACTTACACTCATGTGAATTGCGGCTATCCCTGCCATACGTGTCTCGATATAGTTCTTTCCTCCGAACTGGTGAGATACACGGATGGTGGCTGCTGCTCCAAACCCTAAAGCGAGCATGAAAGTAAAGTGGCTCAGACTCTGAGCTACCTGATGTCCGGCCAGCTCATATTTGCCAATCCACCCGACCATAATGGCGGCTATACTGAAAGCTCCGGCCTCAAGCAGGCTCTGAAGTGAAATAGGAAAGGATGTCTTAAGTAAATTTCTAATGGATATTTTGTCGCAAACAGGTTTGCACATCATCTTAAAGTATTGTTTGTAAGGGGAGATGGTGAACAGCAGAATGATGAATAATACCATCGCAACAATTCTGCTGATGAGAGTTGCGTACGCTGCTCCTGCAACACCCATCTTAGGGGCTCCCCAATTGCCGAAAATCAGAATCCAATTTAGAAATATGTTCAAAACATTGACAAACAGAGTGATATACATCGCATTTTTAGTGTTGCCAATACCTTCCGAGAAAAACCTTGCTCCCAAAAACAGCACCATGGGGACAATCGTAAGCACACTTATAAAATAGTACTGCTTTGCAAATGTGAGAACCTCTTCATTTTGCCCCATCTTGTCGAGATTCAGCCCGACAGCAAACATTATCAGTGTAACGATGACAGACATAATAATGTTGATTACAATTGAATTTTGAAAAATTCTTGCTGAATGTTCGTGCCGGCCTTCGCCGTAGCTCTGTCCGACAATGGGGGTTATTCCTTGTGTAAAGCCGATTGTAAATACAAGCCCCATCATGAAAACGGCATTGGCAAATGATACACCTGCAAGCTCTCCCGCACCAAGATGCCCTACCATGATGTTGTCGGCAAGATTGACAACAACCTGCCCGGCCTGAGTAATCATGACGGGAATGGCAACTTTAAGATTGCGTTTGTAAAACGGTATGTAATCTCTGAATTTCACGGGGCGCAAAGATAATGTTTCTTTATTGAATAAAAATTATTATTTTTACGTAGAAAAATAATACAAATGGAAAATAATTATCTTAAAGTTGCAAAGTCATGGCTTAGCGATGCTTTCGATGCTCAAACTCAGAAAGATGTGTTTAAATTAATGAATGGCGATCCTAAAGAATTAGAAGATTCTTTCTATAGAATGCTCGAGTTCGGAACAGGAGGATTAAGGGGAATTATGGGGGTCGGAACCAATCGTATGAATAAATATACTGTAGGAATGGCAACTCAGGGCCTTGCCAACTATTTAAAAAAAGTGTTTGCAGGGGGAGAGTGCAGTGTCGTAATCTCTTACGATAGTCGCAACAACAGTCGCGAATTTGCTAAAATAGCAGCTGATGTGTTGCTCTCCAATGAGATAAAGGTGTATATCTTTGACAATATAAGACCTACTCCGGAATTGAGCTTTGCCATCAGATATTTGAAATGCAAGGCCGGAATCATGATTACTGCTTCGCATAATCCGAAAGAATACAACGGGTACAAGGTATTTTGGGAGGATGGAGCTCAAATTATATCGCCTCACGATAAAAATATCATAGAGGAGGTATCCCGAATCACATCACCCGAACAAGTCAATTTCGGACATGAAGGGATGTCTTACGCTGAAATTATCGGAGATGAGATAGATAAAGCATTTTTATCATCAGTTCTCTCCCTGACTTTGTCCCCCGACTCGATAAGTCGTCATTCAGGTTTGAAGATTGTATATACACCGTTGCACGGTACAGGGGTAAGGCTTGTACCAAAAGCTTTGCATACAATTGGATTTACAAACATATATCATGTTGAAGATCAAGATGTAAGTGATAGTAATTTTCCTACAGTGAAATCACCTAATCCGGAAGAGCCTACAGCCATGAAAATGGCAATGGATAAGGCTGAACAAGTTGGAGCGGAGATAGTCCTTGCAACCGATCCGGATGCTGACAGAGTAGGGGTTGCCATTCGTGACGATCATGGTAAATTAATGCTTCTGACAGGCAACCAGACAGCTTCCATACTTACGTATTATATTCTGACCAGATGGCAGCAGGAAGGAAAACTTAATGATGATACATATATAGTCAAGACTATCGTCACCACCGAATTGCTTTCAGAAATAGCAAAGAAATTCGGTGTGGAAATATATAATGTACTCACCGGATTCAAGTATATTGCCGAAGTTGTGAGACGTAATGAAGGTAAAAAACTGTTTGTCTGCGGTGGAGAGGAGAGCAATGGGTTTAATGTAGGGGAGTTTGTCAGAGACAAGGACTCAATCATAACATGTTCAATGGTTGCAGAGTGTGCTGCATGGCTGGCAGATAATGGCAAGAGCCTTTACTCGTATTTGCAGGAGATATATGGAGAATTCGGATATTTCAAAGAGAAATTGCTTTCTCTGACCATGAAAGGGATTGACGGAGTGGAACAGATACAGGGCATTATGAAACAACTTAGGTCAAATCCTCCTGAAAATATAGCCCAAGAGGCTGTGGTAAAGGTTATTGATTACAATTATCCAGATAAGACAGGTTTGCCTAAGTCCAATGTTCTTCAATTTATTTCGGGAGATGGTACGATTGTATCGGTTCGTCCGTCCGGAACAGAGCCGAAGATAAAATTCTACTTTGGAGCAAAAGGGGATAACGCTGATGAAAAAATCTCGTTATTATTGGAACAATTCGGCAAATATTAGATTATGACTCCTTTTTTCCGAATGGAGCGATAATAAGATTTAAAATCAGATAAAATGCAAATACCAAGGCAATCCAGAGCGGAATATTGCCAAGGGCGATTGATTTGTGAGGATATAGTATCTCTCCGGTTACTACCAATAGAACGGAGACACTTAGAAACAGACAGATAGTCGGATTAGTCCTGAAAGATAATTTCTTCTTTTTCAGGGAAAACATAGGTATCTCCGATACGAGCAGCAACGAAAGAATTATGGAGCAGACAGGTATGAACCACCCACTGTCAAGTAGTTGAAGTACAATAGAATCTGTGCCGCAAAGTCTGCATACATGTCCGTATGCGGCAACAGAAGCGATAATCATCGCATCAGCGGGGGTGGGAAGACCTATGAAATTGACACTTTGACGGGTGTCCGTATTGAATTTGGCAAGTCTCAAAGCTGAAAATGCCACAATAATCAATGGTATAAAGGAGAGGAGAGAGTACTCGTGTCCCGATTTATAATACCATGTAAAAAACATAAGGGAAGGAGCCAACCCGAAACTTATAAGGTCGGAAAGCGAGTCGAGCTCCTTACCTATGTCAGAATATGCTTTCAGCAGACGGGCGAAAAAGCCATCCATAAAATCAAACATTGCAGCTCCTATGATAAACCAGAAAGCAGGAAAATATAGTTCCCACAATGACAATATCACTGCACACGAACCGCATACAAGATTAAGCAATGTTATGATATTTGGAATGTGCTTTTTCATCGTAACTTATTTGATGTTAAGTTTCTCCCTGATTGCTTTTGGAATAGCGTTCTTATGTACCATAAAGCTGATGGTTCTCATTTGAATATAGCTCTTAGACATATAAAGATACCCTTTCATCTCTTCGTTTCTGCCGGTTCCCCATGAATTCTTTGTTTTGTAGAATTTGGTGCCGTTTTGATCTTTATATATCCCTGTAAGGTGCATCAAGTGGTCGTCAACAGTGTTGAAAGTTTCAAAATCATGTTGGCGATTCTCTTGGGTTACAACCATTTCAGGATAGATTTTGTTAAGCTTGACGGCTTCTTCCTTATCTTTTGGTTCGGGATTGATGGCTACACCTCTGTTATGATTGAATGAACCTGAAATCAAATCTCCGTCCCATGCAACAGTGTATCCGTTTTCGAGAGCGTTGTCGATAATGGCCATCATATCATCAAGAGGTACATTGTATAACAACTGGTTATCCCAATTGTCTCTAATCTCAAGTGGAACTTGCTGATAGAATGGATGATGTGAAAAACTTGTCAATTCTATATAATCTTCAGGAACAAGTCCGAGGGAGTTGGCAAATGTCTTAGGAGTATATTTTTTGCCGTTATATGTAAATTCTTCCGGTACGATACCGAGATAAGTGTCAAAAAGATTGTCTATAAGTTTGTAATATTGAGGACTTTTGACTTTTAGAGCGACTGACACGTCAGCTATACCTTTAAGATATGCGCCAAGTTCGGTATGGTTGTGCGTTTCCGAATTATAATTAATTCCGCGATATACCTCTTCCGGAACAAGTCCGTTCTCTTTGAGAACATTAATCGCCATGTGTGCAATCGAACCAGGGCCTATGTTCCCTTTTCCAAGTCTCAAATAGTTGTCATTGATTCTCTTGTAGTAGTTTTGTCTGACAACGTACATCTCGGAAAGGTCATATTCTCCCTTTCCCATGCGGATTAATTCGGCTTCAAGAAAAGAGATAGTTGCAAAGCACCAGCAGGTACCTGTACGAGCCTGATTTTTTACGGAGGTTACGTTAATATCCTTTATAGGTGTGAATTTGTAAATAGTCTGTGTCTGTGCGAGTGCAGAACTGCAAATTAGAGCAATAACTGCAACTATAATGAATTTTTTCATGTTGTTCCAAAAATATGAATAGTTATTTGATACCTAATTTCTTCTTGATGTCTTTAGGAATAGCATCTTTATGAACGAGTATGTCCATAGTCTTATATTTTACAAATGCTTCAGATACATACCAGATTCCTTTGTATTTGCCCGATTCTCCCCAAGAGTTCTTTACCATGAAGTATTTCCTGCCGTTCTGGTCTGTGGCAATACCAAAAATGTGCATTCCGTGGTCATCCGTAGTGAGTTTATTGTCGTATTCTTTCTGACGTAATTCGGGAGTGATTGCTTTTTCGGCAACAGGACCTTCCATCTTCTTGGCAAGCTCTCTGTCTCTTTCCTGAGGTGTAAGGCCAATCCAGCGAGCCTCATCAGAGCCTGTAGGCGTTAATGCCTCCATATCCGGAACTGTAGCCACACCATTGCGGGTGAAACCTTTCTCGCTGACATCGGAAGCCCATGCAAATGTATAACCTTTGTCTATTGCATTGTACATTACTGCTATAAGTTCGTCAAGAGGCAGATTGTATGAGAGTTCCCAACGCCAATTATCTGCAACTTCTATTGCAAACTGCTTGTAGAAAGGAACATGCGTGAAAGAAGTCAGTGAAACATAATCATCCGGATTGATGCCCAAAGATTCGGCGTATGATTTAGGGGTATATTTGGCTCCATTATACTCAAACTCTTCAGGAATTTTGCCTAAGTAAGCATCAAGAATCCCCTGAAATCCGGCTTTCCATGCTGTTGATAATTTTCTGTTCGGATTTTTGAGAAGAGCAGAAACATATCCTTTTGTAACAGCATCAAGCTCTCCATGTACGTGACGGTTTTCACCATAGTTCAATCCCGTCATAAGTGATTCCGGAACAGCTCCATAATCTTTGAAAACAGTGAGCGCATCTCCGAATGAACTTCCTCCTGCAAAGTTGAGATTGCCGTCAACTCTGATATATTTGACAGCCTTATCGGCGTATGCGTGTGAAATGATAAACATTTCCGACAGATTCAAGTCCCCCTTATATCCGTTTCTTAAAATTTCGGACTCAAGGAATGAAACAGTTGAGAAGCACCAGCATGTACCGGAACTTGCCTGATTTTGAATTTTGGTGATAGGCAGTTCTTTGACAGTGGTGAATTGGAAGCCTCCGGCTTTTTCAGACTTGCTCTCCTGAGCAAATGCCGACATATTAAATAGAAGTATGGCAGCTAATAATAAAGTGATTTTTTTCATATAACAATTTAGTGTGTTAAATTCATATCTAACAAAGGTAAATAAAAAATTGTATAAAATTCTGACTTTTTGTCACAAATTGCGATATGGCAAATAAGTTGATACAATACTATATGTCTTACAAAGACGAAAAGGAGAAATAAAATGAATAAAGAAAACTTGGAAATGCTTAACAAGTACGCTGTTAACCTTAATGAAAAGGCAAAGGCGGGCAAATTGGATCCGGTCATCGGACGTGATGACGAGATAAGGAGGGTTTTGCAGATTCTTAGTAGAAGAACAAAAAACAACCCTATTCTGGTAGGAGAGCCCGGTGTCGGCAAAACTGCAATATCCGAAGGAATTGCTCAAAGAATAATAAATGGAGATGTCCCTGAAAATCTGAAATCCAAACAGATTTACTCACTCGATATGGGTGCATTGATTGCAGGTGCAAAATATCAGGGAGAATTTGAGGAACGTCTTAAGGGGGTGGTAAAAGCTGTTACAGAGAGTGAGGGTGAGATAATATTGTTTATAGATGAAATTCACACATTGGTCGGCGCCGGTCGTTCTTCAGGAGCCATGGATGCCGCAAATATTCTGAAACCGGCCCTTGCTCGTGGAGAATTGAGAGCTGTCGGATCAACCACATTGGACGAATATCAAAAATATTTTGAACAGGATAAAGCCCTTGAGAGAAGATTCCAGATGGTCATGGTGGACGAACCTTCAACAGCCGAATCAATTTCCATTTTGAGAGGTCTGAAGGAAAAATACGAAAATCACCATAAAGTGAGGATAGAAGATGATGCCATAATAGCGGCAGTGGAGCTCTCTCACAGATATATCACCAACCGTTTTTTGCCGGATAAGGCAATAGACCTTATAGATGAGGCTGCTTCAAAACTTCGTCTTGAAATGAACTCTGTCCCCGAGTGTATAGATGAGCTGAACAGAAAGATAAAGCAACTTGAGATAGAAAAAGAGGCAATCAAGCGTGAAGGCAAATCCCCTAAACTTGATGCAATTACTGACGAAATAAAGACGACTTCTGCTCAGAGAGATGTATTGATGAAGCAGTGGGATTCGGAAAAACGCCTTTTGAAAGAGATTCAGGACAAGAGGCAGGCCATTGAGACTTATAAAATAGAAGCAGACGATGCCGAACGCAGAGGAGATTACGGAAAAGTTGCCGAATTGAGATATGGTAAAATAGCTGCAACTCAACAGGAAATACAGAATCTGACAGCCAAAAAGAATGAAAATCAGTCTCCTATCATGAATGAAGCCGTCACGGATGAAGATATTGCCGAAGTTGTGGCAAAATGGACAGGAATACCTGTCAATAAGATGTTGCAAAGTGAAAAAGAGAAATTGCTGCATATAGAAGAAGTGCTCCACAAAAGAGTAATCGGTCAGGATGAAGCCATCGCTGCCGTCTCAAATGCAGTCAGGAGAAGCAGGGCAGGACTTCAAAACGAGAAAAGACCTATCGGGTCGTTTATGTTTCTCGGTACTACGGGTGTCGGTAAGACAGAACTTGCAAAAGCCCTCGCCGAATACCTGTTCAATGACGAAAACATGATGACACGTATCGATATGAGTGAATATCAGGAACGTCATACAGTATCAAGACTTGTAGGGGCCCCTCCGGGATATGTCGGATATGAAGAGGGTGGCCAACTGACAGAAGCCGTGCGACGTAAACCGTATTCCGTAATATTGCTTGATGAGATAGAAAAAGCACATCCCGATGTATTCAATGTGCTGCTGCAGGTATTGGATGACGGACGTCTGACGGATAATAAGGGACGTACAGTCGATTTTAAGAATACAATATTGATAATGACATCCAATGCCGGTTCAGATATTATCAGTGAATATATGGATAAATTGACGGCAGACAGCACTTCGGATCAGCAGGAAAAAGTCTATGCCGACTGCAAAACTCAGGTGATAAATGTTCTGAAACAGAGTATCCGTCCTGAATTTTTGAACCGTATAGACGAAATAATAATGTTCCACCCTCTGACTACCAAAGATATGAGGGAAATACTGCTGCTTCAGATGAAGGAGTTACAGGGCAAACTTTCAGCCATGGATATAAAATTGAAGTTTACCGAAGGATTTGTGGACTATCTTTCTACCAAAGGGTACGATCCTGCTTATGGAGCAAGACCTATAAAGAGACTTTTGCAGAAAGAACTTATCAATGAACTCGCCACCAAGCTTCTGGATGGTTCATTGACAAAAGAGCAGACAATAAATGTCGATATGAAAGATGGCAAATTGTCTATTTCGTAGAAACTTACACAATTAATGCAAGACAGCCCTGCATCGTTGAGATGTAGGGCTTTTTAATTAATAGGGCCTGATGAAATATAGTAGTTGTCAAGGATGGGAGGCTTTATTGTAATTTTAATGTTATTTTTATTTATAATGACCAAAATACTATATTTTTTTTTACTAATTTTGAACAAATAAATAAAGTAAAACTTGAATATATGTATTTTACAGCGGGAAATATTCTGTTAGTCGGATCTATCTTATTGTTTGTCAGTATTATCGTAAGTAAAGTGAGTGGCCGCTTCGGGGTTCCGATGTTGCTGCTGTTCCTTGTTGTGGGGATGCTGTTCGGAAGTGACGGACTTGGAATTCAATTCAGCAATGTCAAACAGGCTCAATTTATCGGTATGGTGGCTTTGAGTATTATTTTGTTTTCAGGAGGTATGGATACCCAATTTTCAGAGATAAAGCCTGTATTGAAGCAGGGGATAGCTCTTTCCACTTTAGGGGTGATTCTTATGACTTTCATAACGGGTATTTTTATATACCTCATTACAAAAAGTGGAAAATTTGCCTTTACGGGTTCACTCGCGTTGTGTCTTCTGCTGTCGGCGACTATGTCTTCAACAGATTCGGCCTCTGTATTCAATATATTACGTACTCAAAAAATCGGATTGAGAAAACATCTGAGACCATTGCTTGAACTTGAAAGCGGAAGTAATGACCCTATGGCATATATGCTTACCATACTTTTGATACAGGTCTGCCAGACTTCCGATTACAATATATGGAGTATCCTGCTCAATTTTGTTATTCAGTTTGCCGTCGGCACATTGCTCGGATATCTGTTCGGACGTCTTGCGGTATGGGTGATTAACAAGATTAATCTGAGTAACGTATCACTATATCCGATTATTTTGCTGAGTGTGGTGTTCTTTACTTTTTCCATGACGGAACTTGCCAGAGGTAATGGATACCTTGCCGTATATCTTGCCGGAATTATTGTGGGAAACAAACCTTTGGTCAAAAAAAGAGAATGTGCCAAATTTATTGACGGTCTTGCGTGGCTATGTCAGATAGTTATGTTCCTTACTCTCGGCTTGTTGGTCAATCCTCTCGAACTTTGGGATATCGCTTTGCTTGCATCGCTTATCGGATTATTTATGATATTCGTTGCCAGGCCGTTGTCGGTATTCATTTCGTTGATTCCTTTTAAAAAGCCGGCTTTTATACCTCGTGTATTTGCATCGTGGGTGGGATTGCGTGGTGCTGTTCCGATTATCTTTGCCACATATCCTGTTGTGGCGAATGTACCGGGAGCCCATGTTATTTTCAATATAGTGTTTTTTATCACAATTCTCTCTCTGCTTCTTCAGGGGACGACGATTACGTGGGTTGCCAAATTGCTCGGTATGACACGTGTGTTGCCTAAAGACGGTAATGATTTCGGAATTGAATTGCCTGAAGAGATTGATTCACGTCTATGGGACTTGACTATTACCCAAGATATGCTTGTCAATGGAAATCAATTGAAGGATATGAATGTTCCAAGTGGAGTGCTTGTAATAATGATTAAACGAGGTGGGGATTATCTGGTTCCCAATGGTACGTTGGAAATCAAACCTGACGACTTGCTCTTATTGATAGCTCAGAGTGATAGCGTTCAGGATCACATGCTTCAAAAATAATAGTTATTCCACAGTTTTTGCTCCTATTTTGCCGAATATTCAAACAACTTGAGAAAAATATTTGATATAAGACAAAAAAAATAGCACTCTATTAATTTATTAACTATTTGATTATAAGATAATTAATATAATTGTTGATAACTTTTCTAATAGTTTATAATCGATTTTCACTGATATTTTTTTAAAGATGGATATTGTTATTTTAAAAAGTGATTTTGGAATATTGATTTTAGCAAAATAAATATAAATTCATCTGTGTTTCTTGTTAAAGAACGATTTTTTTTAAAAGAAGTGTAATTTTTTTTAAAAAATATGGCAATTCTGCCGCGTTTTTTGGAAAGTGAAATCTGTTTCATAGTTTAGCATCGTTAAACAACTTAATATTAATTACTATGAATAACATCTTGTTAGTGGCTGTATTAGCCTCGATGCTGTCAATACTTGTGGTATTGGTGGCGATTTATCTCTATCGTAATAGACAGATTCATCCTAAGAATAGAGATACCTCATATCTCAAAAACAACTCTAAGGAGAGTGAAAGATTGCTCTCTGAAGGTACGGATGATTATGAAATCATGAAAGAAAAATTGTTTTATCTTATGGAAAAAGAGAAAATTTATCTTGACCCCAATATTAGAATAGGGGAAGTGGCGCAACGTCTTTTGACAAATAAAACATATTTGTCAAAAGTAATTAAATACAAAACAAATAAGAATTTCTGCCAACTTGTACATTCATTCAGGGTAAAGGAAGCGATGAAAAAATTCAGTGAAAATCAAAGTATGACAATTTCTCAACTTTGTAAGATTGTCGGTTTTAACTCTATGACTACTTTTAACAGCGCTTTTGGAAGGAATACGGGATATTCTCCTGCCGAATGGTGCAAACATTATTTGAAGAACAATCAAAAAGAGATGAGAAAGGCTGATGCAAAATAGGTCTTAATAAGATTGATGCCTCGTTCTATGCTCTATAACTTTTGCGACTATTTTTGAATAATCACTTCGCTTATATTTTTTCTTTTGGAATAAGGCATCTTCTTTCCATATCCAACTCTCAATAAGATAGTTGGATATTCATTCGGAATATTCAATACTTTCGCCATTTCTACGGATAACTCCGGCTCACCCGTAAAAACCTGTGTTTGGAAAAGTTTTTAACTTTGCAAAAAAAACATGAATCCATATTTAAAGTTAACGAGTTACATATTACCACAAGAGATTAATGAATCATTTGAATTAAAGGAAG
>JAQUBZ010000004.1 GCA_028686425.1 Bacteroidales bacterium | reverse complement strand
GTCCCTTTTTGGCATTTTCCTGTCTTTTTCACCGGACTGTATAGAAGCAAAAAACCCTACAAGTCATTGAACTTGTAGGGTTTGTCTACTTTTTGGCTGCTCTTGGCTTTGCCTTCCAGCGGAGAGATAGGGATTCGAACCCCAGGAACCTCTCGGTTCAACGGTTTTCAAGACCGCCGCAATCGACCACTCTGCCATCTCTCCAATATTTTTTATTTAAAGAACTTGCCGTTATTTTCAAACGGGAGTGCAAAGATACATAAAAAATCGTTCGCACAAAATTATTTTTCTTCTTTTGATACCGGTGTCGAAAAATATTTCCAGTGAAATATCCCCAGATAGAATGCACCGCAAGTAATACACGAATCGGCGAAATTAAATATAGGTCTGAAAAACAATATATCTTTCCCTCCCCAGATTGGGAACCAATCGGGAAGTGTCGTGTCAATTATCGGAAAATAAAACATATCCACCACTTTGCCAAATAGGAAAGAGGAATATCCTCCTTCCGGAGGAAACAACTGTGCTACTTGAGTAAAAGTGCTCTCACTGAAAATCATACCGTAAAATAACGAGTCAATGATATTTCCAAACGCCCCACACATAATAGCCGCAAGGCCGAAAAGAACCCCTGTAGGAGTTTCAGGTTTCTTTAGAAGTTTTTTGATATAGAAAAATATGGCAACAACAAGCACGACTCTCAAAATGCTCAGAAGAAACTTCCCTATACTCCCACCCAGCTGCATTCCGAATGCCATTCCGTTATTTTCTATGAAGTATATCTGAAACCAGTCTCCGAATACATGAATGCTCTCACCTATAGTCATGTTTGTCTTGACCAGAATCTTAATAATCTGATCAACGACAAGCAACAAAACAACAAAGAAGGTAATTTTAACGCCTTTCGACAATTTCATCTTTATTTATTCTTATCGTTTTTAGCTTCAATGCTCAATGTTGCATGAGGAACAATTTTCAACCTCTCTTTCGGTATAAGTTTACCTGTTTCACGACAAATGCCATAAGTTTTGTTCTCTATACGGATAAGGGCTGCTTCCAAATTCTGTATAAATTTGTACTGACGTGCTGCCAATTGTCCAGATTCTTCTTTGGAAAGAGCTGAAGCTCCTTCTTCCAACACCTTGAATGTAGGAGAAGTATCTTCAGTATCATTGCTTGAACTGTGATTCACGGCACCTTTCAGCATGTCGTAATCTTCTCTCGCTTTTTTGAGCTTTTCAAGAATAAGTTCCTTAAATTCCTGCAATTCTTCGTCACTATAGCGAACTTTTTCCTGCTGAGGTTCTTGTTCTGTAGTTAGTTTTGTCATGTTAATCTCCTTTTAATTTGTAAAAGTAATAATAATTATCATAAACTTCAAATTAGAGCCGATTTATACACCTTAAAAAGATACACCCTATTTGATTCATGAATCTATATTCTTGATACAGCGATAGTTATCTCCCCTTCATCCCATTCAACTTTAACTCCGTCTTGACATTTATCAACCATATTGATAGTTTCAGCAAGGGTCTGTTCTCTAACGTATGTATCAAAAGCAGTCAAAGCTTGCGATATTTCAAAGTTATTTTCAATATTTACATTGATTTTGTCGGTAACTTCAAATCCGCTATCCTTTCTCAAATTCTGAATTCTATTGATTAATTCTCTGGCCACTCCCTCTTTACGAAGCTCATCTGTAACAGTAATATCCAAAGCGACAGTTAATTTACCTTCAGTAGCCACTAACCATCCCGGCATATCTTCCGAGATAATGTCATAATCTTCGGCCGCCAATTCAACACTGCCTGAAGGAAGTTCAAGAATATAATCGACCCTCTTTTCAATCTCGGCAATAGTCTGCTGAGACATTTGGGCAAAGGCAGCTGCAATTTCTTTCATTTGCTTTCCATAGCGCTTGCCGAGAGTTTTGAAATTAGGTTTTATCTTCTTGGTGATAAGCCCTGTGGTATCATGGATAAATTCCACATCTTTAACATTTACTTCATTGAGTACCAACTGTTTAACTTTCTCAATTTGTTCCTGAACATGTGCATCAAGTACAGGAATGATGATTTTGGCAAGTGGCTGGCGAACCTTGATATTAACTTTACGTCTCAATGCCAAAACCATTGAAGAAGTGAGTTGAGCAAAATCCATTCTCTCTTCAAGATCACTATCAATATAATTTTCACAATATCCCGGCATCATTTCAAAATGTACCGACTCGGCTTTCTCGGCAAGATCACAATAAAGTCTGTCCATAAAGAACGGAGCAATAGGAGCTCCAAGTACTGCAACAGTTTTAAGTGTTTCATATAAAGTCTGATAAGCAGCTATTTTATCTTTTGTAAGGCCACCTCCCCAAAATCTTTTTCTATTGAGCCTTACATACCAGTTACTCAAATTATCACATACAAAATCCTGAATCATTCTTCCGGCTGAAGTAATATCGTAATCTTCATACGCTTTCTCAACGTTTTTTACGAGAGTGTTCAGAAGAGAAATCAGCCATCTGTCAATCTCCTGGCGGTCAGATACCGGAATGGTTTCGATAGACGGATTGAATTTGTCCACATTGGCATAAAGAGCAAAGAAAGAGTAGGTATTATATAGTGTTCCGAAAAATTTCCTTCTCACTTCATCCACCCCTGCCTCGTCAAATTTCAGATTATCCCACGGCTGGGCATTTGTAAGCATATACCATCTTAGAGAGTCTGCTCCATATTCGTCCAAAGCCTTGAACGGGTCCACGGCATTTCCAAGCCTCTTACTCATTTTGTTACCATCTTTATCGAGTACCAATCCGTTGGAAATAACACTCTTAAATGCACACTTATCACTCACCATCGTAGCTATTGCGTGCAATGTGAAGAACCATCCTCTCGTCTGATCTACACCTTCCGCAATAAAATCGGCTGTCTGTCCGAATTCAGGTCGTCCAAGCTTTGCAAGTCCCTCCTGCGCAAAAGGCATGGATCCGGAATCGAACCATACATCGATAAGATCACTTTCACGCACCATTTTGCGACCATCGTCAGATACAAGGAACAACTCATCAACGTAAGGACGATGTATATCTATTTTATCATAATTATCTCTTGAAAAATCCTCAGGGACAAATCCTTTCTCTCTAAACGGATTGACTTTCATTATTCCGGCAGCTACAGATTTGTCCAACTCCTCAAACAATTCTTTAAGAGATCCGATACATTTCTCCTGTAATCCGTCTTCCGTTCTCCAAATCGGGAGAGGTGTTCCCCAATAACGACTTCTGGAAAGATTCCAATCCTGAAGATTCTCAAGCCACTTGCCGAAGCGACCCGAACCTGTAGATTCCGGCTTCCAATTGATGGTCTTGTTAAGTTCGATCATTCTCTCCTGAACAGCTGTGGTCTTAATGAACCATGAATCCAAAGGATAATACAGAACAGGTTTGTCGGTTCTCCAGCAGTGAGGATAATTGTGAGTATGTTTTTCTATTTTAAACGCCTTACCCTGCTGTTTCAGTTCGACACACAAATCAATATCAAGTGTAGTATCGTCCGGACCCAAGGTACTGTCATACGCATTTTTAACATATCTCCCGGCATACATCTTATATTTGTCGAGGTCAACTCTTTCTTTAACAAACTCCTGATCAAGGTCTTCAACACGATACAATCTGCCCGTGCGATCGACCATGGCCTGTCTTACTCCGGCAGTATCTACTACCATCATCGGAGGAACACCATTTATTTTTGCAACTTTATTATCATCCGCACCGAATGTAGGGGCAATATGTACGATGCCTGTACCATCTTCAGTTGTTACAAAATCTCCTGAAATGACTCTCAATCCGCCATCTTCACATTTCACCCACGGTATCAGTTGTTCATATCTGATTCCTACAAAATCTTTTCCCTTCATGGGCTCACCAATCACCTTGTACGGATTCTTATCATTGAAATGTGCATTAAGCAAAGGCTTCGCCAAAATATAGATTGCCGGCTCTTTTGTGTAAGGATTGACACTTTCCACCTTGATATACTCAATATTAGGTCCCACACAAAGAGCCGTATTTGATGGAAGTGTCCACGGAGTAGTGGTCCATGCTATGAAAAATAGCGGAAGTGTAGTGTCTTCAAACAAAAATTGAGATTTGGCATCTTTTATTATTGAAAACTGAACCACAGCTGTAGTATCTTTGACATCCCTATAGCAACCGGGCTGGTTGAGTTCGTGGGAACTGAGACCTGTTCCGGCAGCGGGAGAATACGGCTGAATCGAGTACCCTTTATATAACAACCCCTTCTTGTAAATATCCTTTAAAAGGTACCATAAAGTTTCGATATAATGGTTGTCGTATGTAATATACGGATTGTCCATATCCACCCAATAACCGATTTTTTCAGTAAGGGACATCCACTCTTTCGTATATTTCATCACCTCTTTACGACACGCCTTATTATACTCTTCCACAGATATTTTCTTACCAATATCCTCTTTGGTTATACCAAGCATTTTTTCAACGCCAAGCTCCACAGGAAGTCCGTGAGTGTCCCACCCGGCCTTTCTTTCGACACAAAATCCTTTTTGAGTCTTATATCTGCAAATAGCATCCTTAATGGAGCGAGCCATAACGTGATGAATGCCCGGCATCCCGTTTGCAGAAGGAGGCCCTTCAAAAAATACAAATTTTGGAGCACCTTCTCGAATTTTCAAGGCCTTTTTAAAGGTGTCATTTTTAGTCCATTTATCTAATAATCTGCGATTTACATCAACTAAATCTAATTTCTTGTACTCGGCGAATTTCATATTTTTTTCATTTTGAATTTGCAAATATACGATATTTCACTAATTTTGGACAATCAACAACACAATGTTTATGGGTATAATTGATTTAATCATCATCATCTGTTTTCTGCCGGCAATATATTTCGGTATCAAAAACGGGCTAATCAAACAACTTATTTCGCTTGCTGTGATTTTTGGAGGAATATGGCTCTCCATCAGGTTTGCAGACGTTGTTTCAAAATGGATAGTCAAATATGTGACAATCAGCGATACATGGGCCAAAATCATATCATTTGCCATAATTTTCACATGTGTCGCCATCATACTTGATCTTCTTGAAAAATTATTAACCAAGATAATCAAAATCACATTATTAGGATGGCTTAACAGACTTCTTGGAGTAGTTCTTACTTTCGGGATTTTTGCTCTCGTACTATCTGTTGTTGTCTATTTTGTAGATTCCCTCAATAACCTTCTTGAGTTCATCCCTGCCGAGAAAATGGATGAATCCACATTTTATCCGTTTTTGTTGAATTTTGCAAATACTCTCTTTCCGTATTTGAAGTCAATTTTCTAAAAAAAATATTTTCTACCAATCCGGACAATACTTTTAATTATTGTCGTTTCGAGCACAATTCTCTACTTGAAATTGTTCTACTTTGCATCAGAAAAATGAAGCAAACATGGACAGGAAACAAAACATATTTTCAACTGCTGAGTTGGACGAGACTATAGAAGGGCTGATACCCTCCTCAAGCATTGTGATTAAGATATTTTACATATCTATTCTATTAGTCGCTCTCCTGTTGTCTCTCCTCTCGGCAGTTTTTATTATCTGAGGGGGCACGTGAAAGAGAATGTAGTCCGAATGGCAGATAGGATTGAGGCGGGAGAGCCCCCTTTTTAATTTTATATGAATATGAATACTAATATCAAGCAACACGACATTTCAGATTGCGCAGCAGCATGTATCGCATCGGTAGCAAAATGGTATGGAAGAAACATACCACTGACCATAATACGTGAGGCATCCGGAACAGGACAGCAGGGAACTTCAATTAAGGGAATAATTGATGCTTGTGCCCAAATAGGGTTCAATGCAAAGGGATACAAATCTCCCGACAAGGGAATTGAACCGCTTATCAAAGTCAAACAGCCTATAATACTGCACACCATCAGGGAAAACGGAGATTTACACTTCGTTGTCTTATATGGTATCAATCACAAAAGAGGGATAATAATGGATCCCGCCGACGGAACACATCACAAAACAGATATTGCACAGTTGCAGAAAGAGTGGAGCGGATACCTTGTAATATTGACGCCTGATCCGGATTTCAAGGTTTCATATAGTACAACATCCGTATTTACGCGGTATTGGAATATGATTAATCTTGTCAAATCGGAAATTATACTTTCATTGCTTGGCGCATTGGTTTATATCATAATAGGTATCAGCACCTCTCTCTTTCTGCAACATATTATCGACAATGTCATTCCCGACCATAATGTAAATGAACTTGCCAAAGTTGCAACCGTCATGACGGTATTAATGATAAGTTCTTTATTTATAGGATATTATAGAGTATTATTGATTATAAGGGCAGGTATAGTGATTGACAGCAGGTTAATTTTAAAATATATCGGGCATCTATTAAAACTCCCTCTGAGTTTTTTTACACAGAGAGGTACAGGTGAGCTGAATTCAAGAATTTCGGATGCCATGAAGATACGGGACTTCCTTACTGAAGGTATTACAGGATTGTTTATCAGTGTAATTACTCTATGTGTATCGTTTGTACTGATGTTTACATTTCATTGGAAATTAGCTCTGTTAACCCTGTCATTCTTTCCGCTTTATGTAATTATTTATCTTATTTCCAACAAGATAAATAAAAAAGTGAATCGAGAGATTATAGAGAGTGCTGCACACTTTGAAGAGAAAACCGTAGAAACCATTGCTGCTGTGAGGAGTATTAAATATTTCGGAAATGAAGAATATTATTTCAGGAGCATTGAAAAGCAATATGTCAGACTTGCAGACAAGATGTATAGGGGCGGCCGATTTCTCGGATTGTTTTCCACATCTTCGGAGGCCGTATCCAAAATGTTGACAATAGTGCTGCTCATTGCCGGATCGTTCTTTATATTCAACGGTGGACTAAGCGTGGGAGAGCTTGTGTCTTTTTATTCTCTGACTGCTTATTTTTCAACCCCTTTGAGCCAGCTTGTAAGTATCAATAATGAAATGACTGAGGCACATATTTCATCGGAAAGACTATTTGAAATCATAGATTTGGAACAAGAAGGGGCAGAATCATTTAATTTACCTTTAGACAGATGTCACGATTTGATATTCAATAATGTAACTTTTGCCTATCCCGGATGTGAGCCGTTATTGACAGACTTCAATCTGACCATCAGAAAAGGTGAGATAACAGCCATTCGGGGAGAAAGCGGATGTGGAAAGAGTTCACTTGCCGCATTGATTATGCGCGGTTTCAAGACTCAAAAAGGAAATATTCTGATAAATGGAACCGACATTAACCTGATTGACATCTCCCGATGGAGAAATTATGTCTCCATAGTTCCTCAGGAAAGCGATTTGATGAATTGTACCATTTTGGAAAATATAACTTGTTTTGAAACAGAACCTGACGTTGAATATGTTATCGGCATATTGAATACTCTTGGATTAAACAGATTCATCACCTCTCTGCCAATGGGAGTACTTACTAAAATAGGTGAGAACGGATCCCGCCTTTCAGGGGGACAGCGGCAACGAATAGCATTGGCGAGAGCATTATATAAAAGACCTGAAATATTGATTCTTGACGAGGCGACATCGTCTCTTGACAACGAATCACAACAATATATACTCGATACGATTGTGGGGCTCAGAAATTCAGGTAAAAGTATCATCATGATTACTCACAAAAACGATAATATACAAATAGCAGATACAATAATAACAATGAGTGCGCACTCATAGCAGGTCAAATCCGGCACCTGTAAGTCCGGATATAATTTTAAATCATAAATATCATGGAAGAAAAAAGAGTGAAAGAATTGGGGTTGAAGGAATTGAATTCTTCCGAACTCCAGACAAGAGGCGGAGCTTCTTTAGTTGATTACATTAAAGCGTATGAGCAACTTCGTACTGTAGTTGATTTTCTTGGAGATTATATCCCTTCCCTCATCAGAGGATTCAGGGATGGATATCGTCGTCCTGTAATGATTCATTAGGAGGAATATTATGGGTAGAAATTATTGCCAGATGGGATTTGTCGCACTTGACGAACAAGAGTCGAGATACATAATAGGCGGTATCGATAAATCGGCTCAAGAAGCATTGTACATCATCGGATATACTTTAGGCGTTTTATGCAGAAATATTGTTGACATAAAGTCCAAACTGTTCAGACGCGTAGCAAATCTGTTCGATTAATCTGATTATTGAGGATGCTTCAAAAGAAGCATCCTTATAATTATCCTCTTTTGTCGGTAAAAGTATTATCTTTGTAAAATTGTAAACACATAATATATGCAATACTATTTAAAAACAATAGCTCTGACAGCTATTTTGCTCATATCATCGCACTACTCATCCGGTCAGAACAGATGGTCTTTGCAGCAGTGCATTGAATATGCATGGGACAATAATTTGCAAATAAAACAGCAGGAGATTGCCAGAGACCAGGAAAAGAATAATCTGTCTCAATCCAAATTGGTATATCTTCCATCTGTCAATGCATCTGTGGGACATAATTTCAATTGGGGAAGATCTGTCGATATGCAGGAGCTTGTCATCATCGAAAACAAACTCAGTCAGGCGACGAGCGCATCTCTAAGTGCCTCCGTGCCCGTTTTTAATGGTTTGTCAAACTACTATAATCTTAAAAGTTCTCAGATTCAACTCTCTGTTGCCAATCTTAATATTGACAAATTGAAAAACGATATTTCCATCGCCATAACAAAGGCATATCTGCAGTTACTTCTATCCAAACAAATTCATTCCAATGCTTTATTGAGTTATGAAAGCATAGTCAGCCAGAAAGAGAAAACAGAGAAAATGGTTAATGCGGGAAGTCAACCTTATAGTACACTCCTCGAGATAGAAGCGCAAGTCGCATCTGAAAGAGTGCAGGTAGTCAATGCACAAGGTCAGGTCAGTTCCAATACCTTATCTTTGATCCAACTTCTTGATTTACCTTACAATAGTGATTTTGATATAGTTACGCCTGATCTTGAATCCGTCTTTACAGGGGAGATAACAACATCTGTCGAAGAGCTGTATAATGAAGCCAGGGAACTGCCGCAGATTAAAAGTGCGGAATACGCTCTTGACAATAGCAAGATTATGTTATCAATGGCAAAAGGAGCGCTATATCCATCTATCTCGTTGTCTGCAGGTTATGGTACTTTTTACAGTGATGCCGCCGAGGGCGCCTTTAAACAGCAGTTTTCCGATAATCGTAATCCGTCCATCGGAATAGGATTGCGTATTCCGATATTCAATGGTTATCAGGCGGCCACCAAGGTTAAAAATGCCAGATTATCTGTCAGAAACTCGGAAATAGCACTTAAAACCATACATCAGGATATGATGAAAGAGATTCAGGCAGCCGTAGTGGAGGCCGAAACATGTTTTGAAAGAGGCAATGCCGCAAGGCAAAACAAAAAAGCGATGGAAGAATCTTTCAGAATGGCTGAACAAAAATATGAGAGCGGAGCAGTGACAAGTACCGATTACATAATATCCAAAACAAATATGTTAAAGGCACAATCTGAGTACTATCAGGCATATTTTCAATATGTGTTCCAACTCAAAATTCTGGACTTTTACAAAGGAATTCCTATAAAATTATAATAATCAAAGTGATGGGAAAAAGAAAATTTAAAATCAAAACTTGGCAGATAGCCATTGCGGTATTAATAGTAATCATCGCAATTATTGCATTAACAGGGAAAAAACCGAGCTCTGCCGAAGTAACCGTAGAGCAGGTGTCTGTTACCGATATAATCGAATCCATTCCGGCAAGCGGAAAGATTCAACCCGTAATTGAAGTGAAAATTTCACCAGATGTTTCAGGAGAGATTATCGATTTATATTTTGAAGAGGGGCAATCCATCAAAAAAGGCGATCTTATAATGAAAATCAAACAAGATGTATATATTTCCATGGTAGAAAGAGCAGAAGCATCTCTTAACACTATCAAGGCTCAATATTTACAGCAGAAAGCGCAGATGATTCAAGCCGAGCTAAGCTACAAACGCAACAAGTCACTATACGGACAGAAAGCTATTTCGGATGCCGATTTTGAGTCTGCTCAGGCTAATTACGAGATAGCAAAAGAGCAATTAAAAGCGGCTGAATATAACATCAAAAGCGGAGAGGCTTCTGTTAAAGAGGCACGTGAGAATCTTACAAAGACCTTTATTTATTCTCCGATGGATGGTATCATTTCCAAAATGAGTATAGAAAAGGGGGAAAGAGTAGTCGGGACAAGCCAGATGGCAGGTACCGAGATGTTGCGCATAGCAGATTTTAGCAAAATGGAAGTGCTTGTTGACGTGAATGAGAATGATATAATACGTATTCATCCCGGAGATACAGCAAATATTGAGGTTGACGCTTATCCTTCAAGGCAGTTTGTCGGAATCGTGACCCAAATAGCCAATTCCGCCAAAAATATTGGACTGTCAGTTGATCAAGTGACTAATTTTGAAGTTAAAATTGCTATTCTGCCGGAATCTTACAACGAAATACTTGAACAAAACACTATCCCTTTCAGGCCGGGAATGTCCGCATCCGTATCCATTGTAACCAGCAGAAAGAATGGCATTATCACCATCCCTATTCAAAGTATTTTCTCTAAGGATAAGAAGGAATATGTATGGGTAATCAGAGAGGATAATACTGTAACTCAAACTGAAATCACCACAGGAGTGCAGGATTTGAACTCCATTGAAATCGTCTCAGGATTATCAAAAAATGACAAGGTGGTTGTGTCTCCATATTCTGCCATTACCAAGACTCTCACAGAGGGACAAAAAATCAAAAAGGCCGTTAATTCTTCGCAGGAGAAAGAAAAAGAGACAAAAAATGAATAAATCCACATTATTGCTGATCGAGACAAGTACTGAGAGTTGCTCTGTTGCCGTTGCGAGAGGGGAAGAGGTATTATTTCAGAAATTCACATCCATACCTAAGCAGCATGCCGCACATTTGGCCCCTTTCATTGTAGAAGTATTGAAAACTACGGGGCTGTCAATTGATGATTGTGATGCTATAGCCGTCAGTGAGGGGCCTGGATCATATACGGGGCTCAGAGTGGGAGTTTCAACAGCCAAAGGTCTTTGCTTCGGAGCAGGTAAACCTCTCATAGCGGTAGGTACTTTGCAGATTCTCGCAATGCAGGGAAAAGGGAAAGCCGATACGATTGTCTCTATGATTGATGCCGGAAGAATGGAAGTTTATAGTGCACTCTTTGACAAAAATGCCACCCAAACAAGCGATACTGAGGCTACCATTCTCGATGAAAACAGTTTTGCGGATATTCTTTCGACCGGAAAGGTTCTATTCATCGGTAATGGGGTTGACAAGTTCAAAGCTATCATCAATCATCCGAATGCCATGTTCGAGAGTTGCACACCGCAAGCTGCAGGCATGGTCATTCCGGCGCTACACTCAATGAAACAAAAAGAGTTCAAAGATGTTGCATACTTTGAACCCTTCTATCTCAAGGAATTTGTTGCCGGTATTAGTAAAAAATCTCTTCTATAGCAGTTTCTTGATTATCGACTCCAATTTGTCCTTATCAAATACATCTTTGCTATTGATGTCACCATTCCTGTCTATAATGAACATTGACGGAATCTTGGCCACGTTGTAAGTGGCAATGGACGGTGAATTGATTCCATATCCGTCATTGACATTAATCCACGGCAGGTGTTGTGCTTTTACTGCCGATGCCCAACTCGGTTTGTCAATATCAAGCGCAACTTGATAGATTTCCAATCCCTTATCGTGATAAGCACTGTATAAAGAGAGCAAATCATTGTTGAACATTTTATGTTCAGTCTGAGACACACTCCAGAAAGAAAGAATAATGACTTTACCGCTTAAATCGGAAAGTATTTTATCTTTTCCTGCAATATCGGGCAATACCAAGTCCGGAAAACCTATAGCTTTTACTTCCGACAATTTATTGCTCATTTCAAAGTATTTTTCCCTGCTTCCAATCTCATCCATCAACGCCACGAGATACTCCGAATTGGGATATACCACTTTAAGCGAATCATATACGCGTTTGAATATTATAACATCCGATGCCTCTCCAAACACAGGCAGGTTATCATTGAATTTTTGAAATAATATGGTTGCGGATGTTATGGATTTCGGATTACCGAGAACATGTTTGATTGCGGATCTTTTGTGAGAAACATATATTTTTCCCATTTGAGAGTTAATCTCTTTCACTTTTTCCGGATTTCCCTGATATTTGTCGGTTTCATTGGCAAGATTGAGTAATTCGGCAGATGATTGTGCAAAATTGTCATCTATTGTTTTGAGATTTGAAGATTCGGTTGATCCCTCAACTTCATAACTCCCTTTCCCGTCAGCTGTTATGGTAACTTTATCTTTTGGGAGGAGTATCATGGCCGCAATTCTCGATCCATTACAGAAAAGATAATAGAAGTTGGGGGACTCATTTGGGAGGGTCACCTTGTAGGTAAATTTGCCGTCAGCATCCGTATAGATAGTGTCAACAATTGCCAACTTGTTGTAGTTCAACTTCTGAAGCACTACTTGAGTAGAGTCGTCGGCATCTGTTATCGTAGCATTGATTACGGCAGACGGTGTCTTGGAACATGAGCATATAAGCAATGTCAGGCATCCGAGTAATAATATTCTTTTCATAGGTATTCTTTAAAGTTTTTCAAATGCTTTTGAAATTTTGCCGGCAATTTCGGCAAACTGCTCCGGAGAAAGTTGTTTCTTTGCCTTTCTAAAATCCATATCTCCCTCTGTTTGAAGTGGAACGAGATGAACATGAGCGTGTGGCACTTCCATTCCGAGAACGGCAACCCCTACCCTCTTGCAAGGTATTGCCTGTTTGATGGCAATTGCAACTTTTTTGGCAAAAGAAAACAAATCTCTGTAAATGGCTTCATCCAGATCAAAAATATAATCCACTTCAACTTTCGGGATAACAAGCGTATGGCCCTCAGCAAGTGGAGCGATGTCTAAAAATGCATAAAAACGGTCATCCTCCGCAACTTTGTATGAAGGAATTTCACCATTTGCAATTTTTGTAAAAATTGTGGCCATATCGTCTAAATTGAAATATTCAGAATTTCAAATTTTAAAATACCTGAAGGTACCTGTACCTCAACTATATCTCCCTTTTTGCGTCCAATCAGCGCTTTACCGATAGGTGTGGCAGCAGCAAGTTTCCCCTCTTTAAAGTTGGCTTCGCTTTCTCCCACAAGTGTATATTCCACTATGGTATTGTTGAGGAGATTTTTGAGTTTGACTTTATTGAGCATCTGGACCTGCTCTGTATTGATTTTGGATTCATCTATTACTCTCGCATTGGCAATAAGGTCTTCCATCTTGGAAATTTTGAGTTCCAACATTCCCTGAGCCTCTCGAGCTGCATCATATTCTGCATTTTCAGACAAATCACCTTTGTCCCTTGCCTCGGCAATCTGCTTTGAAATTACGGGACGCTGGGAGATCAACTTGCTTAGTTCTTCTCTCAAGTTGTCTAACCCTTCTTGTGTTAAGTAGTGTGTTTTTGACATAACATAAAAATTAAAAAGAATCCCGTTTGTCGGGACCCTTTCATTCTTTTGCAAAGATAAGTAAAATTATAATTAAAAACTAAAATTCATTCCATTTAGGACGCATAAGCTCCGAATATATTATAAGTTTATTCGGGTCTATATCAACATGATGTCGCTCATTTACTTTTTCATGTTCAAATCCTTCATTTACATCAAGCATAATAGAGCTCTGCACTCCTCTATAACCATCGGTAGATGAAACAGCTTCTTCTTTCGGAATATCATCCAACGGCTCATATAAATGCTGTTTACGTTCAAATTGAGAGTAAGGGCTGCGCTCCTGACCATAAGACGTCTCTTGCGGAGTTTGTTCTTCATCCGTCAGAATCGATTCAAAGTCTGTAAAAATATTGGGACGCGGACGCTGTTTTGTCTTGTCCGAGGCTTTATCCGAGCTTTTCTTTATGGAGCCGATAATCCCTGCCACCGCCACTGCTATTATTATAATTGTATCAAGACTCATTATAAATGATTGTATTAATATCTACAAATTTAAGAAAATATTTCATTGTATGATAATTTTAGGTCTCAGCGCATGACAATTATTGTCGGATCACCCATATTATTGTATGCAAATTCCTTATCCTTAGTTAATTGCATCTTCAGGCAATCAATTGATTCAAATTTCTGTTCATTTCTTATCTTGGATACAAATTCTATTTTCAGGTCAAGACCGTAAATGTCTTCATCGAAGTCAAGAAGGTGTGTTTCAATAGTGATGCCTCTGTTATCGCACATTGTGGGACGGTTTCCGATATTGCATATTCCGCGATATACTTTTCCTGCTATTTCAGCCCAGACCATATAGACTCCATGTGACGGAACGAGTTTCAAGGGTTCATACAATTGGAGATTGGCTGTGGGAAAACCGTAAGTCCTTCCTATTTTATTTCCTGCCACCACTACTCCGTGCAATGCATACCTATATCCGAGCAATTCATTGGCCCTTGACACATCTCCTTCGGATAGAAGATTTCTAATTGCAGTTGAACTGACGACCATTTCTTCCGACACAAATTCATCGACACGTACCGGTCTTATGCCGCATTTTTCGGCAATTGCAATCATATCATTTTGAGATTGAGACACATCATGCCCCAATTTATGATCATACCCGATAATCAGTGTCGATACATTGTATTGTCCGATAAGATATTTGCACATAAATTCCTCAACCGAAAGCATGCTGAATTCCTTGCTGAAAGGTATCACCTCGAAACGATCAACCCCTGCGGAAAGACAAAGATTTCTTTTTTCATCAAGAGATGTAAGCAATCTCAATTTATCCGCATCCTGCTGGAGAATATTCCTCGGATGCGGCCAAAATGAGATTACCATGCTCTCTTTGCCCTCTTCACGGGCAATGGAACACATTTTGTTCAATACTTTGAGATGTCCGAGATGAACACCATCAAAAAACCCCGTTGCTGCTACAACCATCTCACCAATTCAAAATCCTGCCTGTGAGGCATGGCTTTATTTTTAGCATACATTCTTCCGGCAAGTTGATATGTACCTGCAATATCCGGTATCACATTGGCTCTATACGTAGCTATACCATCCTTAAACTCAACCACTTTAAATTCAAACAAATCTTTGATGACATAATCTCCTTTTGCATTCTGTTCAGCCAAAATCAATTCTACTCCGATATCTTCAGGTTCCAAATCTCCGATTGAGACGACGAGTTCGGATTTGCATTCCCTGCCAAGTAACAGCGATTCTTTGGTATTGTCTGGCTTGACAAAAGAGAGAATCTCTATATGTGACCATTCTCTACGCAATTTCTTCTTCCAGAAAGCCATCTCTCTTGCGTTGTGGAAATCGTTTTTAACCATATCCTTCTGACGTTTGTCGAGAGGAATGTAGTATTTTTCCAAGTAATCGGACATCATCCTGTTGGTAGTGAAGTTGCATGCGACACGGGCAATCGTATTTTTGATAATCTGTATCCAATCTGCAGAAAATCCGTCTTTATCCTTATCGTAAAATGTAGGAGCTATTTCGTTTTCCAATATTGTATAAATGGTGGCTGCATCCAGATCGTCTTGAAAATTCTGATCATCATAAGTACGCTCCATAGGCAATGCCCATCCTGCTCCCTGTTTGTATCCTTCCACCCACCATCCGTCAAGAACAGAAAAATGCATTACTCCGTTCATTACGGCTTTCTCTCCACTTGTACCTGACGCTTCAAGAGGTCTTGTAGGATTGTTCATCCATACATCCACCCCCTGAACAAGCAACTTGGCAATTGTGATGTCATAATTCGGAACAAATACAATTTTGCCTATGAATTGAGGCATTTTGGATATATCTACTATCCTCTTTATCAAATCCTGACCGGCCTTATCGGCAGGGTGAGCTTTTCCTGCAAACAAAAATTGAACCGGTCTGTCTGGATTATTGACTATATCATTCAGCCTGTCGAGGTTGCTGAACAAAAGAGTTGCCCTCTTGTATGTTGCAAATCTTCGGGCAAACCCTATTGTCAATATATCGTCTCTGAGTGTCTTCTTTATCTTGACAATCTGACGTGGAGAGTAATGATTGGTGGCAGATGTATCACTCATGCAATTCTTGACCGCCGCAATCAATTTGGCACGCAATGCCTGTCGTGTTTCCCATATCTCTTTGTTGGATATTTGATATATTCCCTCAAAACAGTTCTTATCGTAGTGGTGAGTTGCAAAACTGTCTCCAAACACCTTGGCATGAATCTTTTTCCATTCGGGAGCCGTCCATGTCGGATAGTGAACTCCGTTTGTGACATAGCTTACATTCAATTCTTCAGGCAAATATCCGGGCCACATCTTGGCAAAAATATTACGGCTGACTTTTCCATGCAGCCAACTCACTCCGTTCACCTCTTGCGAAAGTGTTGCAGCAAGGAAACTCATGGAAAATTTTTCATTCGGATCACAAGGGTCGCTCTTTCCCAATCCGATAAAAGTCTGCCAATCCATCTTCAATCTTGAAGGATAGTGAGCAATATAAGCTCTGAGCAAATCTTCGCTAAAAGAGTCATGCCCGGCAGGAACAGGCGTATGTGTTGTAAACAGAGAAGAGGCCCTTACCACTTCCACAGCTTCAGGAAACGAAAGATTATTCTGTTCAACATATTCGCGCAATCTTTCCAATCCCATAAAAGCAGCATGCCCTTCATTGCAATGATAAACGTCTGCTTCAATTCCCAAAGCCCGGAGTGCCCGTATGCCGCCCACTCCGAGCAGCAATTCCTGCTTCAACCTATTTTCCCAATCACCTCCGTAGAGATGATAAGTCACTTGTCTGTCTTCCGGCAAATTATCCTCAAAGTCGGTATCGAGCAGATATAGCTCAGTTCTTCCTACATCCACTCTCCAAACCCTTGCCGAAAGATTTCTCCCCGGAAAAGCCACGTTTATGGTAACCCAGTTATTATCTTTATCTCTGACCGGAGTTGCAGGAATTTTCATAAAATCCTGTGGTTCATACGTCGATATTTGATCTCCCATGGCAGATAGGTGCTGAGTGAAGTAGCCGTATCTGTAGAGTAATCCGACTGCCGTCATATTTACCTTCATGTCGCTTGCCTCCTTCAGATAGTCTCCGGCCAAAATGCCCAATCCTCCGGAATATATTTTCAGAGATGTATCAAGGCCGTATTCCATACAGAAGTATGCCACATTCGGCCCTTTCCTCTCATTCTTTCCCTCCATATAATCTGAAAACAGTTTATAGACATTATCAAGCTTTTGAAGAAAAACATCATCTTTTTCGAGTTCTTTGTATTGTTTGAGAGAGATCATGTCAAGCAATGCTAAAGGATTGCCCTTGGACAACTTCCACAATTCGGGATTGATGTTGCCGAACAAATCTATCGCCTCCTGATTCCAGCACCACCATAAATTTTTAGCAATGCTGTCAAGGTGCTGAAGTCTCTTAGGTATTTGCCTGCTAATCAATACTCTTGCCCATGATGGAGAATTGGTGGCAATCCTGCCGTATGATTGAGGTTTGTCGTCAACTATTTCGGGATATTCCCCTTTAGATTCAATAACTTTTTGAATGGCAAGAGAATATGCCTGTTTGTAGTAAATTATATTGTTTTCCCATAACGCTATTTTGGAGACATCCTTGGCATTATCCTTATAATCTCTGTTCTCATCCGGTGATAACATAGCTATCTCAACTATGCGATTGACCACCCCATTGACCACGGCATCATAATTGGTATCATTTCGCTGAATAACTTCTATTCCTCTATGACTTTTGCTCTTAGGATAGTGTTCCTGAACCCATAGCCCGAAACCTGCCAGCGAAGTGGTTGCAGTTGGAACTTTAAAAGCCAGGGATTCGAGAGGTGTGTATCCCCAAGGTTCATAGTATGAAGGGAATACGGACAAATCCATTCCTATGAGCAAATCATAATAGCTCATATTGAATATTCCGTCATTTCCATTAAGATAGGTGGGAACAAAAAACACCTGAACTTTGTCCTGTATCGAATTGATCAGGTTTAATGTCTTGAGCCTGTTTATGACAACATCGTAATCATCCATCAAATAATGAGTCACATTGGTTGTATAGGAAGATCCGTTGCCCTGTATTTTTGCCGACAACTCTTTGTCCGGTCCGTTATTCCCCGAAGGAACCATTATGAATGCAAGTACTCTTTTACCCTTATAGCCGCTTGTATTCAATCTGCTCAGGGCGTCTATAAATACATCTATACCTTTATTGCTATATTCATATCTCCCACTGATGCACACCAATAGGGAATCTGCACTAAAATCCTGCCCCGACATGGCCGAAGCCGTCTCAATCAGTTTTTTTCTCGCCCTTGAGGTATATTCTGAAAATTGATCTTCAGAAGGTGTAAAACTGTTTTCAAATCCGTTCGGAGTGATTATATCTACCTCCCTTGAAAGGAATTGTTTACACTCGACTGCCGTAATCTCGCTGACAGTTGTAAATACATCTGCATTTACAGCAGAAGCCTTTTCCAAAGAGTGTCTTGATGTAACTCCAAACTCACGCGATAGTTCATCGGCGTTGAGATGTTGTATTTGATCGTACAATGGTCTGTTTTTCCCTGCAATACACCTTCCCACAACAGTTGCATGAGTGGTAAAGATGGTCCCTATCGGAAGATTCAGCCCTTTCAGATACAACAGTCCGGCTCCTGTCATCCACTCATGGAATTGAGCTACCACTTTATCGTGAGGGCTTAAATTGTATTTTACGTAACTTTCGATTACCTTACCTGCCGCATATCCGAACAATGCCGATTCGATATAGTCCCAATTTCCACTTAGTGAATCCACTCCGTATTTTTTCCAGAAATCGGTCAGAATCTCATCTTTTTTAGGTATAAACTGGGTAAAATCCACAAGTATTGCAACAGGTTTGCCTGTGACATTCCACCTTCCGACTCTTATACGCAGGCCCTCTTCCGCTGCCGACATTCTCCATGAGCGAAACAAAAGAGGATCCTCCACAAATTCGGGATTTTTGGCAGTATCACGCCATACATCAGGTCCTATGTGTATGTGATTTTTTTTGAATTCTTTTCCTAAAAACAGCGATTTTGTAGCGATAACCGTGTGAATTCCTCCAACTTTATTACAAACTTCCCAACTTATTTCAAAAAGGTAATCGGGCATAATCATATTATCAAGTTTCATATTTCGTATATTGTATTATTTCTTTACTTTTTTTGTTTTAATATCAGCCAATTTGTCCGCAACTCTTATTTCAAAATCGCTCAACACATTCATATAATTGATAAAAGCCTCATAAGGAGTATCATACGGATTAAAATAGCTATGAACGGCACCATCAGAGAAGAACTTGGTGCACATATAATAGAAATGGTCGCTTTCCTGCAACTTGCGATAAGTACTTATCAATTTGTCATCTTTGGTCTTGAATACATCCTGCTCAAGGGCATAAATCTTATTAAATGCCTCATTCTGAAGCTCATTACCCAGCCATGCAGTAGTATCTCTTTCTTCATCCGCCCATGAGATCGGGAACGGAACGTGAAGAGGTGCCACAGGTTGATGTCTTTTGACTGCTTCACTCGGTGTACAGAATTCCATCCCGGTTTGAGAAAGGATTGCTTCCGGCAAGGCTTTCAGAAAATCGAAAATGCCGGTAGATGCCTGCTGATGCTCTCCGAAGGTTTCATAATCCATAAAAAGATTGACTATATCCTCGTCCTTGATAGTCTGAACAAGCCACGCGGCATATTTATCCGCCGTAAGAGGCCATCCGTCCCATGATTTGTTTGAAAATCTGAAAGCTATGTCGTCACTCATGTTGAAATTTCTGAGCAACAATTTCAAGCGCGGATTGATAGCATTTGTGTAGATATAATTGGGGCTCTTCCATCCCAAGATATGTTTTGCACCCTCTGTAAGCATTGTACCGTACCCCATCTCCGAAACGGCTGCCCCGATGGTATCCGAATAAATAAGTTCGGTATTACGAAAAGCTGTGGGTTTGACTCCAAAGGTCTTTTCCATCAAATCGCCATGCTGTATGACTTGTTTTTTAAATTCGGAAGGAGATGACATCGAAGCAAGTGAGTGAGAATATGTTTCTGCAAGAAATTCGACACATCCTGTTGCGGCAAGCGCTTTAAAACTATCTAAAACTTCAGGAGTATATCTTTCAAATTGTTCGATTGCAACTCCTGAAATGGAAAAAGATATTTTAAATCTGTCACCATATTTTTTGATAAGTTCAAGCAATATGTAATTTGCGGGGAGATAGCATTTATCTGCCACTCTCCTCAAAATGGTTCTATTTGCGAATTCGTCAAAATAATGGAAATCGTTACCGATATCGAAGAAACGATACAACCTTAATCTGTCAGGTTGATGTACCTGGAAGTAAAAGCAAATTGACTGTTTCATATATTTTTATTTTTATTATTTACTACTGATTGCAGCCGTATAGACATTTTTGACCTTTGCTGCCGCATTATCCCATTTAAGGGCATTGACCTCATCTAACCCGCTCTTGATGGCCATATCGGAAAGAGCAGGATATGCGAGAAGACCATACATGGCATCTGCAAGTGCATCTATATCCCAAAAATCCATTTTGATGGCATATTTCAAAACTTCAGCCACTCCCGACTGTTTAGAAATGATTGTCGGGACATTAGACTTCATAGCCTCGAGCGGAGAAATACCAAAAGGCTCTGATACAGACGGCATTACATATACATCGGAATATAAAAACATCCTCCTGACATCATCTCCTCTCAAAAAACCGGTAAAATGGAATCTGTCCGAAATACCGAGTTTGGCAACTCGTCTGATGGAACGATTCATCAAATCTCCACTTCCTGCCATCACAAACCTGACATTAGGGTACATTTTCAATACCTTATTGGCAGCCTCTATAAAATATTCGGGACCTTTCTGAAAAGTAATCCTTCCGAGGAATGTTATAACTTTCTCTTTAACACCTCTTTGTACAGACAAATCACTCCTACCTGAAAAATCCACCGCATTATGGACGGTAATCACCTTATCTGGATTTATCCCATATTTATTGATTACAATGTTACGTGTCAGGTTGCTCACGGTGATTACCTTGTCTGCTTCCTGCATCCCCATCTGCTCCAACTTGAACACTTCGGTGTTGATATTTTCCCCTGAACGGTCAAATTCGGTAGCATGAACATGGATAACCAGAGGCTTACCTGTCACCCTTTTGGCCGCAATACCGGCAAGATATGTCAGCCAATCATGAGCATGGATAACATCAAACTGATTGTCCCTGGCAATTGTGGCAGCCACCACGGCGTATCTCGACACCTCTTCCATAAGATTCTTGCCGTATTTTCCGGAGAATTTGTATTTTTGTCTGAAGCTCACTTTGAACTCCTCATTCTCTCCCTTTTCCTGTTTGTCTATAAGGTCCGAGAAACATTCGGGATCGACATACGGCATCATATTGGAACCGACAATCAGAAAGTTGACTTTCGACATAAACTCATCAACGCTTCTGCAAGTGTCATATACCTCAACATCGCTCGCATTTATAATCCTGACAGAACTCTGATCTTCATCCCCCGAAGCAGACGGCATAACAAACAACACCTCAACTCCATTATGGGCAAGTCCTTTTGTCATACCATAGCAGGCGGTCCCCAAACCTCCTGCAATATGTGGCGGAAACTCCCATCCGAACATCAGCACTTTCATAACTCCTCCCCTTTATATTTGTTTATCATATATTTTATCCTCAAAATTTCAGCAGTGCTGACAGCAGAGTTTATGGCTCCATGCGGATAATGTGGAGGATCTCCGTCATAGATTTCACAAACGGCTCCAATGCCGTGTATATTCATATCTTCCTCAAAACCGCTCACCAACTCTTCTGCCTTTCTGATAAATGACCCTCCGTGCAATTTAAAATTGGCGCTCACGTACGGCCCCAGCAACCATGGTCTCGTACATCCGTTATGATAAGCCAAATCTCTCTGTATCTGATTACCCTCATAAACTCCCTTGTAGAGCGGATTCTTAGGGGAGAGAGTCCTGATACCCTTGGTGGTGACAAGTTCTCTTGTGATTGCTCTTAAAATATCGGCCTGACTCTCATCGTCAAGCGGGGTATATGGAAGAGAACATGCATATACCTGACTCGGTCTTGTAAAATTATTCTGACCTTTCTCGTCTATATAATCGGCCAGATGAGAGCGGGATTCCACCCAGAACATCTTGTGGAAATTATCTCTTATCAGCTCTATTGTCTCGTTACACTTCTCTATAAACTTCAAGTCTTTTCCAAATGATTTTTCCATGTCGGATGCAAAGCATAGTGCATTATACCAAAAAACATTGGTTTCAACCTGATACCCTTTTCTTTCGGTTACCGGCATACCATCTATATAGGCATTCATCCATGAGAGTGCAACTCCTTTCTTTTCAGCCCACAACATCCCGTTTTCGTGTAAAGTAACTTCCGGACGACCATTGAAATAGCTTATAATCACTTCTTTAAGCAGTTTACCATATCGATTCCACGCTCCTGCGGCATCAGACGTAAATGATATCAGATGTTGTACTAACTCCGTCAACCTGAGTGGCGCCTCCACCTGATTGCTGCTTTTAAGAATATTATCTTTATTGGCAGTTATCAAATCATCAAGAATCTTCTTGAACAATTTTACATTTCCGTCATTGTACAAAGTCAGCCCCGGAAGATCAATGCAGGTGTCACGCAGTACTCCCGTATCCATCCATGAATACCCGGTACAGATCCGGGAGAGTTTGCCTCGCTCCGTAAACAACTGTTTGGCAGATGCTTTCAAGCATTCTTCATAGTTATTTATGCTCGAATGGTTCTGAAGTTCTTTTGTAAACTTCTGTTTGAAAGAACCTGCCGAAATCTCTTTTGTAGATGCAGAAAATATTACCGATTCACCCTTGCTTATAGGCATCTCAAAATACCCCGGAACAAACAGATCCTCCGTGCAATCGAAGCCTCTTCGATATTCTTCAGTATAGACAATATTGCGATACCAATCAGGATTTGCCACGTAATCGCATTTTTTGGAAACCTGAAGATTAAGTGTAGGAAAACCGGGATACATTTTGAATGAAACCCCGTTGTCTATGACATTGTAATGTGTATCGGCATCGGAATTGGCATGGGTCAGGGAATGAGTATTTCTGAATGCAAGGAAAGGTTTCAACCTCAAAACAGTATCGGAATGAGCATCCAAAAGAGTATATTTCAAAAACAATCGCTCTTCTTTCCTCATAAACAGAAATTCTTTTTGGAAAATCATGCCGCCGACCCTGTAAGTAATCTTAGGGAGTGGATCCATCTCGCAATTAACAATATACTTATGACCTCGCGGCTCATAAACATTGCCATAACAATGAATCCCCAGATTAAAAGGCTGACCGTGTTGGACGAGAGTCTCGTCAATAGACGAAAGCAATATGTACTTGGCACCTCCGAATTGTTCAACCGGAACCACAAGCAAGCCGTGGTATTTTCTGGTATTGCAACAGACTATAGTACTGTTTGAGTAACCTCCGGCCATATTGGTAGCCACAATTTCCCTTTTCAGAGAATATTCCAAATTGACCAGCTCCGCTTTGTTAAATTTCAAATAAGCCATGTTATATATTTTAAACGTGCAATTTACTAAAAAAAATGAATAAATATCAGGATTTTTTCCTCAAAACAATTGCCGTACGGCATGGAATATAGAGAGAAAGCATGTTTCTCTCCTCTTTCACCATTGTAAAATGGGATATTTTGTCATTATTCCTCTCAAATCCGTCAAATTGTGACGCATCACTGTCAAGCGCCACATCCCATTTTCCGGCAGGAGCTTCAAATTCATAATTGGAGAATGAATCGACAGGATGAAAATTAAACACGAACATAAAATCCCCTCTTGTGAATATCAGTATCTTCTTCTGCTCGTCCTGTCTGAGGCACGACAATCCCCCTTTCAGAATATTATTGTCGGCAAACAGATGAATCATACTTTTGTCAAACTCAAGCAAGGGCTTGTATCTCAAATAATCGGCATCGGAAAGTGACCATTGTCTTCTTGCATAAAAATAAGACCAATTGTTCCCCTCCCGCGGAAAATCAATCCATTCCGGATGCCCGAATTCATTTCCCATGAAATTAAGGTAACCGTCTCCTGCGGTTGCCAAAGTGACAAGTCGTATCATCTTGTGGAGCGCAATCCCCCTATCGACAATCACATTGTCGGAATTTCGGCTCATAGAATAATACATCTCTTTATCTATAAGTCTGAAAATAATGGTTTTATCCCCCACAAGAGCTTGGTCGTGACATTCGGCGTAACTGATGGTTTTCTCATCCGACCGTTTATTGGTCAACTGATAATATATTTCTCCCACGCTCCATTCCCAGTCCGACAACTCTTTTATCCACTTTATCCAATGGTCTGAAATACCCATACTCATCCTGAAATCAAAACCGATGCCTCCATTTTCAAGAGGAGCAGCAAGTCCTGGCATTCCCGACATATCTTCAGCTATTGTAAAAGCATTGGGTTTCAATTCTTTAACCAACATATTGGCAAGTCCGAGATAAGTTATTGCATCTTCGTCTTCTCCACCATCAAAATAATTGCTGTAATCGGCAAAGTTCCTTTCAAGCCCGTGATCGTAATAGAGCATGCTTGTAACTCCGTCAAAACGAAAACCGTCAATATTATACTCTTCCATCCAATATTTGCAATTTGAGAGTAAAAAGTGAATGGTTTCACTCTTTCCATAATCAAAGCACCTTGAAGTCCACGCAGGATGCTCTCCTCGTGCTCCGGCGTGAAAATACAGAGTTGATGAGCCGTCAAACAGGCTCAGTCCTTCGGCAACATTTTTGACGGCATGTGAGTGTACCAGATCCATTATCACAGCTATTCCGTGTCCGTGAGCTTCATCGACAAGAGCCTTAAATTCGTCCGGAGTCCCGAAGCGGCTGCTCAATGCAAAAAAATTGGAGACCTGATACCCGAAGGAGCCGTAGTAAGGGTGTTCTTGAAGAGCCATTATCTGGATGGTATTGTATCCCAAATCCACTATACGCGGCAAGACATCCCTCCGGAACTCCTCAAAAGTTGCTACTTTTTCCTTTTCGGAACTCATCCCGATATGGGTTTCATAAATCAGAGGATTATCTATTTTGGTGTCGAACTTGTATTTCCATTTATATTTTTTGTCGGGATCGGGAATTTGAGCTGAAAACAACTTTGTGTCGAAGTCCTGAACACATCGCGTTGCGTAAGCCGGAATCCTCTCCCCTGCACCTGTGTTCCATTCGATATACCACTTATAGTAGTCTCCGGGATGCACTGATTCATAAGGCAGCTTTAGCTCCCAATTGCCTTGTCCGACAGGTAACAATGCATACTTCTCGTCCTTTGTCCAATTGTTAAAATCCCCTATGAGATATATTTTGGTTGCATTTGGAGCCCATTCGCGGAATACCCACCGGTTATGCTCGATATGCACTATGTAGTATAGGTGATTGTTAATTGCACAGGACAAAGAATTACCATATCCGGCAATTTCCTGTCTGCGGGTTATAATGCGATGGTTCCTTTCAATAATTGTCTTCTTGTAAGGTTCCAGATACGGGTCTGAATCAAATATCATCATATCGTCACGGTTTATTTTTCATTGATAAGAGCCTCTACTTTATCTTTGGTGCCTCGGATAGACTCCTTACAGAACTTTATCAGCTCCATGGCCTCTTTTACATCACGACCTATTGTAGAGAAATCCCTCTTCGGGTCTTCTATTTTTGTCACAAGTTCTTCCAACTTGGCGACAGCTTCTTCGTATTTTAATTCTTTCATCCCTTTATTTGTGTTTTGTCAGTACGAGACACTCAGCAATACCGTCACCGAGCATCAGAGAGATCTCGTCATCTTTGTTGATCTTACTGATTGTATCAATTCTCCGGCCATCTTTTATCACAATTGAAAAACCTTTTGAGAGAATCTCTTGAGGATTGGCTGCATTTACCTTATATTCAAGCAATTGCACCTTCTGCTCTTCCTTAAGCAGTTTAAGTTCCAATGCATTGGCCATTCTAATCCTGTATTGGTCGATGGATGCCATCCCTGCCTGTAATTTTCTGTCAAGCGCCATTTTCAGTCTGGAAATCACAGATGTTACTCTATAATCTTCCTGTGCCGTCATATCTATGAAAAAGTCGGCAACAGCCGTAGGGGTTTTCAGATTGGTATGGGCAACCATATCGACAACATGATAGTCGTGGTCATGCCCTACTCCGGTAATGACAGGTATTGGAAACTGGGCTACATTGACGGCAAGGGCATAATCGTCAAAACAGATTAAATCCATTGCTCCTCCCCCTCCTCTCAAAATCAGGACGGCATCATACTTGTCAATCGCTCCGGCAATCTCATCAAGTGCCGCAATAATCCCTTCCGGAGCATCCTTTCCCTGTACCGGAGCCGGGAAAAGAGTGGTTTCAAAGTAGAAACCGTATTCATTTTCGTGCAGATGGCGCATAAAATCCCTGTATCCTGCGGCCTGTTCACTTGAAATCACTGCAAATCTCTTCGGAAGCAGTGGCAATGACAAGGTGGAATTCATATCGAACATTCCCTCCTGCTTAAGTCTCACAATAGTTTTTTGTCTCGCTATTTCAAGCTCACCCATTGTAAAAGCAGGATCTATATCCCTGACAATCAGAGATAATCCATACAACTCTGAATACTGTATCTGCACCTTGACAAGAATATTCATCCCTGAAGATAGCGATGTTCCCGTTGAAGTCTCAAAATATGGTTTGATTATTCTGTATGATGAAGCCCAGATGATAGCAGAGGCTTTCGCCGTCAATCCGTTTCCTGCTTCGTCTTTTTCAACCAATGTGATGTAACAGTGACCTGCAGTATTGTTTTTAATCTCGCTAATCTCCCCTCTTACCCATATTTCTTCTCTGAAAGAATTTTCCAAACTCTTCCTTATCAATTCCTGCAATTGAAACAATCCTATTTCCCGTTTTGATTCCATAGAGTTGCAAAGTTAATATTTAATGAACATTTTTTCTCTATTACGGTTGATTTTTATACTTTTGCATAAATATAAAATATCCCCGAATGAATATTATCAAGGCAGTTTTTGCGGGTAGCAGCGAAAATGTTACCCAAAAGCCGAAAGCGCTCCATCCGGAATTTGCGTTTATCGGGAGGTCCAATGTGGGCAAATCTTCGTTAATCAACTGCCTCTGCTCTCAAAAAAAATTAGCGCACACTTCATCCACTCCCGGAAAGACCCGACTCGTCAATCATTTCCTGATTAATGATGATTGGTATTTGGTTGATTTACCCGGCTACGGATATGCAAAGATAGATAAAAAATCGAAAGGAAAACTCGATATTATCGTTAAAGATTATATCGATTCGTCTGAAGAGATGGTGTTGTTGTTTGTACTGCTTGATTCGAGACATGATATTCAAAAGATAGATCTCGATTTTTTGATAAAGCTGGGAGAAGAAGGGATTCCTTTTTCGATTATTTTTACAAAATGTGATAAATCGGGGACCAATGCCCTGAATACACAAATAGATAAGAACAAAGCCGAATTGATGAAATATTGGGAAGAACTGCCGCCCGTCTTTCTAAGTTCTGCAGAAACAGGAAGAGGAAGAGATGAGATACTGAAATATATTGAAGAGACTTTATACACACTTAAATCATTATAATTTATTAAAAATTAGGATATCATGGAACAACACGACCACAAGTTCAAGATTTTTTCCTGCAGAGGATCCCGCTACCTTGCCGAAAAAATTGCAAAAGAACTGCAAACGGACTTAGGGCAATCTGAAGTTACGGTTTTCAGTGATGGAGAATTCCAACCGGCATTTACCGAAAGCGTCAGAGGTGCAACAATTTTTATCGTTCAATCGACATTCCCTCCTACAGAAAATCTTTTTGAACTATTGCTTATGATTGATGCCGCAAGAAGAGCTTCAGCATACAAAGTTATAGCAGTAATTCCATATTTCGGATGGGCAAGACAAGACAGAAAAGACCGTCCGCGTGTCTCAATCGGAGCCAAACTCGTTGCAAATCTGCTTCACGCTGCCGGTTGTGACAGAGTTATGACCGCCGACCTGCACGCTGATCAGATTCAGGGATTCTTCGATTTCCCTGTAGATCACATTTATGCAAGTTCAATATTCCTCCCTTATCTGAGAGATCTCAAGATTGAGAACCTTTCAATCGCATCTCCTGACATGGGTGGGGCAAAAAGGGCAAATGCATATTCGAGAATCCTCGGAGTACCTATGATTATCTGCCACAAATCGCGTGAAAAAGCCAATGTCGTCGGCTCCATGACCGCCATCGGCGATGTCGAAGGAAGAAACGTTGTTATTGTTGACGATATGGTGGATACAGCCGGCACCATCACCAAATGTTCCGATATGTTGTTGGAAAAAGGAGCGACCAGCGTAAGAGCAATCTGCACTCATCCCGTCCTTTCAGGCAACGCTTACGACAGAATCGCCAAATCTTCTCTCAAGGAGTTTATCGTAACAGACACAATTCCTCTGACAAGCAATCCCGACATTGATATATCCAAATTCACAGTATTGTCTGTAGCAGAGATATTTGCAGATGTTATTGAGAAAGTTTACAATTTCAAACCAATCAGCGATACATTTATTTTCTAATCCATGATACTCAACGACAATATTCCTATTGAAACGGCTTACGACACCATTGTAGGCAAATTAAAGTCATACTTTGCTAATGCAGGGATGCAAAAAGCGGTTGTAGGTCTCTCGGGAGGCATTGATTCCGCCGTTGTCATGGCTATTGCAAGTGCAGCATTGGGAAAAGACAACATTCATGGAATATTGATGCCGTCCCAATTTTCCACTCTTCATTCGGTATCTGATGCAGTTGACCTTGCCAACAACATCGGGGCTGAATACGAAGTCATCCCTATTGAAAAAATTTATCACAAATTCATGAGGGAAATGAATTCGTTTTTTGAGATCGGAGAATGGAGTCTCGCGCAAGAGAATCTTCAGGCACGAATCAGGGGTACAATTCTCATGACTTACTCCAACAAATACAATGCTCTGCTTCTCAATACATCCAATAAAAGCGAATTATTGACCGGCTATGGCACTCTGTATGGCGATCTTTGCGGGGCAATGATGGTGATTGCCGACTTGTACAAAGTTCAGATTTATGAACTTGCACGCTACATCAATGAAGTAAACAACGATGTTATACCTATTTCCACCATGCAAAAAGCTCCATCCGCCGAGCTTCGTCCCAATCAGAAAGATAGTGATTCTCTCCCTGTTTACGACAAAATGGATCCGGTTCTTTATGCCATGTTCGATGAGGGAAGAAGCAGAGAAGAGTTGATTGGCAGAGGAGTTGAAGCAGAATTGATTGACAAGATTGTGAAACTGACAGGAAAGTCCTCTTTCAAGGTTCACCAGCTTCCTCCGGTAATTAAAATCTCCAATCGCCCTGTCGTTCCCGAAAATAAATGGATTTAATCAGATGAAAGTACTACTTGCAGCCATAATAGTAATCGGAATTTGCGTATTGGCAATGTGCGTAACCATAATCTTTAAGAAAGACGGGAAATTTCCGGATGGAGAAATCTCAAGAAACAAAGAGTTACGCAAGAAAGGTATCGTCTGCGCTAAAGAAGAAGAGATGAAATTATGGGGCAAAAACAAAAAAAGACAACCGGAACATTCGGATTGTTCCGGTTGTGCTTTTTTTGAAGCCGGCTGTACTAACAAGCAATTGAGAAGTAAAAAAATTTAATCTTCCACTCTTTCGTGCAACACGGCCTTTCTCAATTCAAAATTCTGACCGAGATATTTTTTTCTCACCTCGGGATTGTTGGCAAGCATTTCCGCCGTGCCGCTTTCAAGAATAGTTCCCTCATATAGAAGGTATGCCCTGTCGGTAATCGCCAATGTTTCATGAACATTGTGGTCAGTGATGATAATTCCGATATTTTTAGTCTTGAGTTTGGCAATTATGTGTTGAATATCCTCAACGGCAATCGGGTCAACCCCTGCAAATGGTTCATCAAGCAATATGAATTTGGGATCAATAGCCAATGCTCTCGCAATTTCGCATCTTCTTCTTTCACCACCCGAGAGTTGGATACCCAGACTTTTTCTGACTTTATGCAGCCCGAATTCATCTATTAGGGATTCAAGCCGTTCGTATCTCTCCTGCCTGGTAAAATCAGCCATTTCCATTACAGCAAGCAGGTTGTCTTCCACACTCAGAGTTCTGAAAACAGATGCTTCTTGTGCAAGGTACCCAAGTCCTTTCTGCGCCCTCTTGTACATCGGCAATTGTGTAATTTCCTCTTCGTCAAGGAAAATCCTGCCGGAATTCGGCTTGATCAGCCCCGTTATCATATAAAAACTCGTAGTCTTACCTGCCCCGTTCGGTCCCAGCAATCCCACAATCTCACCTTGTTCCACCTCTATGGAAACCCCCTTTACTACCGTCCGCTTTCCATATTTTTTAACAAGATTAGTACAAAACAATTTCATAATTATTCGATATTACGATATTTCTAAATCCAAATCCTTTTTCAGATTTCTTAAATCTTCCGAGTTGTTAAGCAAAAACTCTGCCTTTTGTGTAGGCATGTATATGTCATTTTTGACCGAAGTCTCTTCATCCTTCTTCACCTCCACAAAAAGACGCAGCTCCCTATCTCCGAATTTATCTTGTATAAACGACTCCAAGCGCTCTCTGCACTTCTTCTCTATCCAATCTTTCTGAGATACGTTTGCCACTAAAAATGTGATGGTTTTATGTTCCGGATCGAACTCCGGTTCACTTTGGGAAATAGCCGAAGCCAATCTTGGAGAAGACGATTCGTTTTCGGCCAATAATTTCCACACTATCTGAAAATTATCCGGATTCAATACATACTCTGCAGTTTGTTCTTGTTTTTGAACCACTTCCTCTTTTTCGGTAACCTGTTTCAGGACATCCTTTATACTCAATCCGGCACTTTTCTTATTCTTATTCGAAGTATCAGCGGCAGGTGCAGTGTGAGCAGGTGCCACTGAAGGAGCCCCGGCCGGTACTGCTGCAACTTTATTATTTTCTACAGAGACAGGTCGTATGATTCTGCACAGCTTCATCAATGTAAATTCAATGCTGAGGCGCTGATTGCCACTCTGCTTGTAAGCAGCTTCGCAAGAAGTCGTATAGCTCAAGGCTTCAAATAGAAAGTCAACTGTACATCTTTCTGAAATATTTCTGTATTGTTGAGCTATAGTCGGAGCCAATTCCACAAGGGTGCGGGATGCATCATTCTTACATACAAGCAAATCCCTGAAATGGGTACTCAGACCTGCAATAAAATGAAGAGCATTGAACCCTTTTGAAAGAATCTCGTCAAAAGTCAGCAACGCAGAGGCATAATCTCCACTGAGAAAATCGTCTGTAAGCTTGAAATAATATTCATAGTCAAGTACGTTCAAATTCCTGATTACCTGCTCGTATGTAATCTCTTTTCCACAGAATGCCACAGTCTGGTCAAAAAGTGTGAGAGCGTCACGCATTGCTCCATCCGCCTTTTGAGCTATTATATGCATGGCATCATCACTGATAGTCACATCTTCTTTCTGAGCTATGTCTTTGATATTCTTTACAATATTCTCCACCGTAATCCTATTGAAATCGTAAGTCTGGCATCTCGACAGAATAGTGGGAAGTATTTTATGCTTTTCAGTGGTGGCAAGAATAAAAATAGCATGTGCGGGAGGCTCCTCAAGTGTCTTAAGAAAAGCATTGAAAGCCTGCTGCGAAAGCATGTGAACCTCATCTATGATATAAACGCTGTATTTCCCGATTTGCGGAGGAATCCTAACCTTATCGGTCAATGCCCTTATATCTTCAACGGAGTTGTTGGAAGCGGCATCAAGCTCATGTATGCTGAACGATCTCCCTTCGGCAAATGACAGGCACGATTCGCAAGTACCGCACGGTTCCATTTGTTCGGAAAGGTGTGAACAGTTAATGGTCTTGGCAAAAATCCTTGCAGCACTTGTCTTGCCCACTCCGCGAGGGCCGCAAAACAGATAAGCATGTGCCAACTTATCTCTCAATATCGAATTTTTGAGAGTTTTGGCTATATTTTCCTGGCCGATCAGAGCATCGAATGTGTTCGGCCTATATTTTCTTGCAGATACGATGAATTGTCCCATAATCAACAAATGTACGAATTATTCTATAACTTTGCGGAATTATAGAGCAAAAATAGATGAATATTTCCGAACATAAACCATACATAAAAGAATTTTCCTGCGGATTGACTTTTGCCTTCAAAAGAAGCTCATCGCAAGTTGCATATTGTGCATTAAGCATCAAGTCCGGAACACGCAATGAACCTGCACAATACAACGGCATTGCACATCTTGCGGAACATGTTTTGTTCAAAGGGACTCAACATCGAACCTCTACCGAAATCAACAACAGACTCGAAAAATTGGGAGGAGAACTGAATGCCTATACCACAAAAGAGGAAACGGTGATTTATTCGACCGTTCTGAAAGAAGATATAACCAAGTCTGCCGATTTGCTGTTTGAGCTCGCCTTCACCTCCACTTTTCCCGAAAAAGAGTTAAAAAAAGAGAGATCGGTGGTAATTGATGAAATCAACATGTACAAAGATTCCCCTTCCGATTACATTTTTGACGATTTTGAGGAGTTTGTATTTGGCGACCACCCACTTTCGAGATCAATTTTGGGAAGCAGCAGGACTCTCAACAAGATCTCATCAGAAACAATACAGAACTACGTTAAAACCAACTTTCTACCTCAAAATATGAGTTTTACGATAGTTGCAGACCTTACGGACGAAAAGGCCGAAAAGATTGTGAAAGACTGTATTAAAAAATATGTTCCCGAATGCAGTACAGTGACCGGCAATAGTCTTACTGCCGTCAATCGTGCCGAAGAGACACTTGCTCCCGGTATAGTATTCACAAAGGAAGTTTCCAAAAAAAATCATCAGGTCAATTGTATCATAGGTTCTACTGCTTATTCTCTATATGATAAGCGAAGGATTACCCTTATTCTCCTCTCCAATATTTTGGGAGGCCCCTCATCCAATTCATTTCTAAATCAGGTGCTTCGAGAAAAAGGGGCATTGGTATATACAGTAGAGGCCTCATATACCCCATATTCAGATAATGGGATATTGATGATATATTTCGGATGCGACAAGGTAAACCTGCGGAAATGTCTTGACCTGACACATCGCGAAATTTCCAAGTTAAGGGACAAAAAGCTGTCCGAGTCATTTCTCAAAGCGGCAAAAAAACAATTGCTCGGGCAGTTGACCATCTCTTCCGACAACGGAGAATCCCAATCCCTTTCAATGGGCAAAAGTCTTATATCCTACAAAGACATCATGTCTGATGAAATCGTCAGAGAGCAAATCAACAGTATCACATCTGAAGATATTTTCAAAGTGGCCAACGAGATACTTTCAGCCGACAGAATTTCAACACTTATATACAAATGACCATGGCGGGACTTGATGCATACCTGAAAGAATTATCTTCACCTCAATCGGAGACACTGCAGTGGCTTGAAAAGCAGACACACCTACGTACCAACCATGCGAGGATGCTCTCCGGCAGCGTAGTTGGAACTCTCCTTAAAAATATATCGCTGATGATCTCCCCTTCAAGAATACTCGAACTCGGAACATTTACCGGTTATTCGTCTATTTGTCTCAGTGCCGGATTGGGGGAAAGTGGCGTAATCGACACAATTGAATTGAATGACGAACTTGAAGATCTGATTAGGAGCGGATTTAACCGTGCAGGTATAAGTGATAAGGTAAACCTCATTTTTGGAGATGCCAAAGATATAATCCCGACATTGGGCCATATTTACGACCTTGTCTATATTGATGCCAACAAGCGGGAATACTCCGATTATTTCACACTTGTCATCGATAAAGTCAGAAAGGGGGGTTATATAATAGCCGACAACGTACTATGGGACGGAAAAGTATATGACGGGAAGCAATACAATGATGCTCAAACTAAAGGCATTCTGGCCTTCAATCAACTTGTCAGAGATGATTCAAGGGTTGAAAATGTCATTCTGCCTATAAGAGACGGATTGAATCTAATCAGGATAAAATAGTATTATTTGACTTTTTTTTATAAATTTGTCCGAATTAACGTTTATTATGTATATGAAAAAGTTTTTACAAGAATTCAAGAGCTTTGCCATGAGAGGCAATGTACTCGACATGGCCATAGGTATTATCATCGGTGCTGCTTTTGGAAAAATTGTCACATCTTTGGTAAGTGATATTATCATGCCTTTAATCGGAGTTGTTACAGGAGGATTGAATTTCACCTCATGGAAAATAACTTTGAGGGCAGCTACTGAAACAGATCCTGGATTATTTGTTTCGTATGGTAATTTTATTCAGGTTCTGTTTGATTTTTTGATTATTGCATGGGTAATCTTTCTGTTGGTAAGGGGAATTAACAGACTGTCCGCAAAGAAAGAGGCCGAAAAGCCGGCTCCGGAACCTCCTGCCACTCCTGAAGATATACAATTATTGAGAGAAATAAGGGATTCTCTTAAAAAATAACCAGCCATGAAGCGACTCTTTCTATTTTTGTCCATTATATGGATTGCCCTGCAAATTACAGGATGCAAGCCTGAACCTTACATTATTGTTGAACAGTCCGATTTTGATTTTGATGAATACGGAGGTAAAGGAGTTGTCTCGTTCAAGAGCAATTACTACTGGGAAATCAAATCAAATGATGCGTGGATTACAGTTACCACTACACAGGGGGTAGCTTCCGATGACAATGAGGTTGAATTTTCTGTAGTCCAAAACAGAACTTTCGGACAAAGAGAAGGGTCTTTCTCCATATATTCCGATTCCAAAAAACTCAATCACAAAATAACCATTCACCAATCCCAGAACGATACGTTATTGATAAATCATGACACCTATACGATTCCGAGCGAAGGCGGGGTCATCCCTGTCAATGTGGTTTCCAATATTGACTTTCTGGTGGATATTCAATGTGATTGGATTACACGGACAAAGGCTCTTTCGAGCAATACTCTCTATTTTGAAGTTAATGCAAATCCCGATATTTACACAACAAGGGAGGCCAAGATTATTATTCAATCTACATCCGCCCAATATGTCAAGGAAATCACTGTCATTCAAACTCAGGAAGATTATTTTTCAATTTCATCACATGGGTTCACCCTCCCGACCGAAGGTGGATCTGTCGAAGTAGATGTGGTCACAAATATTGACTATCAAGTATATATCCCTGCCGAATTTACATCATGGATAAAAGAAAACACGCAATCGACCAAAGCATTGAAAGGGTATCATCACACCTTTGAGATCAGCAGAAATGTCGATGACAGTTGGAGAGAAGCATATATATTGTTTGTCGGAACATCTTCAGCTTTCAGGGACAGTGTCATAATCACACAGGATCAGACTAACTATCTTACTCTGGCAAATTCATATTTTCAACTTGATTCCAAAGAGCAGACAATAGATGTCAGTGTGAACTCCAATGTTCCCGTATCGTATTCAATATTGGGAGAAGCTCGGAGTTGGCTTTCAATAGTATCCCCAAAAGCAATATCTGCAACGGATTACACTTTCAAAGTATCTCATTTTGAGGGGTCCGATACAGAAGTATTCAGAACGGGTATGGTTGAATTTTTCAATAGTGAAAAGGCTGTATCCGACACATTGACGGTGGTTCAGACTGCAGATGGTGTATATTATGTCAAGCTTGCCGCTGCAGGCACTCTTCAAAATTATTTCGATGTCAGTGAATATAACTCAGTCAAGAAGATAATTGTATCGGGAGAAGTGCGCGACAATGATATATATTTTATAAGGGATAATCTTATAAATGTCGAACTTATCGATTTCAGTCAGCTCTCAAACACATCACTCCCATACGGTTCGTTCTCGAATGACGGAGTGGGAATGGAGAAGCTCAAACGTATGGTGCTCCCTTCAAGGCTGAATACCATTAATCACTACGCTTTCAACAATTGTATCAATCTTTCCGAAGTCGTATTTCCTGAGACACTCGTAACAATACGCCAATATACATTCTCAGGATGCTCAAGCCTGAAAGTCGTCTCATTGCCAAGCAATGTAAGAACGATAGACAGTTATGCTTTCTATAATTCGGGAATTGTTTCCATCAACATTCCGCAAAATGTCTCCGTCATTTCGCAGTCAACCTTTAAAGGGTGTTTATCATTGACAAGCGTTGTATTCGACGGAAGTGTGAGGAGTATCGGTACTGATGCATTTAACGGAAGCGGCCTGAAAAGCATAAGTATTCCTTCAGGAGTGACAATTATAGGATCAAATGCATTCTATGATTGCAAATCGCTTGTGTCGGTATCTATTCCGAATAGTGTCTATTCCATCGGAGGTGCAGCATTTGCATACTGTACAGCGCTCACTTCCATAGAGATACCGAGTGCCGTTACAGTTATTGACAACAATCTGATTAGAGGATGCACATCATTGACCACTTTTACAATACCGGCACAGATTACGAGAATAGACTACAATGCGTTGATGGATTGCAGCGGAATGAAAGTACTGATTTGCAATGCCACCACTCCGCCTCAGCTCGTTTCCGATCCTTTTATGGGAATAAACAAGGAGACCTGCATTTTGAAAGTTCCATCGGAAAGTGTGGACATATACAAAGCTACCACACAATGGCAGACTTTTGTCAATATCGAAGCAAAATAAGGGGTTAGATGGAATCGCCCAGCGGAGCGAGAATCATCTCATGATATATTTCCGATATTTGTAATCGGGATGCTTGTTCTGCGGCTTGTCGTTTCTGCTGTTCAAATTGTTGAAGATGAGCCTGACTGATTGGTTCGGCAGGAGGAGATTCCATTTTCAGGGGATTGATGGGAGTTCCGTTTTTCCATATTCTGAAATCAAGATGAGGGCCTGTCGAGGCTCCCGTACTTCCTACATATCCTATTATCTGCCCTTGAGAGACACGTGAACCGGCCTTGATACCCGCTCCATATTTAGACAAGTGCAGATATGCCGAAGTGTAAACCGAATTATGCTTGATTTTTACGGTATTGCCCCCTCCCCCTTTATAACCCTTTTCTACAACCACACCATCGCCTATACTCATAACGGGAGTACCTTTCGGAGCAGCATAGTCTATTCCTGTATGAGGTCTTACAATACGGGTGATCGGGTGTCTTCTTGCATACGAAAACCCCGAACTTATCCTCGAAAAATATTTAAGAGGAGCTTTTAGAAAAGATTTTCTCATGCTCTCCCCTTTTTCATTCCAATATCTGTTGACAGTTCCTTCTTCCTCAAAATAGAAACATTTGTATTCTTTACCCGAATTTTTGAAGACGGAATAATATACTTCATTGACATCCATAATCTTTCCCTCACAAGTCACTTCATTATATACGGCACTGAAAGAGTCCCCTTTCTGCAACCCGAAAAAATCGATGCTCCAAGCATATATGTCTGAAAGTTTTATGGCCAACAGCGGTGTCACTCCCGCTTTTTGCGTATCCTCCCACAATGAACTCTGAATTGTAACCTCGACATATTTAGTGGTAGTGACAACTTCTTTGTCGAGCACTGAAACTTTTACGGTGTCTATAAGTTGATATATCACCATCGACATGTCATTTTTTTCATAGACCCAATATGCAAGTCGAGGTTGTTCTTCTTTCGTGAAATAAGCGTGATACGAGTTACCTATCTGTATGTTTTTCACATCAAACACAGATTGTGAAATTTGGGAAATATCGTATATCTCCTTTTGGGAAATCCCCATCTTGTTGAGTATAGTCGAAAAGAAATCCCCCCTTTTGACTATCCCTTCCTGTATATCGTATTTGTTGATGGGAATCCCGTATTCGTATATATTTTCATCTTTAACACCTTCACTTATCTCCTCCTTATCGATAATCTCTCCCTTTTCGGGAATGACAAAGTATAAAATAAGTCCCAAAATTGCGATGAGGGCAGTAATACTCCCTAATATTATTCCTCTTTTTAATTTTTTTTCCATAGTAAAAACCCCTTTTGACGGTGCAATATAGCCATTTTTTATTTTTTGTTGATAAAATTGTGGAAAAAAATGTAAATATTTGTAAAAATATGGAAAAGTATTTCTATTTTTGCACAACACATCATTAACACAATATTTGAATGGCGACGTTCATCGGCGAATACAAGGCAAAAGTTGACGACAAGGGGAGGTTAATCTTCCCCTCGGCGTTCAAGTCTCTTATAGAGGGGCCTGATTTCAGCTTTGTCGTCAAAAAATCGTTATTCGCCGATTGCCTCGAAATGTACACCTCCGCCGAATGGGAACAAAATTCGGAAGAGGTTAAGAAAAGGCTGAACTTTTTCAACAGGGAACATGCTATCTTTTGGAGAGAATATATGAGAGATACAGCTCGTATAGAACCTGATGAAAAACTCGGCAGAATTAGCATTCCCAAATCATTGCTGGAAGCTATAGGCATTAAAAAAGAGGTTGTCTTCAGCGGAAGCAACTATATGATTGAAATCTGGGCCAAAGAGAAATTCGAGGCTCAGAGACTTGGAAGCGATGAATTCGCTTCACTCGCAGAGAAAATTCTCGGATAATAAATAAAGGAGGTGCACAATGTCAACCTACCATACACCTGTACTACTTGAAAAAAGTGTGTCGGCTCTTGCTATAAAAGCAGACGGAGTTTATGTTGATGCAACTTTCGGAGGTGGAGGGCATAGCAGGGAAATTCTCGGCAGACTTGGTAAAAATGGGGTGTTGATTGCATTTGACAAGGATGCGGATGCCCTGAAAAATGCGCCTGATGACAAACGACTGATTTTGGTACACAATGATTTCAGGTTTGTTCATAATTATGTAAGGTATTACGGATACGACTCTGTTGACGGAATTCTTGCCGATCTGGGGGTTTCATCCCACCAATTCGACACTTGTGAAAGGGGATTTTCTTTTAGGTTCGATGCTCCGTTGGATATGAGGATGAATATCCTTGCAGGCAAAAGCGCGGAAGAGATTATTAATAGTTATAGTATTGAAGATTTGGAAAAAATCTTCAGAATTTACGGAGAGGTTGAAAACAGCAGGAAGGTGGCGGGATTGATTTGTGCAAGTAGAAGCATTTCTCCGATAAAGACAACAGACGATTTAGGCAGGGCGATTGAAAGTGTTCTGCCTAAATTTTCAGAGCATAAGTATTTGGCTAAAATATATCAGGCACTAAGGATTGAGGTCAACGGAGAGATGGAGTCATTGGAAGGGTTTATGAAAGGAGCGATCAAGTCTCTCAAAACGGGAGGAATGGTTTCGGTAATAACATACCACTCTCTGGAAGATAGAATTGTAAAAAACTTCTTCAAATCCGGAACATTATCGGGAGAGATTGAAAGAAATTTGATGGGACAGGGATATTCGCCCTATATGATGGTCAACAAAAAACCTATCGTCCCTGACGAGGAAGAGATTGCTTCCAATACGAGGGCGAGAAGTGCAAAATTGAGAGTAGCTCAAAGGAGATAATTATGGCAGAAACTCAAAATAGACTTATCGACAAATTCATTGGATTTTTCAGTGGAGACAAGATTTTCAACAAATTGGTCAAATATGTAGGATTTATCTTCTACGTGTTCGTACTGATTTGCGGAACCATTATCTGGAGTCTTACTGTCGAATCCAAACTTGTGCATGTCGAAAAAAATGAGAAGATAATTGAAGAGTTGGAAATAAACTACCATCAGAAGACATTGGATCTTATAGGTATAAATAAGAGAAGCAAAATAGAATATATGTTAAAGGAGTGTAATTCCACTCTCCACCCTCCTGTCGAACCTGCAAAAAGAATAAAAATAGAACAGCCATGAAGATGAATATCGCACGTGTAGGAATTGTCTATTGCTTTCTTCTCATAGCGGGAATAGTGGCAGTAGGGAGGATTATCGACCTTCAGTTTATCCATAAACCGGATCCGACATCAGGAGTTACAAAAAAAATAACCAAGGATGACGTTGTAGAGTGCATGAGGGGCAGTATTCTTTCCGATGATGGGAGATATTTGGCCTATTCTATTCCGGAATACCGAATCTGCATGGATTGTATGCAGGCTTCGGATACTTTGTTCAACGCCAACATCGATTCCCTCTCTATAAAGCTTGCATCGTTTTATAAGGACAAATCTGCCGCACAATATAAACTTCTGATTACATCACAGAGAAATGAAGAAAGACGATATACTGTAATCAATAAGCGATTGCTTACTTATCAGGAGATGAAAACTGTAAGCTCTTTTCCTATTTTGAACAAAGGGCTGAGACGAGGAGGATTGCAAGTCGAGAAATTTGAGCACCGCGAATACCCGTATGGCAGATTGGCTTACAGAACTCTCGGATATATCAGGAACAATCAGGAAAGGCCAAAGATAGGCATAGAGGGGAAATGCGACAGTATATTGAGAGGAACCAACGGTATTCAGCCGATGAAGCTGACCGAACACAACAATTGGATTCAGGACAATGAGAAACTTGCTGTTGCGCCTATTGACGGAACGGACATTCAAACTACAATAAATGTTGACATTCAAGACATTGCAGAAACAGCCCTATTGAGAGTCATCAAAAATAGCGATATGATTATGGCAGGAACTGCCATTGTAATGGAAGTAGGTACCGGTGAAATCAAGGCTTTGGTCAATATGGAAAAGACACAGGACGGGTTTGATGAAACATACAATTACGCAATCGGACGTAAAGGTGAGCCGGGCTCGGTATTCAAGCTGGCAACTCTCACTGTATTGCTTGAGGATAAGAAAGTAACATTAGATCAGAAAATAAAGGCGGTAGTGCAGTGGAGTTATAGGGGAAGAGCCCTCCCTCCGGACAATTATCTGAAATCTTATGACTCGATTTCCATACAGAGAGGATTTGAAATTTCATCCAACAATGTATTCAGAATGTCAGCAGCCCGATATTACGATGACAATCCGGCCCGATTTATCAAACGACTGAATGATGTAAAAATCAGTTACAATTACGATTTTGACATCAACGGTTTTGTAAAAGCTCATATCAAAACTCCTGAGGATAAGTCATGGGCCCCCGTGGATCTTCCTCAAATAGCTATGGGCTATACACTTGAACTTACTCCACTTCATACGATATGTTATTACAACGCTATTGCAAACAATGGAGTAATGGTCAAACCTCACTTAATTAGAAATTACAGGAAAAACGGAGCTGTGATAAAGGATTTTCCCACAGAAACAATCGGCAAAGTCTGTTCGGACGAAACGGCCGCCGAACTGCATAAAGCACTTCGCGGAGTAGTTGTAGAAGGAACCGGAAAAACCGTTTTCAAGGGGTGTAAGGTTGCGGTTGCAGGAAAAACTGGAACAGCGAGAGTAGTACTTGAAAGTGGAGGATATATGGACAGGAACGGACGTAAGAAACATCAGGCCACTTTTGCAGGATTTTTTCCTTACGAGTCTCCAAAGTATTCTGTAATAGTGGTAGTTTATACCGGTCTTACACACCAGAACTTTTACGGAGGGACATGGGCGGCTCCTGTAGTCAGGGAAATTGCCGAAAAATTATATGCTTCTTCTCCCGAATGGAACAATATCCTATACAAGAAAGGAGCCTGTCCGGAGATTCAGGAATACAATAATTATATCATCAATGATACATTGCAGGGGATTCCGAATGTGATTGGAATGGGGCTCAGAGACGGATTATTCACACTTGAAAACAAAGGATACAACGTCACATTTTCAGGTAGCGGCATAATCACATCACAAGAGCCCAAGCCTGGAACAATAACCGACAAAAAAACAATAACATTAATATTATCAACCGATTATGCAACTGACACTCTTATTACAGGGACTCACCTTCAAGGAGAGTAGAAACTCTATCGATATAGAGATAAATTCGGTCTGCTTTGACTCACGCAAATGCACACCGGGTTCGTTGTTTATTGCTGTCAACGGAACTCAGTCGGACGGCCACAAATTTATTGACAAAGCCATCGAAAACGGAGCTGTGGCAATTGTATATCAAGATGGCGAATTCGATTTTGAACACATTGCCTCAATAAAAGTTGAAAACAGCAGAAAGGCTCTCTCTCAAATAGCCGCCAACTATTATGATCATCCCTCTTCAAAATTAAATCTGGTTGGAATAACAGGGACAAACGGCAAAACCACAACGGTTACACTGCTATATAATCTGTTCACATCGCTCGGATATTGCTGCGGTCTGATATCTACTATCGCCAATTATATCGGCACCGAAAAATGTGCAACCGACCACACAACACCAGATCCTCTCGAAATAAACGAGTTGATGGACAGAATGGTAAAAAAGGGTGCCGAATATTGTTTTATGGAGGTCAGCTCACACTCGTTGGATCAGGACAGGGTATTCGGACTGCATTTCAAGGGCGGCATATTTTCCAACTTGACACACGATCATCTTGATTATCACAAGACATTTGCAGAGTATCTCAGGTGCAAGAAATCATTTTTTGACCAACTGTCTGAAAATGCCTTTGCGCTTACCAATATCGATGATAAGAATGGTGATGTAATGGTTCAGAACACCGTCGCATCCATCTACAGATATTCATGTAGGACACTTGCCGATTTCAACTGCAAAATAATTGAAGAAAGTCTTGACGGCATGCTCCTTAAATTAGACGGAGTGCAGGTATGGAGCAGATTTATCGGTAACCACAACGCTTACAATCTGTTGGCTGTATATGCGTGTGCAAGATTGTTGGGTGCAGATAAGGACGAAGTGCTTGTCAAGATGAGTTCGCTTCATTCGGTTGCCGGAAGGCTTGAATATTTGCGCGGAGGAAAAGACGTCACCGCTGTCGTTGACTATTCTCATACACCAGATGCTCTTGAAAATGCTCTCAAGACTTTGAGAGAGACGGGAAAAGATAACGAATTGATTTGCGTATTCGGATGCGGAGGCAACAGAGACAAGACCAAAAGACCTGAAATGGGAGTGATTGCCGCCAAATATGCCGACAAGGTGATTGTTACATCAGATAACCCGAGATTTGAAAATCCGGATGAGATAATAAAGGACATCAAAGACGGCATGGATATCAAGGCGAGAAGCAAATCATTATTCATTACCGACCGCCGTGAAGCTATAAGGGCGGCCATAATGATGGCTCATCAGGGAGCTATCATACTTGTGGCCGGCAAGGGTCATGAAGATTACCAGATAATAGGTGATGTTAAACATCACTTTGACGATAAAGAAGTTATTCAACAGACATTTGACGAACTATAAATTTACATTTTATGTTGTACCACTTATTTGAATATTTTAACAACAATCATTTCGATTTCCCCGGAGTAGGACTTATGCAGTATATCTCTTTCAGATCAATATGCTGCAGCATTGTTGCTATTATCACATCTATGTTCATCGGCAAGAAAATCATCCTGTTTCTCCAAAAAAAACAAATTGGAGAGGAAATTCGAGATCTTGGTCTTGAAGGACAGATAAGTAAAAAAGGTACCCCTACCATGGGAGGTATTATAATTCTCATTTCCATTCTTATACCGATTTTATTGTTTGGGGATTTAACCAACGTAAATATTCTGCTTTTGATACTTACCACCGTATCTCTCGGCCTCCTCGGCTTTGCTGACGATTATATAAAGGTATTCAAACATAAAAAAGAGGGGTTAAGCGGAAAATACAAGATTGCGGGACAGGTATGTCTCGGCCTCGTTGTAGGGCTTGTAATGTGTTTCAGCAACTCTTTGGGATTCAGAGAGCAACCGGCAAAATACACATCCGACTCCGTAATTTCGGAGAGCACGGCATATAGCGGATATGGAGAAAAAGCTCCTGAAGCAACCGTTAAAGATTTGAGCAACAATACCAAGACGACCATCCCTTTTGTCAAAAACAACGAGTTCGATTATAAGTGGCTCTCCCCTTTTGATGGCAAATTCGGGGAACATTTTCAGTGGTTCATGTACATTCTTGTAATCATATTTGTCATAACGGCTTGTTCTAATGGTACAAACCTTACGGATGGAATGGACGGGCTTGCAACCGGTATTTCGGCAATAGTGGGAGCCACACTCGGTATTCTTGCATATTTGTCGGGGCACGTAGGCTATGCCGAATACCTTAATATTATGTATATTCCCAATAGTGGCGAAATAACCGTATTTTTTGCAGCATTCATAGGAGCTCTGCTCGGTTTTTTGTGGTACAATTCGTATCCTGCACAAGTATTTATGGGAGACACGGGAAGTCTTGCACTTGGAGGCATTATCGGAGTTTGTGCCATATTAATCAGAAAAGAGCTGCTGCTTCCTATACTTTGCGGAATATTCTTCGTAGAGAGTCTTTCTGTAATTATTCAACGTTGCTACTTCAAATATACACGTAAAAAATACGGTGAAGGAAGAAGGGTGTTCAAAATGACCCCTCTTCATCACCATTTTCAGAAAGAAGGGGTACCTGCTCTCATTCAACGCCCTAAAAGGGCTTTGCCTGAGGCCAAGATTGTAACCAGATTCTGGATTGTATCTATTCTTTTGGCAGTTTTAACAGTTGTAACTTTAAAAATCAGATAATATGAGTCGTATTGTTGTATTAGGTGGAGGAGAAAGCGGTGTGGGCGCCGCAATTCTCGCAAAGGTCAAAAATTTTGATGTCTTTCTATCAGACAGTGGCACGCTTAAAGAGAATGCTAAGGAAATGTTATGCAAATATGATATACCATTTGAAGAGGGCGGCCATACTTACGAAAAGATTCTGAACGCTTCCGAAATCATCAAAAGTCCCGGTATTCCCGAAACAGTTCCGCTGATTAGGGAACTCAGGAGAGTGAACATACCCGTCATCTCAGAAATAGAGTTTGCCGGACGATATGACAATTCAAAGAAGATATGTATCACCGGAAGCAACGGAAAGACCACGACCACCTCTCTAATCTATTATCTGTTGAAAAATGCAGGATTGAACGTGGGGCTTGGAGGAAATATCGGGCAAAGCTATGCATTTCAGGTAGCTACCGAACATCATGATATTTATGTGTTGGAACTTAGCAGCTTCCAATTAGACGGAATGTATGATTTCAAGGCGCATATTGCCGTGCTCCTGAACATAACTCCCGACCATCTGGACCGATACGGCCATGTAATGCAGAATTACATCAATGCCAAATTCCGAATCACTCAAAATATGTCACGCGAAGATTGCTTCATATTCTGTTCGGATGATGAAATTACTGTCAAAAACCTCAATCAAATAGTATTGCAGGCCAAAAAACTCCCATTCAGTCAAAACGATAAAGTCAGCCAGGGAGCCTACTTGGATGGAGACAGCATGCACGTAATATACGAAGAGAGCGAGTATGAGATGATGATTGCAGATTTATCCCTTCCGGGCAAACACAACATATACAATTCGATGGCCGCCGCTATTACAGGTAAGATAATGCACATAACCAATAAGACGATACGAGAAGCCCTTACATCATTCAAAGGGGTTGAGCACAGAATGGAAAAAGTAATGTCTGTTGGAAATGTCATGTATATTAACGATTCAAAAGCAACAAATGTCAATTCTACATGGTACGCACTTGAAAGCGTAAACACTCCGATTGTGTTGATATTGGGAGGGACAGATAAAGGAAATGATTATGAACCTATCGCCGATCTTGTAAAGGAAAAAGTAAAAGCCATAATCTGTCTTGGTGTTGATAATAAAAAGATACACGATTTTTTTGAGGACAAAGTCCCATATATCTGTGACGTAACTTCTGCGGAAGAAGCCGTCAAACAGGGAGCCGAACTCTCCGAAGCAGGAGATACCGTCCTTTTGTCCCCTTGCTGTGCAAGTTTTGATTTGTTTAAAAATTATGAGGACAGAGGGAGACAATTTAAGGAAGCCGTAAAAAGACTGTAGAAGCACAAAAGGTGTGATTTATTAACTTATGTAACCGAAAACGAAAGAGTATGAGCAAAATAACACTTAAGGGAGACAAAGGGATATGGCTGGTGGTCATGCTACTCGCATTAATATCTATCGTATCGGTGTTTTCTTCAAGCACTTATCTTGCCAATACAGCGGGATCAAGTAAGCTTGTCATCTTCGTTGCCCAGATCAAATCGGTACTTATAGGCTTCTTTGCGTTGTTTATCTGCTACATGATTCCGATGAGGTGGTACAGATTTTTGTCATTCTTCTTGTTTGGAGCATCTGTAGTACTTCTTCTTTTGCTCTTTGTTCCGGGCATAAAAGATGTTAAAAACGGAGCTGTACGCGGTATCAAACTTTACGGAAGGACCATTCAGGTATTTGAGTTTGCCAAAATCGGCATTATTCTCTATCTTGCCAAAGCAATCGAGTATTGGCAGGATAGCCTCAATACTTTCAGGGATTTTGCCGTGAAACTGTTGCTGCCGATATTGGCTGTGTGCGGTATAATTGTGGTAAACAGTTTTTCATCAGCCATTCTTATTGGAACAATAGGCTTTCTCTTAATGTTTTTCATGCAAGTCAAGTTAAGATATTTGCTGATTTCCCTCGGCGGCATTTTTGCGTGTATCTTGCTCATGTTCGGTATATATAATGCATTTTACAAGAACTCCACAACACCTGAAAGTGAGAAAGGGGTTATTGAAAAGTTTTTCAACAGATTCGGAACAGTTCAAAACAGGGTGGCTTCATTTGCCTCAGACATAAATGACAAGACTGAAGAGGAAAAAATCGCTTCCATGTCCGACTTCGAGAAAAAAGAATATATTGACGAAATACGTCAGTCTGAAAATGCAAAAATTGCCATCTCGGAGGGAGGAATAATCGGAAAAGGGCCTGGAAAGAGTACGCAGAGATATTCACTGTCCATGGCATATTCAGACTTTATTTATGCATTTATAGTGGAAGAATACGGATTGGCGGGCGGAACAATAGTAATTCTTCTGTACATTATGTTTTTGTTCAGAAGTATCAGGATTTCTTACAAATGTCAGACACTCTACTCTTGTTCTGTGGTACTCGGGCTCTCGTTTCTGATAGTATTGCAGGCATTTATGCACATATTTGTAAATGTCAGATTAATGCCCATTACAGGTCATACACTCCCTCTGATCAGTCATGGAGGTACGGCTTATATGGTATTGTGCGGAGCATTCGGCATTATTCTGTCTGTCAGCAAGCAGGTTGACAAGCAGGAACAGCTTGAAGCTGCTCAGGCTCAAGTCGAAGCCACACAGACCGAACAAATTAACAACGATTTTAATAAGGAGGAAAATTATAATGGATAAACCGAGAATCATCATCAGCGGAGGAGGCACCGGAGGTCACATATTTCCGGCTCTTTCGATTGCCAATTCAATAAAGGAAATATGTCCCGATGCCGAAATTCTGTTTGTAGGAGCCATCGGCAAAATGGAAATGGAAAAGGTTCCTGCTGCCGGTTATCCAATAAAAGGGCTTCCCGTGGCAGGACTTCAACGCAAATTATCCCTTTCAAATCTGGCCCTTCCTTTCAAAATAATTAAAAGTATCTCTATCGCCGGACGGATTATCAAAGATTTCAAACCTGATGTGGCTGTCGGAGTTGGAGGATATGCAAGCGCACCTCTTTTGTGGAGTGCTTCACATCGTAGCATCCCGTGCCTTATTCAGGAACAAAACTCTTTTGCCGGACTTACCAACAAAATATTGGGCAAAAGGGTATCAAAAATATGTGTAGCCTACGATGGAATGGAAAAATTCTTTCCAAAGGAAAAAATCATATTCACAGGGAATCCAATAAGAAAGGAGATAGCTCCTCCTACTCAAGAGCAAAAAGTCGAAGGATACAAATTCTACAATCTTGACCCCGGCAAAAAGACGGTATTCATAGTGGGTGGGAGCCTTGGAAGCAGAACCCTCAACAATACAATGATCAAGTGGGTAAAAGAGAAAAGTAAAAACGCTCAATATCAGGTGATTTGGCAAAGCGGAAAATATTATAGGCAAGAGGTGGAGTCTTTTCTCAAAGACAAAGAACTGCCCAATCTCAGAAATTACGATTTTATTCAAAGGATGGACCTTGCATTTGCCGTGGCGGATGTAATCGTTTCGAGAGCCGGAGCCGGTACCATATCGGAGTTGTGTGCAACAGGAAAAGCGACCATTTTCGTCCCTTCTCCGAATGTTGCCGAAGATCATCAGACTCACAATGCTATGGCTCTCGTGGAAAAGAACGCTGCAATGATTGTCAAAGACATTGATGCAGAACAAACCCTTATGGACAAGGTGGAATTTTTGATTTCGGATGAGGTAAAAATAAAAGAAATGGAAACCAACATTCTTAAACTTGGCAAGAAAAATGCAGGCGAAATTATAGCACGCGAGGTATTGTCACTAATCAGGAAGGAATATGAATAAATTTACTCATTATTATTTTTTGGGAATCGGAGGCATAGGGATGAGTGCCATAGCACGTTATTTCAAACATGCCGGATACGATGTGTCCGGTTATGACCGTACACCTTCACCTCTGACAAAAGAGCTTGAGAAAGAGGGGATAACAATACACTACTCCCCTATGCTTGAAGCTGTTCCGAAAGACATAGACCATACTTTCGTAATTTATACACCTGCCATACCTTCCGATTTTGAAGAATTGACCTATGTACAGGAACAGGGATACACATTATGCAAAAGATCCAAAGCACTTGGAGAAATTGCCCAAAACCAGAAATGTCTTGCAGTGGCCGGGACCCACGGAAAAACCACTACAAGTACCTTGCTTGCACATATTTACACTCATTCGGGAGAGGGATGCAATGCATTTTTAGGAGGAATCTCCAAAAATTACGACACAAACCTGCTGTTGAGCAAAAACCCTGTTCTTGTGGCTGAAGCAGACGAATTTGACAGATCATTCCTTCAACTGTACCCGTCAATTGCCATAATCACGGCGACGGATGCAGATCATCTCGACATCTATTCTACCCACCGCCATGTTATAGAAGCATTTGGAATGTTTGCTTCTCAAATCAAACCTGATGGAGCTCTGATTGTAAAGCAGGGAGTTGAAGTTCCGACGGAACATGTTTCCTGCAATATTTACCGATATTCATTCAACACTCTATGTGATTTTTACGGATCGGATATAGTTGCTCTTGAAGGAGGATACTTCGATTTTACCATCAATTATCCTCATGGAAAAATAGAACATTGTACAGTGGGGGTCCCAGGATGGGTAAATGTCGAAAACGCCATCGCCGCAGCAGCTGTCGCCATTCTTGACGGATTGGATAAAGAGGCCGTCAAAAAGGCATTAGCCACATTTTCAGGAGTAAAAAGAAGATTTGACATTCATATTAACACTCCCGAATGTGCATATATAGACGACTATGCTCACCACCCTAACGAAATACGTGCAGCTGTCAGTTCAATGAGAGATATTTTCAGGGGAAGAAGAATATGCGGTATATTTCAACCGCACCTATATACACGAACAAGGGACTTTGCCGATGATTTTGCCGATGCGCTCAGTACTCTGGATGAATTGATTCTTTTGCCGATATATCCCGCAAGAGAACTTCCTATTGAGGGGGTGACATCCGAAATCATTTTAGATAAAGTAACTATACCGGATAAGGTACTTATTGATAAAGAACATCTTATGGATACCATCCATACAAGAGACATTGACTGCCTTGTCACTTTTGGGGCCGGAGACATAGATCGGTTTATAGAACCTATTGAGCAATATTTAAAAGGATGTTTAAAAAAATAGCGATAATATTGGGAATTACGGCAATTATTGCTGCCGCCGGAGTTTATTTCTATTACGCAGAGGCACTTGCAGACCTCGGCAGAAACGCTCTGGTATGCAATACTATTGACGTTAGATATATTGATTCACTTAAAATAAGACTTATTGACGAGCAGCAGATAAGAAATATCATAAACCTTAATGACAGTGTGCTTGGAAAAAGAACAGATAAGATTGACATTAACCACATTGAGAGTGTTTTGAATGCACAGGGAGAAATTTTCAAATCCGAAGTATATGTTATGCAACCAGGGGTTCTGAACGTTGAAATTACCCAGAGAAAGCCTGTTATCAGATTTGAAAACGATAAAGAAAGCTATTATGCGGATTATACGGGATATATATTTCCAACCATAAATGCTATCCCCGTCCCTATTGTATCTGGATATATACCTACCTCTTTCGGAAAAGAGTACAAGGGTTATCCGCCCGACAAAGAAAAAGATTGGATTATGTCTATTATCGAATTAAGCAATTATATCGAACATCAGGAGTATTACAAAAAACTGATAGGAGAAATTTATATTGAACAGAATGGGGATATTGCTCTGCTGCCGCGACTTGGATGCAGAAAAATCATCTTTGGAGAGAGTTCCGACATAGATTTGAAATTTAAAAAACTAAACGCCTTTTACCGGACCATTATTCCGGAAGAGGGTATTAACAAATATAAAACAGTAAATTTGAAGTATAACAACCAGATAATTTGTAGATAATGAATAACTATTTAGCAGCCATAGACTTCGGCAGCACCAAAATTGTCACCATCGTTGGAGAAAAGACCGATTCGGGAGTCAGAATAGTATTTTACAGGGATGCTCCTCTTCCAGCCGGAATCAGTATTGAAAATGGGGAAATCATCAATGATATGACAGTCATTGAGACTTTGCGTCCGACTATTGAAGCAGCTGAAAGAGAAATTGGCGAGGATATAGATGAGGCAATCGTCAGCATTTCCGGCAAGCTCATAGAGAGTAAAAGCATAACAAATACATTTTGCAGAGCCAATCCTCAGGAACATATTTCCGAAGAGGACCTCAAAATCATTTCAAACAAAGTGCTGTCAGCAGAAAACGATGCAGACAACATGGTATATGACATTATTCCTCAGGAATACAATGTTGATGATCATATAGGTTTTTTACAGATTGTGGGAATGAAAGGGACATCTGTCGAGACGTTGTTCAAATTATTCAAAGGGAAAAAATCATTAATAACGACGAGAGAGGCCGTTCTGAACAATTTCGGAATCAAAATAAAGGGAGCCGTTCTATCCCCTATTGCCTCGGCAAGAGCCACTCTGAATGACCTTGAAATGGAAAATGGCGTTGCGCTTGTCGATATAGGAGGCGGTTCGACAGACATAGCAATTATACGGGAAAATACTGTTCGTGAAGTTGCCATTATCCCTTTCGGAGGTGAATCCATTACGACCGACATAAAGCAGGTTGCCGCCATCACATACAATTGGGCGGAACTCGTAAAAATCAGACACGGATTCTGTGTTGAAGAAGATACCCCCGAAAATAAAAAACTCATCCTTAAATCGGATATCGGCGATGTTGAGGGAGAAGTGGAAGTCCGAACTTTATCTCAGATTATAGAAGCACGAATGAGCGAAATATTTGAGGCAGTCCGCTATGTCATACAGCAATCGGGATATTCTAACAAAATACCTTCCGGAGTGGTATTGACAGGTGGTGGATGTTACATGGAAAGCATTATCGACCTTGCAAAGGTAATATTGCAGTGCAAGGTAAGACTTGCCGCTCCAAGGGCCTCCATTACAAGTGATTCCGATGACAATAGTTTTGACGCGTATTCTTCGACAGCCGTCGGACTTATACTTGAGGGATTTGACAGAAAACTTTCACACATCGAATATAGTGAAATGTATGAAACTGCTCCCGCCAAAGCAGAATCAACACGTCAATTTAACAACAACTTATTCGGTGAAGAGGAAGATATTAAAGAAAAAGAGTACGCCAAAACCAAAGATGCAGGCAGGACAAAAGTCAGAAAAGAGCCTGCTGTAAAGGAGAAAAGAACTTTTACAGGTATATTCGGTAATATTTTTAGTGAAGATAACGATAAAGCATAAATCATGGAAGCAGTTAAAGAAGTTGAACAATTCGGATTGCCTTGGGATCGTAAATCCAATATAATAAAGGTGATCGGAGTAGGAGGCGGAGGTAGTAATGCCGTTTCCTACATGTATTCTCAGGAGATCAAGAATGTGGATTTTGCAATATGCAATACAGATATGCAGGCTCTTGAAATGAGCCCCGTACCCACCAAACTGCAACTTGGCGAGATAATCACCAAAGGGCTCGGTGCGGGAACGGACCCTGTCAAGGGTAAAAAGGCTGCCAAAGAATCTATTGACAGCATTAACAAGATGCTGGGGGACAATACGGAGATGGTATTTATTACCTGCGGAATGGGTGGCGGTACAGGCACGGGAGCAGCACCTGTAATAGCGGAAGCTGCCAAAAAGAGAGAAATGCTGACAGTGGGTGTAGTCACAATTCCATTCAGAGATGAAGGTCCCGAAGCACTATATCGCGCTGTGGAAGGTATCAAAGAATTCGACAAGTTTGTGGACAGCCTCCTTATCATCGACAACCAGAAACTATACGAAATATTCGGAGATCTTGATCTTTTTGAAGCTTTTCCCAAGGCCGATGAAGTTCTGGCAACGGCAGTCAAGAGTATTGCTGAAATAATCACATGTCGCGGATATATCAATGTCGATTTTGCAGATGTCAGAATGGTAATGAAAAATAGTGGGATGTCAATAATGGGAACAGGTGTCGCATCCGGTCCCGACAGAGCAATTCAGGCAGTGGAAAAAGCATTTTCGTCTCCCCTGCTGAATGAATGTGACCTGCATACTGCCAAAAGTGTACTTGTCAACATCACATCGAGCAGCGAATCAGGCAAGACCATCAAGACGTTTGAACTCTCCCAGATTATGGATTATATCAAAGAATATACCGGCCCTACCGGTAATTTCAAACGCGGTGTGGTTAAAAATGATGCACTTGGAGAAAACATCAGTGTTACAATCGTCGCTACGGGTTTTGAAATGGCACAACTGCCGGTAATCAGCGAAGACATGATACATCATCACAACAAAATTGAGGTAAAATATGATAAGAAATATTCGGAAAGTAAAAAGAGAGGCTTACCTTTGTGCCCCGAAAGACAATCTCAAATAGTGGCAAAGAGCATAATTACAGGCAAGCCTGCACTGATAACAGACAATCCGAGGACAATTAAAGAGTTGAAATCGGAACCTGCCATCACACGAAGAGAGAGAATGTTTAAAGAGCAACAACAAGAAAAGGAAGAATAATATTTATGAAAAAGAGAAGAGTACGTTTTGCACCAAGTCCTACAGGTCCGCTTCATATTGGCGGAGTCAGAACAGCATTGTATAACTATTTGTACGCGAAACAGGCAGGAGGAGATTTTATTTTAAGAATAGAAGATACCGACTCTCAGAGATTTGTGCCCGGAGCCGAAGAGTACATCATTGATGCTCTGCGCTGGTGCGGGATTACTCCGGACGAAGGAGTTGACGAAAACGGAAAAGTTGTGGAGACCCCATCTGAAAGACATCCTCACGCACCTTACAGACAATCTCAGCGCCGGGGCATCTATCGCAAATATGCAGAAGAGCTTGTAGAAAAAGGGTATGCCTATTACGCATTTGACACAGCTGAAGAGTTGGATACGCTTCGCAAAAATGCAGAGGCTCAAAAAAGTACATTCACTTACAACTACGCAACCCGTGGTTCTCTCAGAAACTCTCTCACACTTCCGGCATCCGAAGTATCACAACTAATAGAAAATGAAACTCATTGGACTATCCGTTTCAAAATACCGGAGAACAGAACGATAAGGATGAACGACCTTATCCGGGGAGAAATTGAAGTCAACAGTAACACGCTCGATGACAAGGTATTATGGAAGAGAATCGATGAGCTGCCGACATACCACCTTGCAAATATCGTAGATGACCACCTTATGGAAATCACCGAAGTAGTCAGAGGCGAAGAATGGCTTCCATCGCTTCCGCTGCACTATTTGCTATACGAAGCATTCGGATGGCAGGAAAGCCGGCCGCGCTTTGCACATCTCTCCCTTTTACTTAAACCGGACGGAAAAGGCAAACTGAGCAAACGTGACGGAGACCGTCTCGGATTCCCCGTATTTCCGCTAAAATGGATAAATGCCGAAGGAGAAGTATCACGCGGCTATCGTGAAGATGGATATTATCCTCAGGCATTTGTCAATCTGCTTGCACTTTTGGGATGGAATCCGGGTACGGAACAGGAAATTTTTTCACTCGAAGAGCTTGTACAGGCATTCTCTCTCGAAAGAGTCATCAAATCGGGAGCCAAATTCAATCCGGACAAGGCCAAATGGTTCAATGAACAATATTTGAGAATGCAGACCACTGAAGAACTGACAGCCGAATTCAAAGCCCTCGAAGGTGGAAGGCTTGTAGGATTCAGTGACAGCTATATCGGAAGCGTATGCGAAATTATCAAAGAGAGAGCTCACTTCTCAAACGAATTTTGGGGATTGAGCAGCTATTTTTTTAGAGCACCAAGCACTTATGACCCCTCTTCAATATCCAAATATTGGAAAGATGATGTCAAACCGATAATTCCTCAAGTCCACATTTTCATTTGTAATCTCGAACCGTTCACAAAAGAACATATAGAAGAACAACTTCACACCCTTATTACCGACAATCAATGGCCCATGGGCAAAGTGATGAATCTCCTGAGATTATTTCTGGTAGGTGAATCAAAAGGACCTTCAGTAGCCGATATAATGGCATTATTGGGCAAAGAAGAGGTTGACAATAGAATAAAAAGAGCATTAAACCATTTAGCATAAAATTATGAAAGTTATAGGAATGGCATCCGATCACGCCGGATATGAACTCAAAGAAGCGCTCAAACCGCTTGTTAAGTCGTTAGGCTACGAAATAAAGGATTTTGGAACACACTCTACAGAGAGCATGGACTATCCCGACACGGCTCACCCTCTGGGTTATGCTATAGAGAATGGCGAAGTCTGCTGCGGAATCGCCATTTGCGGATCCGGCAACGGAATCTCCATGACCCTCAACAAACATCAGGGAGTACGCGCTGCTTTATGTTGGAACCCGGAATTGGGAGCATTGGCAAGACAACATAACGATGCAAATGTTCTCTCCCTACCTGCAAGATTCATCTCTTTTGAAATGGCACAAGAGATAGTAAAATCTTTCTTTGCCGCCTCATTTGAGGGAGGAAGACACCAAAGGCGTGTTGATAAAATAGCCTGCAAATAATACATGGGATGCTATTATACTCTATACGGCTGTACTATAGAGGGTATTACCGAATTTTTCGATAATACCCTCTCTTCAGAGATTAGCGATTATCCGGAAGGAATTGTGATTCCGATTGACAAACCTTACAGATGGACATCGGCAGACGTTGTCAGAAAGGTTAAATTTCAGATTCAGAAACATTTTCGTCTGAAAAATCTAAAGGTCGGACATGCCGGAACTCTCGACCCTCTTGCCACCGGACTGCTGATAATCTGCGTAGGAAAAGCCACCAAAATTGCGGAAGAATTACAGTCACACGAAAAGGAATATATTGCCGAAATAGAATTTGGGGCCACCACTCCATCATACGATCTTGAGCAGGAAATAGACCACCATTATCCTTTCAGTCATATTACAAAAGAGAGGATTGAGACCGTTCTGCAGCAGTTCATCGGAGAGCAGGAGCAGATTCCTCCAATGTTCTCAGCCAAAATTGTTGGAGGGCTGAGAGCATACGAATATGCAAGAGCCGGAGAAACAGTGGAGTTGAGAAAGTCGGTCATAACAATTTTCTCAATGGAACTCATCTCTTTCATCCCTGCCGCAGATATTGAAAATGACGGAATTTCACAACAGAGAGATCTTCAAAGAGAAGAAAATACGGTACCTCATTATTGTTATCACCATTCCGGTGAAGCTTCAGACAACGGACGCCCGATTGCCAAAATAAAGGTGCAATGCAGTAAGGGAACATATATAAGATCTCTTGCACGCGATATCGGGACCACTCTCGAAAGTGGCGCATATCTCATATCGTTAAGACGAACAGCTTCAGGCCCGTTTCGATTATCCGAATAATTTTTGCATAAAATGAAACTTTTTTGACTTTTATACGTATAATATATGTTTTTGTCGTATTTTAATCAACAAAGTGTATAATGAAACTATCACAATTCAACTTTCAGCTTCCTCACAACCTGATTGCAAAATATCCTTCAGAAGAGAGAGATGAAGCAAGGCTGCTCGTTCTTCACAAACAGACAGGAGAAATCGAACACAAGGTCTTTAAAGAAGTCATCAACTATTTCACTGACAAGGATTTATTTGTATTCAACGACACAAAGGTATTTCCTGCAAGACTCAGAGGAAATAAAGAGAAGACAGGGGCGGAAATTGAAGTCTTCCTATTGAGAGAGCTCAACAAAGAGCAGAGACTTTGGGACGTATTGGTCGATCCTGCAAGAAAAATCAGAATTGGCAACAAATTATATTTTGGTGAAAATGATGCCCTTGTAGCTGAAGTAATTGATAATACCACATCAAGAGGTCGTACTCTTCGTTTCTTGTATGACGGTCCATACGAAGAATTTAAACAGACACTTTATCAGCTTGGAGAGCTTCCGGTCCCTAAATGGATAAGACCTACCGAACCTTGTGACACTGAAAGATTCCAGACAATCTATGCCAAGTACGAGGGAGCCGTTGCATCCCCTGCCGCAGGTCTTCACTTCAGCAAGATCCTTTTCAAAAAAATGGAAATCAAGGGAATCGACACGGCTTTTCTGACACTTCACATGGGAAATGCACATTTCCATACAGTGGATGTAGAGGATTTGTCAAAGCACAAAATGGATTCGGAGCAGATGATTATCTCTGCTGAAACAGCTCAGCGAATTAATAAGGCCAAACATGACCAAAAGAAAGTTGTTGCAGTCGGCGTTACTGTCGTAAGGGCTTTGGAAACTTATGTCACCACTAAAAAAGAGATTAAAGATTATGATGGATGGACCAACAAGTTCATTTTCCCACCATACAGGTTCTCCATTCCCGATGCAGTAATCACCAATTTTCATCTTCCTCTTTCCACCATGCTCATGAATGTTGCGGCATTTGGTGGATACGACAATGTAATGAATGCCTACAAAGTGGCCATAAAAGAGGGCTATATGTTTGGTACTTACGGAGATGCAATGCTGGTGATTTAATTTGTATTTTCTGATTATTTTTTAAATAAACACCCTTTTGAAATAATACCTTTTTTGGTATCGAAATCTAAGTCACACTTTATAATTTGGCCGAAAAAATTATGAAGAGTGACTTATTGATTTATGCTTGCGCACTGAGTAGAATATTCGCTTCCAAATGCGCTGTTTCGAGACAACTTGCGGAATACGGAGATATCGGCGATTTTTTCGACATGAGCCGTGAGCAATTGTTGGAGATACTCCCAACAGGAAGTAACTACGTTGACAGCATTCTTGACCCGCAAATCCTTGAATGGGCGAACAAAGAGATTGAATGGACACGTAAATACGGTATTGATGTGATTTATATCAAAGACGAACGTTATCCGAAAAGATTGAAAGAGTGTCCGGATGCTCCGCTCGTACTCTACTATAAAGGTAATGCAGACTTGAATGCCGAGAAAATATTATCGGTCGTAGGCACGAGGCAGGCATCCATATATGGAAAAGATTGTTGCAGAAAAATAATCGAGCGACTATCCAGACAGGTAATCAAACCATTGATTGTAAGCGGACTTGCATACGGAATAGACGCTACTGCCCATAGAAGCGCCATCGAATTCGGACTCCCCACAGTAGGAGTCATGGCAACAGGTCTGAATGAGATTTACCCCCATGCACATAAGGAACTTGCAAAGGAAATAGTCGAAAAAGGAGGATTACTTACCGATTTCCCTTCAGGTACAACTCCGTTCAAAGGCAATTTTGTGCGCAGAAACCGCATCATTGCCGGCATAGCCGATGCTACACTTCTGGTCGAATCGTTTTCAAAAGGGGGAGGAATCATCACTGCATCACTTGCCAATTCATACTCGAGAGAGCTGTTTGCTGTGCCGGGGAGAATCACGGATTTGTCATTTGAGGGGTGCAACAGACTTATAGGCGCCAATATGGCCTCTATTGTAAAGGATGTATCGACTATCGGAAAAATCCTTAAATGGGATTCCAAAGATGAAATCATTTCTAATAATACAATTTTCGGAGAGTTGGACAATGAGGTAAAGATAAAAATAATGGAATTCCTTAAATTGCACACTTTTGTGAGCGTAGAAAATCTATTGTCCCTGACATCTCTCTCTTTGGAAGAGGTATCTCTCAACCTGCTCGAAATGGAAATGGATGGTCTCATAAGGTCCGTTCAAGGGAATAAATACACCACTTAATCAAAAAAATGTTAACTTTGTTTCCGAATTTAAAGAAGAGCGACAACCTTAATGCCCGATTTTATCGACACCCACTCTCATCTGTACGATGAGGCATTCCGACCCGATTTCAAAGAAGTCGTATCAAGAGCTGTAAAAGCAGGTGTATCGGGATTTATTCTTCCCGATATTGACAAGGCCTCATACAACTCAATGATAGAGTGTTGCGATATACTTCCATCTTATGCGTTCCCATGCATAGGGCTTCACCCCACTTCCGTCGATGGTAATTGGGAAGAAGAGATGGATTTTGTCAGAGAGCATATTTCAGACAGACGGTTCTACGCAATAGGGGAAATAGGCCTTGACGAATATTGGTCCAAAGAGTTTGTCACGCAACAAAAAAGGGTATTTGCAGAACAGATAGAGCTTGCAGCGCGATACAACCTTCCGATAATCATTCATTCTCGTGAAGCGACAGAGGATATTTTCAGTGTATTTGAAGAGACCAAGGGAATCCCAGTCAAGGGGGTATTTCATGCATTTTCAGGAAGTTATGAAACATTTAAGCGAATCATGAAATACGGTGATTTCAAAGTCGGAATCGGAGGAGTGCTGACCTATAAAAATGCCGGCATAGCTTCTGTCCTCGAAAAAATAGCTCTGACCGATATTTTACTTGAAACGGATTGCCCGTGGCTCACCCCTGTCCCTTTCAGGGGAAAAAGAAACGAATCGTCTTACATAAGCATAATATCCGAAACGGTTTCTCACATCAAAAATGTACCTTTGCAAGATGTTTCACAAATCACTACACTGACAGCTAAACGAGTGTTTAATTTACCTGACACAATACATACTATATGAAACAATCGATACTTCTAATCTATACCGGTGGCACCATCGGCATGAAACAGGACCCTGAAACTCTGTTGCTCAAACCTTTCAATTTTGACCAGATACTTGAAGAAGTTCCGGAATTGAAAAAATTCGAGTGTTCGATTGACTCGTATTCGTTCAATCCCGTTATTGACTCTTCCGATGTAAAGGTCGAATTTTGGATTGAGCTTGTACACCTTATAAAAGAGAATTACGACAAGTATGACGGGTTTGTGGTTCTTCATGGGACCGATACTATGGCCTACTCGGCCTCTGCCCTCAGCTTCATGCTTGAAAATCTCGAAAAACCGGTAATATTTACCGGAAGCCAGCTTCCTATCGGAATGTTGCGAACAGACGGAAAAGAGAATCTTATTTCTTCCATTGAACTTGCGGCATCCATAGACGAGTCGGGAAGGCCTTTTGTTCCGGAAGTCTGTATCTATTTTGAAAGCCAGTTATATCGCGGCAACAGAACCACAAAGTACAACGCTGAAAATTTCAGATCGTTCCGCTCTGCCAACTACCCTGTCCTTGCAGATGTGGGTATCCATATAAAATATAACAGAGCCGTCATCTCTTATCCTGAAAAATGGGGAAAAGAGCTGATTATACATACCAATTTGGACACTAACCTTGCCATACTGAAAATATTTCCCGGTATAAGAAGGGAATATATAGAAGCAGTGCTCTCCACCAAACATTTGAGGGCCGTTGTGCTGGAAACTTTCGGAAGCGGCAACGCTCCTTCTACGGAATGGTTTCTGCAAAACATTAAAAAATGTGTTGATTCAGGAGTAATCATAATCAATGTAACTCAGTGTCTTGCAGGCAGTGTTGACATGAATGCCTACGCAAACGGAGCCACACTCAAAGAGATTGGTGTAATCAGCGGATATGACATTACCACCGAATCGGCCATAACCAAATTGTTTTTTCTGATGGGGAAGTACAATGACAACTCGATCATAATTTCCGAGCTGACAAAGAGCCTCAGAGGCGAAATTTTGAATAAATAATTAGGTTTTAAAAAAAAATGCTTAAATTGCACGATATTTTAAATGATAGAATAAAAAAACTATAACTATTTAATACATTGTTTAATAATTAATTACAAAAAAACTTATGAAAAAATTTTTCATGTTTTTGGCAGTTATTGGTCTTATGACAGTATCTGCTCAGTTCCAAGTAGCTTATGCACAGGATGAAACAACAACTACCGAAAATGTTGTTGCAACCCCTGCAGCTGATGAACCTACTGATATTTTTGCAGGAGGCGCAAGCGATCAACCATTACACCAACAGCTAAAAACCAAATTCATAGAAGGTGGTGCCGGTTTTATGGCAACCATTCTATTGTGCCTTATCTTGGGTTTGGCTATCGCTATTGAAAGAATTATCACTTTGAGTTTGTCTGAAACCAATACCAAAAAGCTTCTTACCAACGTTGAGAATGCTTTGAAGAATGGCGGTGTAGAAAAGGCAAAAGATGTTTGCCGCAATACCCGCGGTCCTATCGCAAGTATTTTCTATCAGGGTCTTCTCCGTATGGACCAAGGTGTTGAATCTGTTGAGAAAGCAGTTGTTTCTTACGGTTCGGTTCAAATGGGTCAGTTGGAAAGCGGCCTTTCATGGATTACATTGTTCATCGCTATCGCACCTATGTTGGGATTCATGGGAACAGTTATCGGTCTGATTCAGGCATTCGATGCTATTGAAGTCGCAGGTGATATTTCTCCTAACCTTGTTGCAGCAGGTATGAAGGTTGCGTTGATTACTACCGTAGGCGGTCTGATCGTAGCTATCATCCTTCAATTGTTCTATAACTATCTAATATCAAAAGTTGACACCATTGTTGTATCAATGGAAGATGCATCTATCTCTTTGATTGACCTGTTAGTTAAATATCAAAAATAATAATCATGAAAGTAATCAAATATATTGAATATATATTACTCGTTCTTTCACTGATATTGCTGGTTATATTCTTTGTTATTCTGCCAACATCAGCGGATGCTCCAATGATGGATATCTTTCTGTATTGGGCATATCTCTTGTTAGCTGTCACACTTATACTTGTGCTGTTCTTCTCAATTAAGAGTGCAGCAGGCAGCAAGAAGGGTATAAAGAATTTAATCCTGTTAGTGATTGGAATGATAGTAATTGTCGGTGGTGCTTATTTGCTCGCTCCCGGAACTCCGGTTGAAACAAATAAACCCATTTCTGACGCTACATACAAATTTACCGACACCGCTCTATACATTACTTATTTTGTATTTGCAGTCTCAGTTCTGGCTATCATAGGCGGTGCAGTATTTAACGCAATTAAAAATAAATAATCACAATGGCATCAAAAAAGACTCCCGAAATAAACGGCGGATCAATGGCGGATATTGCATTCTTGGTGTTGGTATTCTTTTTGATGGTTTCAACTATGGACCAGGAGCAAGGTCTGTCAAGGCGTCTCCCTCCTCTACCTGCTGAAGATCAGAAAGCAGAAGACCAGAAAGTAAACCGTAGAAATATCATCCTAGTAAAGATCAACTCCAACGATAGATTGTTAGCCGGAAATGAACCGATGGATGTCAGCCAGCTGAAAGATAAAATCATAGAATTTCTGACTAACCCTACCGATGATCCGAACCTTCCCGAAAAGGAGATGAAGGATATTGAAGGATTTGGCCAATGCTCTGTATCAAAAGGTGTTATCTCGCTCCAAAATGACCGCGGTACAAGTTATCGCAAATATTTGGAAGTTCAGAACGAACTTGTCAAAGCTATCAACATTCTTCGTGACCAGTTTGCTATGCAGAACTACGGAAAGAAATTTGCAAGACTTGACGAAGAGAAGCAGGATATTGTTAAAAAGGCAATACCTTCAAACATTTCCGAAGCAGAACCTAAAGATGTAAAGAAAAAATAAGGAGATATCAGTATGGCTAAATTTATCAAAAAAGGAAAAGGTGGTACACCGCCTATCAATACAGCATCTCTACCTGATATTGTGTTCATGATTTTGATGTTCTTCATGGTTTCTACGAGTATGCGTCAAACTGACCGTCTGGTGCAGTTGACCATGCCGCAGGCAAGTGAAATTGCAAAATTGGAGAGAAAGGATTTGTCTTCATATATTTTTGTGGGGACCCCTACTTCTCAATATCAGGCTAAATTCGGAACGGAATCCCGCATCCAACTCAATGACTCTTTCAGGACCATTGACGACATCAGGGACTTCGTTGCGGCAGAACGTGAAAATCTAAGTGAAGCTGAGCGTCCATATATGACAGTTTCAATCAAAGCGGACCAGGACACCCGTATGGGTATCATCAGCGACATCAAGCAAGAGCTTCGTCGTTGTTCTGCTCTTAAGATTATGTATGGTGCTCGTAAAGCTGCTAAATAATCTTATTTTAAATATTTAGGAAAGGGTGACCGTACAAGTCGCCCTTTCTTATATAAATCAATCATGTAATGAAAAAAGTACTATTACCATTTGTTGTTATTGCTCTCTGCCTTCTGACAGTCAGTTCCTGCTGCGAGAAGAGGGCAAAATACGTATTCTATTTCATCGGAGATGGAATGGGATTTTCTCATGTGGCACTTGCCGAAGCATATCTGGCTACCGAAAAAGGGGTGATTGGAAGCGAACCTCTCAATTTTTCAAAATTCCCCGAGTTGGGAATTGCCACCACTTATTCTGCAAGCAACTACATAACCTGCTCTTCAGCAGCAGGTACAGCCCTTTCTACCGGACACAAGACCAACAATGGTATGTTGGGAGTTCTGCCGGATTCAACAAACCTTACAAGTATTTCCTACAAAATTCATGATGCCGGATATAAAGTCGGCATTATGACCACTGTAACAATTGATCACGCAACTCCCGGTGCATTTTATGCCCACTCTCCATCGAGAAGTGATTATTACAGCATAGGTAAAGAATTGTCGGCAACAGGCTTTGAATTTTTCGGAGGTGGTGGATTTGCCACACCGCGTGGCAAGGGCCAGGCGGAGCAATCACTTTACGAGATTACAGAAAATGCAGGCTATACTGTGGCATACGGATTGGACGAATTCAATGCCAAGAAAGAAAATGCTTCCAAAATTGTCTTATTTCAGGAAAAAGGGAAAGAAGACAATATCCTTCCGTATGCGTTGGGAAGAAAGAAAAATGACCTGACTTTGTCTCAAGTTGTATCATCCGCCATTGAAGTACTTGAAAACGAAAAAGGATTTTTCATCATGGCAGAAGGTGGAAAAATCGATTGGGCCGCTCACTCAAATGACTTAGCCAACACAATCTTTGAAACAATCGATATGGCCGATGCTGTCGAGATAGCATATCAATTCTATTTGAAACATAAAGACGAAACCCTTATTATCGTAACTGCAGACCATGAAACAGGCGGTGTATCATTGGGTATGACAAAGGGGTATGTCTATAATCTTAAAGTCGTTGACTCAATCAAAGTCAATGCAACAGAGACAACCGTAGAAAATTACATGAACAGTGCCGCAGTAATGGATACAGTTTCACAAAAGGCTCAGATAGGCTGGACGACCAAATCACATACAGGAGGCGGAGTCCCTGTTTATGCAATCGGTGCCGGAAGTGAACTATTCAGAGGGAGAATGGACAATACCGACATTCCTCAAAAAATCTGCAAGGCAATGGGCATAGAATATTAACTTGATTATGAAAAGACTTCTTATCACTATTACCGTAATTGTTATCACCTTGGGCAGTTGCTTTGGACAGCAACTACCCAAACGTGAATTCAGAGGTGCATGGATTCATATTGTGGGTAATCAGCGAATGAAAACCATGACCACTGACGAAATTCAGCAATGGTTCATCAGAACATTGGATACCCTTCAGATGACAGGCTGCAATGCCGTTATTTTCCAAGTCAGACCTCAGGCTGACGCCTTTTATCAGTCCGAATTAGAGCCTTGGACAAGATTCCTGACCGGAGAGCAGGGTGTAGCTCCCACTCCATATTGGGATCCACTTGAATTTATGGTTAAAGAGTGTCACAAAAGAGGAATGGAACTCCACGCATGGCTCAACCCATATCGTGTGACATCCAATGACAAAGAGCAATTACATCCCGATCATCTCTATTTTAAAAAGCCGGAGCTGTTCAAAAGATATGGAAAGCAGCTCTACTTCGACCCCGGAGAACCGGAGGCCATCGAACATACGGTCAGAGTGATATCAGATATAGTCACAAGATATGACATTGATGCAGTGCATTTTGACGACTATTTCTATCCATATCCCGTCAAATATGAGGAATTTCACGATGATGCCTCATTTGTCAAATATGCCCGACAGCAGGGATTTGAATATTGGCAGAAAAACGATTGGCGAAGAAATAATGTTGCAACTTTAATGCATCGCATCAACGATACCATCAAATCAATCAAACCTTGGATACGCTTCGGCATCTCCCCTTTCGGAATTCACCGCAATCTATCCGAAACGCCTGACTCAAGCGGAAGCCGTACAAATGGCCTTTCAAACTATGAGGCACTGTTTGCAGATGTTCCGGATTGGGCACAGAAGGGTTATATAGATTATATTGTTCCTCAGATTTATTGGAAAATAGGTCATCCCGCCGCAGATTACGAAACTTTGATAAAATGGTGGAATGATGGCAATTTCGGCGGGCAGCTATATGTGGGACAGAATATTTCGACATTCAACGAACCCGACCTGCAAAATCCGAAGACAACGCAGATGGCCCGGAAGATGGAACTTGTACGGACTCTCGAGCACGTTGACGGCAACGTATGGTGGCCGGGATGGTCCATTGCCGCAAATCAGATCTCAATTGCAGATTCGCTAAGCTCAAAATATCAAAAATATCTCTCGCTGATTCCGGCTTATACATCAATTGATTCCATTCCACCTATGGGAGTGGAAACCTTAAAAATTAAGAAGAAAAGCATCAGATGGGACAAAGTGGAAACTGACGATGTTATGCAGCAACCACATTTCTACATTGTTTACAGATTCCACGCAAATGCCCCTATTGATATCACCGACAGCAGAAATATTGTTAAAATAACAAGAGATGATTATTATAAACCTACAGATAAAAGAGCCGGAAAATACAAGTATGTTATAACGGTTGTAGATAAATGTTGGAATGAAAGTGAACTCTCTGCACCAATATTTTGGTAAATTATTGGCTATTGAGTACCTTTACAAGTTAGAAAAATTATGTTTATGGAAAGACTAAAAGTTAAACAACTGCTCCAACAGGCTCCCGGAACAGAAGTTCTCGCAAAAGGTTGGGTAAGAACCAAAAGAGGAAATAAAAATGTTGCATTTATCGCTTTAAATGACGGTTCCACCATCAACAACATCCAGATTGTATGCGATGCTTCAAAATTTGATGAATCTTTGCTTAAAAAGATTACCACCGGTGCATGCCTATCGGTCATAGGAGACCTTGTCGCTTCAATGGGAAGCGGACAGAGCGTAGAGATTCAAGCTCGAAAAATAGAAATTCTCGGAACGGCAGATCCCGATACATATCCGCTTCAAAAGAAAGGACACAGTATGGAATTTTTGAGAGAAATAGCTCATTTGCGTCCTCGTACCAATACTTTCGGGGCTGTGTTGAGAATACGCCATGCAATGGCATTTGCAATTCATAAATACTTCAATGACAAAGGATTCGTATATCTTCATACCCCACTGATTACGGGCTCCGATTGCGAAGGTGCCGGAGAAATGTTTCAGGTAACAACCTTGGATTTAAACAATATTCCAAGAAAAGAAGATGGGACAATCAATTATGAAAACGATTTCTTCGGGCGTCAGACTGCTCTTACCGTAAGCGGACAGCTTGAAGGTGAATTGGGGGCGATGGCTCTTGGAGAAATTTATACATTCGGTCCCACTTTTCGTGCAGAAAACTCAAATACTCCGCGTCACCTTGCCGAATTTTGGATGGTTGAACCGGAAATGGCATTTTATGAGATAGAAGACAACATGAATCTTGCCGAAGATTTCATCAAATATCTTGTAAAATATGCTCTTGACAATTGTGCAGACGATCTTAAATTTCTTAATGACATGTTTGACAAAGAGTTAATTGCAAGACTTGAAGGAGTTATCAATACATCTTTTGTACGTTTGACATACACTGAAGGTGTTGACATATTGATCAAATCGGGACATAAGTTTGAATTTCCTGTATCATGGGGCATCGACCTGCAGAGCGAACATGAAAGGTATCTTGTTGAACAATATTTCAAGAGACCTGTCATCCTGACTGACTACCCTAAGGACATCAAAGCTTTCTATATGAAGCAGAATGATGATGGAAAAACTGTCAGAGGAATGGATGTCCTGTTCCCTAAAATAGGTGAAATAATAGGCGGTTCACAAAGAGAGGAGTCTCTCGAAAAGCTGCAAAACAGAATTAATGAACTTAATATGGCCACCGATAGCCTTTGGTGGTATATAGATACACGCAGATTCGGTTCCGCACCTCACAGCGGTTTCGGCCTTGGTTTTGAAAGATTATTGCTGTTTGTGACGGGTATGACCAACATCCGCGATGTAATTCCATTCCCAAGAACACCTAAGAGCGCAGAATTTTAAACTATGTTAATTATTGGCATCGCCGGAGGAACCGGTTCAGGAAAAACCACTGTTGTAAAAAAAATAATAGAGGAATTGAACGACAAAGCAGTCGTAATACCTCAGGATTCCTACTATAAGGATCAGAGTCATCTACCATTGGCCGCAAGGCAGGAGCTGAATTTTGACCATCCTGATGCTATTGATTTCCAATTACTTGTCAGTCAACTTAAACAGCTGAAAGAGGGACGATTTATTGAACAGCCCGTATATTCATACATCACTTGTTCGAGGTCTAAGACAGAAACCATCAGAGTCGAACCGGCACCTATCATCATTGTTGAAGGAATTTTGATTTTCACATGCAAAGAATTGAGAGATCAGCTCGATATAATGGTATATGTCGATGCCGATGATGACGACAGATTGATGCGTGTCATTTCAAGAGATATCGTAGAGAGAGGCAAAAGTGTAGAGAAAGTGATGGAACGTTATGAAAAGACCGTCAAACCAATGCACTTGCAGTTTATTGCCCCGAGCAAGAGATATGCCGACATAATTATCCCTCAAGGAGGGCACAATCAGGTGGCAATCAATATTATGCTTGCCACCATTGAAAAAGCTTTGAAAGAAAAGAGATGATATGAGCAATGATAGTCAGAAGAGAGAAAAAAAGGTCGGATTATATCTGACCTTGTCTTTTCATTTGATTCTGCTGATAATCATGCTTGTAGTGACGATTCATTCCGTAGTCACAAACGAGTCTTCGTTTGTTCTTGATTTTACGAAGCAGGAACAAATCGAAGAGGAGCAGAAAGTCATTCAGCTGAAAGAGGAGGTAAGCAGGGAGCTCGATGCAATGCTTTCCACTCCGCGCTCTCAAATAAGGAATATAGCTATCGACGCTAATGTAAAGTTGAAAGACGATAGAAGCAAGAATCCCAATGAAGTCTATGATCAGGCTCGTGAACTCCAACGTAAGCTCGATAAATCCAAAAGCGAAGCATTCGCCATGGAAGAAAAGAATGACGAAACTGTCGATCTCGCAGACAAGCAGCAGCAAGAATCGGATAAAGAACCCACCTACAGAGGTCCGTCAGTCATATCTTATAAACTTGATGGAAGAAAGGCGCAATACCTCCCCGTCCCTGCATACAAGGGATACGGTTCGGGAGATGTTGTTGTCGAAATAATTGTCAATCAGAAAGGGAGAGTCATTCAGGCATCTGTCATGGAAACCATATCGTCTCCCGACAAGTCGTTACATGAATTTGCAATAGAGGCGGCAAAACGTTCCCGCTTTGGCGCCTCCTCAAGTGCTCCATCCCGCCAGAGCGGCGAGATAGTATATCGTTTTATCGCCCAATAGGCTTATTTTCCAAAACTTTCTTGATTACATTGTCAGTCTGCAGATATATTGGATAGAACGCATTGTCATCCATCGGAGTATATCTTCCAATCAGAGCTCTCACCTGAATCATTATAATATTTCCCGATATCTGCCATTGATTTCCCTCTGGAACTACCCCTTTGTCTTTTGTATATGCAAGAAATCTTTTTTCAAGTGACAATCCGTCGAGAAATTTGTTGAGTGATGCCATATCTTTTATATTTCTCATCTGTACCCGATATTCATCGCTGATTTCGTTGGCAAACTTATTCTGAAGTCCCTGTCTGTTGCATTTTATCATAAAATCCGTAACACCCACTGTATCCAGAGGCACAAAAACGTCCGGAATTATACCTCCTCCGCCATATACTATTTTCCCCTTCGGAGTTATATATTTCAGAGAGTCATTAACTCTTATGCTATCTACATTTGTCATCTCTCCATGTTCATACCTGTGTATAATGTCATACTCATAATCAGGAGAATATGGTTTCTGTATAGACCTTCCGGTAGGAGTATAGAATCTGGCTACTGTCAATCTTATACCCGAACCGTCGGAAAAATAAATCGGTTCCTGAACAAGTCCTTTGCCGAATGAGCGAAGCCCGTAAATAGTAGCCCTGTCATTATCCTGCATTGCTCCTGCAAATATTTCACTTGATGATGCGGAGCCTTCATTTATCAGAACTGCAAGTTCAATATCCCTGCATCCCCCTTTTCCGTCAGCAAACAAATCCTGTCTCGGTCTGTTTTTCCCCTCCATATATACCACAAGGTCTCCTTTTTGAAGAAATTCGTTTGAGAGCAGCATTGCCTGATCCAAATACCCTCCGGTATTATCGCGCAAGTCGAATATCAGTTTTTTCATCCCCTTTTCCCTCAATTTGAGAGATGACTCCAAAAATTCAGAATAACTTGTTTTGGCAAATTTTGAGAGTTTGATATATCCTGTGGTATCATTAATCATGAAAGCGACGTCAACACTTTTGACAGGGATTTTATCTCTTATTATCGTAAATGGTATAGGCTTGTCTTCCCCATTTCTCTTGATGCTTACATCTACTTTTGTCCCTTTCCTCCCCTTCATCAGAAGAACCATCGAATCCTGAGGCATTTTTACCCCTGCAATCGATACATCATTCACCATCAGAATCCTGTCGCCGGACAAAAGCCCCGCTTTTTCGGAAGGTCCCCCGACAATCACATTTGAAACGACTGCCGTATCATTGGGAACCGTAAATTGTATTCCTATTCCGTCAAAACCTCCCTGCAATGACTCTTCGGCATCTTTCAACTCTTGAGGTGGAAGATATACCGAGTGAGGATCGAGTTTAGACATTATATCCGGAAGCAATTCTTCAGTAACTTTCTCGTAATCAATTGCATCCACGTAATCTTTGTCAACCGAATTAAGTATAAGCATCATCTTGGCCCAATTGTCTTTTGTCTGGTCAAGATTTATCTCATTCTTATTTGCCTGAGTAAATCTCTTTATCAGCAAAATGGCAAATGCTATGATAATCACCCATATCAGGGCCATAGTCAGTTTCTTAAACCATGTATTTTCCATATCTGAACTTTTAATATTTTACAACTTCGATTCCCGCTCTCTTAAGTAGTTCCACGCCGTCCATTATGCGATATTCGTCTCTATAGACTACCCTTTTTATCCCTGCCTGAATAATCAGTTTTGAACATTCAAGGCATGGTGCAGCTGTAACATACAATGTCGAGCCATCGCTGCTGTTTCCGCTTTTTGCAACTTTTGTAATTGCATTTGCTTCAGCGTGCAGTACATACGCTTTCGTATTGCCATTTTCGTCTTCACACACATTTTCAAAACCGGATGGAGTACCGTTGTAACCGTCAGAAATTATCATTCTGTCTTTTACAATAATAGCTCCTACCTGACGTCTGACACAATATGAATTTTTAGCCCAAACAGAGGCCATTTCCAAATAGCTTTTATCAAATTTTGTCTCTTTATCTGTCATATTTTTATATTTGTGTTCTCTGATATAAATATCTCTTGATACTTCTCTTTGGGGTTTTTTCAAACTCTTCGGGAAATATCTCGACATTGACTATTTTACAATAGTTTGGCAATTCGAGGTTTGAAATCTCAATACCCTCTTTCAATTTGACCATTAACTGTTCTTGTGAAAGTCCCTCTTCTTCAGCTTGTTCCAAATCGGGATAAATAAGTGCAGTCAGTGCCCCTTTATCCTCAATAACAAGTGACTCTATCACATAAGGCAAGTTATTGATACTGCTTTCTATCTCCTCCGGATAGATATTTTGCCCCGAAGGTCCAAGTATCATACTCTTGTTTCTCCCTTTCAGAAACAGATATCCGTCCGAATCCATGACACCAATATCCCCTGTCTTAAACCACCCCTTGTAGAAGGCCTCTTCTGTCGCCTTTTTATTTTTGTAGTAGCCTAAAAATACATTATCTCCCTTTACAAGAATCTCTCCCGGAATATTTTTAGGATCTTTTGAATCTATTTTTATTTCCATGCGCGGAGCGGCTTTACCGCAGGAATAGAGCTTTGCTTTGTTCCATGGCACGTATGTAATAATGGGAGCGCACTCCGTCATCCCGTATCCGATGGTAAAAGGAAAGTTAATTCTCTTGAAAAACGCCTCTGCCTCTTTGTTGAATGCCGCACCGCCGATTATGACTTCTTTGAATTTCCCTCCAAAGGCATTCACTAAATTCTGCTGGATTTTTTTCTGTATCATCTGGTCGATTACCGGAAGTGTCAGAAGCATCTTGATACGATTTTTGCTGATAAACGGCAAAAGCATCTTTTTGTAAATCTTCTCAATCACCAATGGCACTGAGATGATAATATCAGGCTTGATCTCAGCAAGGGCTTCGAGGATTATCTTCGGGCTCGGCACTCTGGTAAGAAAATGGACATGGGCGCCTATTGTCATTTCAAACAAAAACTCAAACATCATACCGTACATGTGGGCCGAAGGGAGCATTGCCACAACATTTGATGTATTGTTCATGTGCGGCTCTACACTGCCGGCAAACAATATATTGGAATATAGTGCTCTGTACGGTATCATCACACCTTTTGAGAAGCCTGAAGTACCTGAAGTATAGTTAATTAATGCCAAAGTTTGCGGTGAATCCTCATAATAATGCAAATCGGACGACGTAAATCCTTTTGGATATTTGGATGCAAACAGCTCTCCGATGTGGTTGTATGTATCATACACCTTCTCATCTCTGGCAAAGGTGATTGTAAAGTCGTTTATTTTAATGATAGCCTCAAGGCCGGACATTTCCGAACCGTTCAGGTTTTCAAGTATGGATGAGCCTGCAAACAGGATTCTTGAATCGGAATGATTGACCAGATAATGGATATTACCGGGCTTGAATTCATGAAGGATTGGAACCGGAACCGCTCCGTATGTAAGCACGGCCAGAAAAGTAACACCCCAATTCAGTTGATTTCTGGAACAGACAGCCACCTTGTCCCCTTTTTTGAGATTACAAGTCTCAAATACAATATGAAGTTTCTCAATTCTGGTGGCCACATCCTTGTAATAAAGGGTATCTCCTTTATGATCGGATAAAGCGGGCCTTTCCCAATTCAATTTAAAACTGTCTTCTAAAAGTTTATTGACCGATTTTTTCATTTTTCATATATTAAGAGAAAGCCTGCAACTCACACAAATGAGAATAAAGACCATGCTTTTCGATTAATGAATCGTGATTCCCCCTCTCAACTATCGCGCCGTTCTGCAATACGACAATCGAATCCGCATATCTGATAGTAGATAGTCTGTGGGCTATAACAAGAGATGTTCTGTTTTTCATCAGCTTTGTCAAAGCATCCTGAACAAGTCTTTCACTTTCAGTATCCAATGCGGAAGTGGCCTCATCCAATATCAGGATTGGAGGATTCTTCAACACTGCCCTTGCTATTGCGATGCGCTGTCTCTGTCCGCCGGAGAGTTTTGCTCCGCGGTCTCCGATATTGGTCTGATACCCCTCCTCCATCTGTGATATAAATTCATCGGCATTTGCAATTTTGGCAGCCATTATCACCTCATCTTGAGAGACATTTTCCATTCCGAATGTGATATTGTTATAAACGGTATCGTTAAACAGAATAGACTCCTGAGTAACTATTCCCATCAATGATATCAGATCTTCCAACTTATAATCTCGTATATCCGTTCCATCCAATAAAATAGAGCCTCCCGTAACATCCCAGAAACGCGGAAGCAAATCGGCCATAGTTGATTTACCCGCCCCGGAAGGGCCTACTACCGCCACCATCTTACCTTTAGGAATGACAAGGTCGATATTTTTGAGGACAGGCTCTCCCGTATAGGAAAAACTGACATTCTTGAACTCAATCGAGTTATCGAACGAAGACAATCTTACAGGGTGCTCTTTTTCCTTTATTTCAGACTCCACATCGAGAATCTCAAAAATTCTGTTTCCTGAAACCAACCCTCTCTGAATGTTCGCGTAGGCATTGGAAATAGCCTTTGCAGGCTCAAGCACTCTCCAATAGAAGCCTATATACACGATAAACTCCGGCCACGTCATACCGAGATTGCCATTGATATTCAACCAACCTCCATAAAACAGTACAACTGCCGCAATAGTTATTCCTAAAAATTCGGAAGTGGGAGAAGCAAGTTCCTGTCGGTTGAATATGGAACGGCTTATTTTCCGATGAGCCTCATTGTTCTTGTCAAAACTATTCTCCACGTATTGCTGTGCATTGAAAGCCTTTATGATTCTTGAACCCGAAATAGCCTCTTCAAACTGGCTTAGAATACGCCCCATCAGTGTCTGTGTCATCACTGAACCGCTTCTCAACTTGCGAGTGATACGGGTTATGACAAGTGCCGAAAACGGCAGCGCTATCAGCGATACAAGTGTCAGCCTCGGAGACATGTAAAACAACATGGCAAGAAATCCGATAACGAGCAGAGGATCCCTGAATATAATATGGAAACTGCTTGCTACGCTATTTTGAACTTCATTTACATCATTTGAAATACTTGACAGTATATCACCCTTTCTCCTTCCGTTGAAATATCCGATATGAAGAGATGCTATCTTCGCAAACAAATCCCTTCTGATATTCTTCATCAGTTTTGTCTTCATGCTGACGAGTATTCTCTGAGACAGATATCGGCATATATTTGAAAGTAAACAGGCAGCAACAAGTGTCAAAGCCACAAATGCCAATCCCTTGATAATTCCGTCATTTCCTATAATACTCGACAAAAGATATGTGAAAATGTTTTTGGCATAATCCACCGTAAATGAAAATTCGGGTTTGGCAATGGTAGTTGCAATCGTGTCTGATTCAAACAATACCGTAAGCAGCGGACCAATCAGTGCATAATTGATAATCCCGAATATTACCGAGCAGATTGAAAGGAGCAAATATCCCGGCCAATATCTCCCGTATGGTTTGGCGTATGCCAATATTCTCTTAAATGTATCCATCCTTTTTAATATAACTTGCAAATGTACAAAAATAATGGAATAAACCTAAGTACACATTTTTAAAGAAAAATGAAACATTTTGATTGCAATTTGAAATAAATTTATTTATTTTGCTTAAAATTTAAAATTAAAATTAGTTTCATGAATAAATATTTTGAATACAACATCAATCCTTTGATTTGTTATCTGGGTAAAGCACCTTCGGAATTTACCAAAAAGGACATTATAGATTTCGTGATTAAAAATGAAATCAGAATTATCAATTTCAGATACGCCGCCAATGACGGAAGATTGAAAACGCTCAACTTCCCTGTCACAAACTATCAATATCTTGATTCCATTCTCTCTTACGGAGAGCGTGTTGACGGGTCAAGTCTCTTCCCGTATATTGAGGCAGGTTCAAGCGACTTATATGTAATTCCAAGATTTTCAACGGCATACATTGATCCATTTGCTGAAATTCCCACATTGGGGCTCCTCTGCACTTATTTTACAAAGGATGGACTTCCTCTCGAAACTTCTCCCGAATATACATTGAAAAAAGCTCATCAGGCCTTTCAGCAGAAGACGGGTTTCAGATTTGAGGCAATGGGCGAACTCGAATTTTACGTAATAGACAATGATGACAGGATGTTCCCGACGAGAGATCAGAGAGGGTATCATGAATCCACCCCTTTTACAAAGTACGAATCTTTCAGGACTGACGCAATGAGACTTATCGCCCAGGCTGGCGGAAATATCAAGTACGGTCATTCCGAAGTGGGAAATTTCACCCTTGACGGCAAAATTTACGAACAGAACGAGATTGAATTTCTGGTCAATCCGGTAGAATCTGCTGCTGATCAACTGCTTATGGCTAAATGGATCTTGCGCACTCTCGCATATCAATACGGATTGGATATAACATTTTCTCCGAAAATCACTGAGGGGAAAGCCGGAAGCGGTCTTCATTTCCACACACGCATTATGAAAGGTAATCAATCCATGATGATTGAGGACGGCAGACTTTCAAATATTGCCCGTACTGCAATTGCCGGATATATGAAATGTGCCTCATCTCTGACTGCTTTCGGAAACACCAATCCTACCTCATACTTCCGCCTTGTGCCTCATCAGGAAGCCCCGACAAGTATTTGCTGGGGAGACAGGAACCGTTCGGTACTTGTGAGAGTTCCTCTTGGATGGACAGCAGGCAGTGACATGCTCTCCATAGCAAATCCCCTCGAAATAGGGGAGAAACTTGAAGCCCCTGACAAACAGACCGTTGAAATGCGTTCACCTGACGGTTCGGCAGATATTTACAATATGCTTGCAGGACTTGTCGTTGCAGCAAGAACAGGATTTGAAATGCCTGATGCTCTGCAAGTTGCAGAAAGCACTTACGTTGACGTAAACATTCATGACAAAAAGAACGAGGCAAAACTGAATTCTCTCGAACAACTTCCTTCTTCATGCCACGAATCGGCACTTCAACTCGAAAAGAACAGAGCATTATTTGAGGCCTGCGGAATATTCAGCCCTGCCTTGATTGACGGCACAATAGCTCAGCTCAAAGGCTACAACGACGAACATATCAGAGAAGAAATTAAGAAAAATCCGTCAATGATGATGGAATTGGTTAATAAGTATTATCACTGCGGATGATAAATTGGTAATAGGTCACAAAAAAGAGTGATTGGGAATTGTCCAATCACTCTTTTTATTTATTTGGTATCCGTCAATTATTTGACAGGAATGACTTTAATCAGTTCAACTTTGAATTTCAAAGTCTTGTTAGGACCTATACTTCCGGGAGCATTTTGACCGTAAGCCAATTCTGCAGGAATCCAAAGGGTGATTTCGCTACCTTCATCTGCATATTGAAGACCTTCAGACCATCCTCTGATCACCTGATTAAGAGGGAATGTTACACTCTCACCTCTTTCATAAGATGAATCGAATACTGTACCGTCAAGAAGAGATCCCTCGTAATTTACTTCTACTGAATCCGTTGCAGAAGGCTTAACACCATTGCCGGCGCGAACAATCTTGTATTGAACACCTGATTCTGTGGTAATAACTCCCTCTTCTTTTCCATTCTTTGCAAAGAATTCGGTCTCTTCAATTTTGCTCTGTTCCTGAGAGATTTTCATTTTTTTCTCCATAAATTTATTGATAACCTGAGCATTTTCCTGAGCCTGCATTTGCAATTTTTCCTGATCTACAGAGTCGATATTGATAATCTCTTTCATACCTGCAATGAGTTTATTCATGTTAAGGTCACCGAAATTATCCATTTTGACCATCATACCGAAATATTGGCCAAGTGCATAACTTACCGAATCCACATCTGAGGCAGTGATACCTTTAGGCTGCGGGTTGTTTGATTTTGTTGAGCAGGAAGCAATAATCAAAGCTCCCATAAGGCACAACGTAATTGTTTTAAGTGTTTTCATTTTAATAATATTATTAAGTATTTAATCTTGTTTACAATGTTTGGTTGTCAAATGCAGCACTCCCAATCCGACTAACGCTGCGGTAAATGACGTCAGCAGAATCGATACCTTTCCGAGGTTGGCCATATCTATATCTTTAAATGCGAGGTTATCTATAAATATTGACATCGTAAATCCTATACCTCCCAATATTCCCATGGCAAATACCTGTTTCCATTTCACTCCCGACGGCAAATCGGATAACTTCAACTTGACGGAAATCAAACTGAAGAGGAAGATTCCTATAGGTTTGCCAAAAAGCAATCCGAAGAAGATGCCGAGAGAAACACCCGGTATTCCGCCGCTGAATACATCCATGCTGAAAAGCACACCGGCGTTTGCCAATGCAAACAACGGCATAATCACAAAATTGACAAGCGGCTGCAACTTTGTTTCAAGCTTGTGCATCAACGGTTCCATCTTGTCAAGATTCTCAGACATTCTGTGTAGGATGTGCTGTTGTTCATGATTGGCAAGAACACTCACATTGCTATCGGACACCTCTTTAAATCGCTTTATATCGTACTCCGAACTCATAATGAAAAGAACTTCGTTGATGGTAGTCTTGTGAGGAATGGTAATGGCTAAAAGGACACCTGCTATAGTAGCATGAATACCCGAGCAATATACAAAGTACCACATAAAAACACCCCCAATCACATAAACAAATACTTTCTTCACTCCAAGCTTATTCATAAGCATCAGGAATGCGAAAATTGAGAGAGCAATCAGCAAACTGTTAAAATCGAGAGCATGAGTAGGGTAAAATATTGCAAGCACTATTATAGCCCCAAGGTCATCCACAATGGCTAATGCCGTCAGCATAACCTTTATTCCCATCGGCACCCTGTTGCCGAGCAAAGATATCACACCTATCGCAAATGCTATATCGGTAGCCATCGGTATTCCCCATCCGTGAGAAGAGGCAGGATCCTGCATATTGAATATCGAATATATCAGGGCCGGAAATATCATCCCTCCAAGTGCCGCAAACACCGGTAACGTCGCCTGCTTGATAGAAGAGAGCTCCCCCACCATCATCTCTCTTTTGATTTCCAGACCGACCACAAAGAAAAATACGGCCATCAATCCGTCATTGACCCAGTCGAGCAAAGGCATTTTCAGAGAGAAATCCCCAAATTCGATCCCCATACTGATTCCCCACATATCTTTGATATGGGACAACGAGGGCACATTTGCAATAATAAGGGCGATAAGAGCACATGCAAGCAGCAATATGCCACCTGTTGACTGGCTTTTGAAAAACTTATTAAAGTACTTGCGAACAGCGCTCGTCTTTACGGGATCAACTTCAATAAGATTCAATTCTTTATCAATCATTCTCTTGAACTATAATTTTAAAAATAGGAATTGCAAAGATAGTATTTTTTTCCATCTGCCGAACAATAAGTCATAGTCGTTACGGAAATTACTTCCGAGCATGTAATTGAGAGTAAAGAGCCATTTTAAACAGCAACCTTGCTCCGACATTTGCATCCCACTCGTCACTCCCCGGTGAAACCTCACACAAATCAAATCCTATTATCGTTTTACCGCTTGCGGCAAGCCTGAACAGGAGGTAGTCTGCCTGCCTGAAACTCAATCCGCCGGGGACAGGAGTCCCCGTATTGGGACACAAATCGGGAGAAAGACCGTCAATATCAAAACTGATATAAACATTTTGAGGAAGAGAGTCTATAATCTTGTCACATATTTCTTTCCATGTCCCACCTTCAAACAGAAAATTGGATATTTCCATATCGGAGAAAAATGAGAGTCTCTCATCTCTTTCAATTATCTCGCACTCCTGAACACAGAAATCCCTCTGCCCTACCTGACATATTTTGGTAACCTGAGGAATATTGTTCAATACATTATACATAATTGAAGCGTGTGAGTATGTAAATCCCTCGTACGCATTTCTCAAATCCGCATGAGCATCTATATGCAGGATTCCGAATTCCGCATATTTTTCGGAAAGAGCTTTTATATAGCCGAAAGGGACACTGTGCTCCCCTCCAAGCAGTGCCACCATTTTCCCTTTTTCTAAAAATTGCTTTGCCTTGTCATACACCCAATCATTCAGCATCCTGCTTCCTTTGTTTACCTTTTCTATCTCTTTTTTCAGTTCTGTTTCGGAATATCCCATGGCAAGGCAGTTTATGACATACTCACTGATGGCGCGATATTTTTCATTATCCTTCAATACTTTTTCGCTCAAAGGCTCCGTTCCAATCTCTATATTCCATGCTTCGTTAACGTTTACATCAAACAAATCAACTTGCAGTGAAGCATCGAGAATAGCCTGCGGCCCATTGTGTGTTCCCGGATTGTAAGAGGTGGTGACATCCCACGGTATAGGAAGTATAACTATCTGTGATTCATCTATTGAAAATGGCAATCCAAAGTAATTTCCATTGGCCACTCCGATGTCGTTAGGATTGAATTTGTCTGTTGTATTATTCATTTTAGTAAAAAAATTTTGTAATGAGTAAACTATTTGATACCTTAGTGCTACAAAGGTAATGAATTTTCATCTATGGACATAAGTTCTGAAGAATTACATATAAAGCTGAAGGAATTTTTCGGTTTTGACTCTTTTAAAGGAGATCAGGAAGCTATCATCACACATTTAGTGGCCGGTAATAATGCTTTTGTGCTTATGCCGACAGGCGGAGGCAAGTCTTTATGCTACCAGCTGCCCGCGCTGTGCATGCCCGGAACAGCCATTGTTGTTTCTCCCCTTATTGCATTGATGAAGAACCAGGTGGATGCGATACGCGGATTTATTCAAAATCAGGAGGGAATCGCCCATTTTTTAAATTCATCACTTAACAAGGCTCAAATCAATGAGGTAAAGAAAGATCTTCTCCACGGAGTAACCAAATTGCTTTATGTGGCGCCCGAATCTCTGACGAAAGAGGAGAACATTCAGCTGTTGAAACAAATAAAGATTTCGTTCTATGCCATAGACGAAGCCCATTGTATTTCCGAATGGGGGCATGATTTCCGTCCGGAATACAGGCGTATCAATATAATAGTAAATGAGATAGGTCCGGCTCCGATTATTGCATTGACTGCCACGGCTACTCCTAAAGTTCAGACTGACATTCAGAAGAACCTCGGCATGAGCGATGCCAGAGTATTCAAGTCTTCTTTCAACAGGGAGAATCTTTACTACGAAATAAGGGACAAGTCCAATCCGAAGAGGGAGATTATAAAATTTATCAAGGAAAACTCAGGTAAAAGCGGCATTATTTATTGTCTGAGCCGTAAGAAAGTGGAAGAAATTGCCGAATTTCTGAATGTCAACGGTATCAAGGCTCTTCCATATCATGCAGGCATGGATGCCACTACAAGGGCAAACAATCAGGACAGATTCTTAATGGAAGATGTTGACGTAATAGTGGCAACCATAGCATTCGGCATGGGAATCGACAAACCGGATGTCAGATTTGTAATACACTACGACATCCCAAAGAGCCTTGAAGGATACTATCAGGAGACCGGACGTGCCGGAAGAGACGGCAAAGAGGGACAATGCATAGCTTTTTACAGTTATAAGGATATTCTCAAACTCGAAAAATTCATGCAGGGCAAGCCTGTTTCGGAACAGGAGATAGGGAAGCAGCTGCTGATGGAAACGGTGGCTTATGCCGAATCGAACCAGTGTCGGAGGAAGATTCTCCTCAACTATTTTGGGGAAGATTACAATCAGGACAACTGCGGGGCGTGCGACAATTGCCTTTATCCCAAGAAGCAATTTGACGGACAAGAAGATATGCTTATCGTTCTCGAATTGATCATGTCTCTCAAAGAAGAGTTCAAGGCAGATCACCTTTCAAACATTATTGCAGGAGAGAACAACTCCATCATCAAGTCATACAACCACCACAAGCACGAGTTGTTTGGCATCGGGAAATCCAAAAGTGTCCGTTTCTGGGCGGCAGTCATACGGCAGGGGCTTGTACTGCACCTGCTTGATAAAGATATTGAGCGATACGGACTTATTTCCGTCACAAATGAAGGGAGGGAATTTTTTGAACATCCGCATCAACTCATGTTGACAGAAGACAGAGAATTTGTAGAAGGAGAGGATGACGATGACATCTCTCCAATCGGCAACACCAAGCACAATATTGGTGGAGGCGGCGGAGATCCGGAATTGCTGGCCATCCTTAAAGATGTAAGAAGAGACCTTTCCAAAAAGATTAATCTTCCGAGCTGGGTCATCTTCAATGATCCTTCGCTTGAAGATATGTCCATTCAATACCCAATCACCCTTGACGAATTGAAAAATTGTCAGGGAGTTGGTGAAGGCAAAGCTAAGAAATTCGGTCAGCCATTCATAGAGATAATAGCCAAATATGTGGAAGAAAATGAAATAGACCGTCCTAACGATTTGGTGGTTAAGTCTATTGTCAACCGTTCCGCCAATAAGGTTTATATAATCAACTCTATTGACCGCAAACTTCCGTTTGAAGATATTGCCGAGACAAAGGATATGGATATGGAAGAGTTGCTTGACGAAATCGAATCAATTATCAATTCCGGCACTCAGCTCAACATAGACTACTATATCAGACAGACTATTGATGATGACAAGATAGACGACATCTATACCTATTTTAAGGAAGAGGCTGCTTCCGATTCGCTCAACGATGCATTGAAAGAGCTTGGACCTTCCTATTCTGAAGAAGAAGTGCGACTTGTAAGGATCAAATTCCTTTCCGAATTAGGGAACTAACTCCATCCAGCGACTCTCTTTCTGCTCTATAAGTTTGATTATCTCCCCCACACGCGCCGAATACTCGGTAATCTTTTCGTATGAAAGATTGCCTGAAGAGAGTTCTTCCTCAATCTTCTTCTTTTCAGAATAAAGAGCATCTATATCTTTCTCGAGTTGATCGAACTCCCGCTGCTCCTTATATGATAATTTTTTCTTTTTCAGAGGTTCATTATCTGAAGAAACAATTTTAGGAACTTCTTTTACCTTGTCGTTCTCCTTTTTGGGATTCTTACGGCTCTCTTTCTCATATTCCTTGATATAAGCATGGTACTCGCTGTACATACCCACAAAGTCCTTGACCCGGCCCTCTCCCTTGAATATAAATATATGATCCGCTATTTTGTCAAGAAAATACCTGTCATGCGAAATAAGTATGACGGAACCCGCAAACGATTTCAGATATTCCTCAAGTACATTCAATGTAATTATATCAAGATCATTGGTCGGCTCATCCAAAATCAGAAAATTGGGATTGCGCATCAGGACGGTTAACAGGTAGAGTCTTCTTTTTTCACCTCCGCTGAGCTTTTCCACCTTTGTATTGAGCATATTTGGAGGAAACATGAAATATTGAAGAAAAGTTGTAACGGAAGCCTGTCTGCCATCACTCAGTGTAACAACCTCTGCTATGTCATGTACAACATCGAATATAGTCTGATCTTCCCTGAAATTAATTCCGGACTGGTGGTAATACCCGAATTTTACCGTCTCTCCCACCTCCATTTCTCCGGAGTCGGGAGTAACATTTCCTGTAAGCAAATTAACGAATGAGCTTTTCCCTATTCCGTTTTTTCCGACAATCCCTATTTTCTCCCCCGGAGCAAAATTGTATGTAAAGCTGTCAAGGATACATTTGTCTCCAAAATGGAGAGACAAATTCTTGCAATTTATAATCTTCTTGCCGAGTCTTGCACTCTTAACATTGATATTAAGCACTTTCTGCTCAACTCTCTGTTGTGCTCTCTCTTTCAAATCATAAAATGCGTCTATCCTGTACTTTGCCTTTCCTGTCCTGGCACACGGGGTGCTTCTGATCCATTCCAACTCTCCCCTGAGCAGATTTCTCGCCCTATCTGTCTCGGCCTTGCTGACCGCCAGACGCTCTTCTCTTTTCTCTAAGTAGTATGAATAATTTCCTTTATACGAATAGAGCTTACCTCCATCCATCTCAAAAATCTGATTGCATACTCTGTCAAGAAAATATCTGTCATGCGTAACCATCAGTAAGGTGCATCTCGACTTTTTAAGATAGTCTTCGAGAAATTCAATTGCTTCAATATCAAGATGATTAGTCGGTTCATCCATAATAAGGAACTCGGCTTTTTTGACAAGCATGGCGGCTATTGCGACTCTTTTTATTTCCCCTCCGGACAAACTTCCCATCTTTTTGGTAAAATCGGGGATTTTAAGAGAAGTCAGCATCTGTTTGATTCTGACTTCAAGGTCCCACTGATTATGTTCGTTTTTGGTATTGGTACATGAATATACCCAATCGAATACGGTAACTTCGGCATCAAAAACGGTATCTTGTTCGAGAAAGGCGATTGAAATATCTTTAAGAAACTTTACCTCCCCTCCTGCATCGGATGAGTCCCTGCCGGCCAGAATGCTCAACAGAGATGTCTTCCCCGTCCCGTTGGGAGCAATCAGGGCTATCTTGTCCCCCTCATTGATATTGAATGAAATCTCATCAAAAAGCACTTTCGGACCGTAAGACTTGCTTATGTTGTCAACTTCCAGATAACTTGCCATTATTCCAATTTTAACCAATTAATACTTGTATCTCTACCCCAATATGTCATCTGTCTCTTGGCATAGTGGCGCGTATTTCGTTTTACCAGCGAAACAGCCTCATCCAATGATATATGACCATCAAGACATTCAAATATCTCTTTGTACCCGACAGTTTGCAATGCCGGCATATTCCGATATTGTAACAGAGATTGAACCTCTTCCACCAAACCTGTCTCAATCATTTTGTCCACCCTGTTGTTAATCCTGTCATAGAGGAGATGCCGCTCTCTCGTCAATCCGATTTTCTCAATGACAAAATCCCTCTTCTTGGCACTGTTTGTCTTGTATGATGAAAATGTCCGACCTGTAGAAATTGTAACTTCAAGCGCCCTTACGACACGCTGCCGATTGGCAATATCTATAGAATTATACGACTGTGGATCAAGTCTTTTCAGCTCCATCCTCAACGACTCCATCCCCTCTTTGTTCATCCTCTCCATAAGTTGTTTCCTCAAACTCTGATCGGCAGGGGGAAAATCATCAAGACCATTGCAAAGTGCATCAATATAAAGCCCTGATCCTCCTGTCATTACAAGAGTATCACAAGTCTGAAACAACTCGCTCAACACAGCAAGAGCCTCTATTTCATATTTGCCGGCAGTATAATACTGCTCCACCGAGTGGGATTGGATAAAATAGTGTTTCACTTTGGACAACTGCTCCTGTGAAGGGATAGCTGTCCCGATAGTCATCTCCCTGAAAATCTGTCTCGAATCACAAGATATGACAGGTGAGCCGTATCTCAGGGCGAGGTCAATACTGTAATCGGTTTTACCGACCGCAGTAGGTCCGAGAACTATTATCAGTCTTTTATCCGATTTACTCATTATCATCAAATGAGCCGTCGTCTAAAATCTCTTCAGTCGGCTCGCTCAATTCTTCAAAATCCTCCAAATCTTCATATCCGTTGGAGAACTGTTCCGGATTTCTACCTTTTTCGGAAATAATCCGCGGATAAGACACTCTTGGGGAAAATTCACCTTCGCCTTCATAGACGAATCTAATGTATCTCTGTCTATGCAAGTCGAATACGTAATGAAATTCTCTTTCTCCCCTCTCCATCATTTTGGCAAAAGTAATGGTATCTATAGCTCCGTCCCCCATATCGAAAAGACCATATTCGCTACACAAAACACCATCCGAATCGTACCCCCTGAAGACCACCATCTGGTCGGGAGCAAAACCCAAATCATTTAATATGAATGAATTAAACTGAAACAAGGTCATCTCGAATCTTATTTCATAAACCCTGAAAAACACTTTGCTTTCAGGAATAAGTGCTCTGTATTGATAAATCATATCACCTTCAATTTATATTGCAAATTTACTAAAAAAGGAGTACTTTTACAACTCGATATGGAATCGAATTATAAATCTGCACCGGATTGCTATAAAAGCATCGCCACGCTCTCGAAAGGACTATACAAAGACAACGGGAGCAAATTTATATCTTTCGCTTATCCTGTTGAAACGGAACTGCAGGTCAAATCGATACTCTCGGAGATTAAAAAAGAATATTTTGACGCACGCCATCACTGTTATGCATACAGGCTCGGTTATCTTGGTGACAAATGGAGAATAAATGATGACGGAGAGCCTTCGTCAACTGCAGGGAAGCCCATCTACGGACAGATTCTTTCAAATGAACTAAGTGATTTGCTGATTGTCGTGGTGAGATATTTCGGAGGCATCAAACTTGGTGTCCCCGGCCTGATAAAGGCGTATAAAAGTGCTGCCGCAGATGCAATAGCAAATGCCCGTATCATAGAAAAGATAGCCGGAGAGATTTATACCGTCACTTTTGATTATTTGCAGATGAATGAAGTGATGAAAGTTTTGAAAGATTTGAATATCACCCCGTCAACTCAAAACTTTGATTTAAGCTGTACCATCGATGTCAAAGTCAGACTTACTCAGATAGACCAATTCAGAGAATTATTAAAAAATACACATATATGCCAAAAAGTTTAATATCAATCCACGATTTCACAAAAGATGAAATCCTGCATATTCTTGATGTCGCAGCGGAATTTGAAAAAAACAAATCTCAAAAAATTCTGGACGGGAAGGTTGTTGCCTGCATCTTTTTTGAGCCTTCTACACGTACAAGGCTCAGTTTTGAGACAGCATCAAACCGATTGGGAGCACGTGTTATCGGATTTTCCGATACGGGAAACACAAGCATAACCAAAGGAGAAACTCTGAAAGACACCATCAAAATGGTATCCAACTATGTAGATATCATAGTAATGAGGCATCCACTCGAAGGGGCCGCAAGATATGCCTCGGAGGTCGCCTCTGTTCCTGTGGTCAATGCCGGCGACGGAGCCAATCAGCACCCTTCCCAGACACTTCTGGACCTATACACCATCAAGCAGACTCAAAACAGGCTGACAGATCTGACTATCAATATGGTCGGCGACCTGAAGTACGGACGTACCGTCCATTCTCTGCTTCAAGCCATGTCTCATTTCTCTCCAAACTACATTTTTACCGCCCCGGACGAGCTGAAAATGCCTGTTGAATACAAATCGTTTTTAGAGGAGAAGGGGATAAAATACACCGAAACCTCACAACTGACCGAGCATATAGACAATACAGATATACTGTACATGACAAGAGTGCAGCAGGAGCGCTTCAGCGACCCGATTGAATATGAAAAAGTCAAAGACATTTACAGGTTAGATGCTAAAATGCTCACCAATGTCAGGTCGAATATGAAGATTCTCCACCCGCTGCCGAGAATTAACGAAATCGCCACAAATGTGGACGATACTCCTTACGCCTATTATTTCAAACAAGCCGAGAACGGTATGTATGTAAGAATGGCAATCATAGCATATTTACTTGGATATAAATAATTTACAAGATGACTAAAACAGAAGACAACCAATTGAAAGTCACTGCCATCAAGAATGGAACAGTACTTGACCATATACCTGCAGACAATTTATTCAAGGTAATAGATATCCTCCACCTGACACAGGGTAACAATCAGATAACCATAGGGAGTAATTTAGACAGCAAAAGTCTTGGCAAAAAGGGAATTATCAAGATTTCAGAAAGATTTTTTGAAGATGAGGAAATCAACAAAATCGCCCTTGTAGCACCTCAGGCCACAATCAACATTATAAAAAATTATGCGGTAGTGGAAAAAAAAGTGATTTCCATTCCGGAAGAAGTTGTAGGCATAGTAAAGTGCATGAATCCGATGTGTGTCACCAACCATCAGAAGATTGATACCAAATTTACCACAATAGTCAAAGGCAAAGAGACTTTGCTTCTTTGCCATTATTGCGAGAAGGCAACAGACCTCAGAAACTTAAAAATCATCAGCGATTAATCAGTTTTAATTTTAATCTGAAATAAAAAAGACTATCTTTGTCAAATTATATAAACGAATAAAATATTTATTATATGAAAAAAGCTTACAATTTTAATGCAGGTCCTTGCGTATTACCGAAGCCTGCTATCGATGCAGCAATCGCTGCTCTGCAAGATTTCAAAGGAACAGGCATGTCTGTCATAGAAGTTTCTCACCGCTCAAAAGAATGGGAAGCCGTAATGGACGAATGTCGCGGTCTTTGGAGAGAATTGCTCAATATTCCCGACAATTACGAAGTATTATTCCTCGGTGGTGGAGCTTCACTCCAATTCTTGTATGTTGCAATGAACCTTCTTGAAAACAAAGCAGGTTATCTTGAAACAGGCGTATGGGCTAAAAAAGCTTTGAAAGAGGCTAAAGGCATAGGTAATGCCGTATGTATTGCTTCATCGGCAGATAAGACTTTCAGCTATATCCCAAAAGGATACGAAATTCCTGCGGATCTGGATTATTTCCATATCACTACCAACAATACAATTTACGGAACTGAAATCAGAGAAGACATGGATTGCCCTGTCAATTTGGTTGCCGATATGTCATCAGATATCATGAGCCGTCCTGTAGATGTCAGCAAATATGCTCTTATCTACGGTGGTGCACAGAAAAATGTAGGTCCCGCAGGCGTTATCTTTGCAATCGTACGCAAAGACGTTCTCGGCAAGGTTACACGTTACATCCCTACAATGCTCGATTACAGAACTCATATTGATAATGATTCAATGTTCAACACTCCTCCTGTATTCCCTATTTTCGTCATGACCGAAACTTTGAAATGGGTTAAGAGCATGGGCGGACTTAAAGAAATCAACAAGAGAAACGTAGCAAAGGCACAGCTTCTCTATGATGAAATAGACCGCAACTCTCTATTTGTAGGCACTGCTGCCAAGGAAGACCGTTCAATCATGAACGTATGCTTCGTTCCTGCTCCCGGTCACGAAGACATTCAAGATGAATTTATGGCATTTGCCAAAGAGAGAGGAATGGTTGGTATCAAAGGACACCGTTCAGTAGGCGGTTTCCGTGCTTCTATCTATAATGCCTGCCCTATCGAAAGTGTTCAGGCATTGGTTGACTGCATGAAAGAATTTGAACAATTACATAAATAACATTTATCATGAAAGTTTTAATTGCTACCGAAAAACCGTTTGCAAAAGCTGCGGTCGATGGGATCAGAACCATCGTTGAAGGTGCCGGCCACAAATTGGCTCTTCTTGAAAAATATACTTCAGTTGACGAATTTTATGCAGCAGTTGCTGATGCAGATGCTCTTATCGTTCGTTCCGACAAGGTTACCAAAGAAGTAGTTGCTGCTGCCAAAAACTTGAAGATAGTTGTTCGCGCAGGTGCAGGATTCGACAATCTTGACCTTGCCGCATGCACTGAAAGAGGCATTGTTGCAATGAATACTCCGGGACAGAATTCAAATGCAGTTGCAGAACTCGCACTCGGCCTTATGGTTTACATGTCACGTAACAACTTCACTCCCGGTACAGGTAGTGAATTGAAAGGCAAGACTCTCGGTATTCAGGCTTACGGTAACGTAGGACGCCTTGTTGCAAAAGTAGCCAAAGGTTTCGGAATGAACATCATGGCTTACGACCCGTTCGTTCCTGCAGAAGCAATAAAGAAAGATGGCGTTGCTGTTGCTGCTTCTCTTGAAGATCTTTACAGCAAATCCAACTTCGTATCTCTTCACATACCTGCTACAGCGGAGACCAAAAAGTCTATCGGATATGCTTTGCTGTCAAAAATGCCTAAAGGTGGCTGTCTTGTAAACACTGCACGCAAGGAAGTCATAAATGAGGAAGAATTGTTAAAAGTGCTTGCAGAAAGAGAAGACCTCAAATATGTAACCGATATTGCTGCCGAGAATCAGGCAGAACTTAACGAGAAATTCGGCAAGAGAGTATTTGCAACCCCTAAAAAAATGGGCGCAGAGACTGCAGAAGCCAACATCAATGCAGGTCTTGCTGCTGCTAATCAGATTTGTAAATTCTTCGCTACAGGCGACAGAACTTTCCAATTGAATAAATAGAGAAGACATGGTAAAAGTTAAACCTTTTGCGGCTATCCGCCCACCAAAAGCTCTTGCAAAAGAAGTTGCATCACGTCCTTATGACGTCCTCAACTCCGTTGAAGCCAAAGCCGAAGCAGGTGAAAAGTCACTTCTTCATATCATCAAGCCCGAAATCGATTTTGATCCGATTGCCGACGAACACTCACAACCTGTCTATGACAAGGCTGTAGAGAATCTCAAGAAATGGATTGAAAAAGGATGGCTGGTTCAGGACAAGAAAGAGTGCTATTACGTATATGCCCAGACTATGGACGGCCGCACACAATACGGTCTTGTAGTTTGCGCCAACGTGGAAGACTATCTGACAGGCAAGATCAAGAAACACGAACTTACCCGTAAGGACAAGGAAGAAGACAGAATGATTCACGTCCGCATCCAGAATGCCAACGTAGAGCCTGTATTCTTTGCTTATCCTGACAATTCCGAGATTAACAGCATCGTATCAAGATATACTGCAAAGCCTGCCGAATACGACTTCGTTGCAGAAGACGGCTTCGGTCATCATTTCTGGGTTATCGATAACGACGCCGACATCAAGCGTATTACCGAGATTTTCGGCACCGTTCCTGCTTTCTATGTTGCTGACGGTCACCACAGGACAGCTGCTGCTGCTCTTGTTGGAGAAGAGAAGCGCAAACAGAATCCACACCACACAGGCAATGAAGAGTACAACTACTTCATGGCAGTGGTTTTCCCTGAAAGTCACTTGAAGATTATAGATTACAATCGCGTCATCAAGGATTTGAACGGAATGAGTTCAAAACAATTTATCGAAGCTCTTCAAAAAGACTTTATTATTGAATGTAAATGCGATTGCACCAGAGACGGTGGCAAATGCGAATGTGAACTTCCTTGCCATTGCCCTTCATCGGAACCTTACAAACCTGCATCATTGCACAATTTCTCAATGTATTTTGAAGGAGTGTGGTATTCTCTTACAGCAAAACCCGGCACTTACAATGATAATGACCCTATCGGAGTACTCGACGTTACCATTCTTTCCAATCTCGTCTTCGACAAATTGCTTGACATCAAGGATCTTCGTACTTCAAAGAGGATTGATTTCGTAGGCGGTATTCGCGGACTTGGAGAGTTGAAGAAAAGAGTTGACTCCGGAGAGATGGTTGCCGCATTTGCTCTCTACCCTGTATCTATGAAGCAATTGATCAATATTGCCGATACCGGCAATATCATGCCTCCAAAGACCACATGGTTTGAGCCTAAATTGCGCAGCGGTCTTGCTATTCACAAATTAGTATAACCGTATTTATCTATAGAAAAAGCTGGCCCGAAAAGGTCAGCTTTTTTTATGTTTACACCCTATTGTATTATACACTCTATTTGAGTGTCGCCACTATCATTACCGGATTGGAGGTCTCGGTCAGAGTTTGAGCTATTCTCTTTATTTCGGGCGCATCGGTCAGTGCGGCAGCCTCAATGAAACTGATGGCATCTACAAATTGATACATTTTGCCATCAACCACCATGTCCGGCATGAACGGCATCCCCCGATCAATATCGTTTGTAAATCCCGCCATTTTATACTTGTCTGAATATTCGGCCGTTGATGTCCTTTTGGTATTCTTGTCATATATCATATACACTCTCCTCGAATCAGGATATATTGTATATGAAGCCGGCAAGTTTGCATCAAACAGGATAAAATTGTCACATTCAAAATATTTTCTTCCTACTGAAAATGTCTTGTCTGATATCACTTTTGCTGTACCGATACTCTCTAAACTGCCATAATCAAATACATATTTTGGTCTCAGCATATCATCTGATATGGTAAATATGGTATCGCATTTTCCCGGAATCACATTAACGGCCCCCTTATACTCATAAATCGTACATTTTATAGGATTGGGGACAACTTGTGTCTTTGTCAGCTGCACTAAAGAATTATATGGCGGAGGTAACTGTACTGAGCCTGTCACATTTCCGCAAGAATCGACATACACCAATGTTTCATTCTCGGCATTTGCCTCTTTATCGAGCGATTCGATTGCATAATTTCCGTCACCGAGATATACGGTGGAGCCGAAAAATCCGCAATCAAATCCTTTAATCTCATCAACGACTAAAGCTCTGACAAACTCTCCTGTTTCAATCGAATAAGTTACGATTTTATCCCCTGACCAGACTGTCAGGCATTTTGAATCAGGTTCAGGAATTAATTGGCCGGCAACAGAATATTCATTTCTCGCCCTCCCCTTTTCTCCAAGGTTCTTTATATATTTACCATCATTTGAATAGACATACAATGTAGTGGATCTGAGATTTGTCAGTATGACATTCCCATCGACCACGGTCGATCTGTTAATAGCTGGAAGCAGGACCGAATCGGACTCTAATGAATAATAACTCAAAGAAGAGGCATAATCGCTCAAATTGACCGATACGACATTATCAAGCCCTTTCTCTATATCGATTACTCCCACACTTCCATCCTTATCACCCGAACAAGACGATACAATCGCAATCGCAACACATGCTACAATTGCGGAAAAATAGTTTTTATTCATAAAGTTGATTTTTAATTGATTGTCTTTGCAAATTTATACATTATTTTATGTCAGACCAAAATATCTTTCCAATATTGTTTTTCTTTATACCTTATATATTTTATCACCATTATTCGGGAAAATATGTCTATATTTGAAAGATATTTTCAAACTGAAAATTAAAACTTAATATAAATTATGACTACCACTAAAAAATCGAACTATGCACTCCCGATCGCTATGATGTTTGCATTGTTCTTCATGATTTCATTCGTTACCGGACTTCAAAATCCATTTGGAGTAATTGTTAAAGACCAGTTCAGCGCAAGCAACTTCCTGTCACAGCTGGGTAATCTCGCCAACTTCATCGCATACGCCTGCATGGGTATCCCTGCCGGCATCATGCTCAAACGCCTCGGTTACAAAAAGACAGCCCTCTGGGCCATTATCGTGGGATTTGTCGGAGTAGGCATCACACTCCTTTCCGGAATTGCAGAAAGCTTTGCCGTATATTTAGTCGGAGCCTTCGTATCGGGATTCTCAATGTGTATGCTCAATACAGTTGTCAATCCTATGCTTAACAGCCTCGGCAAGAATGAAAAGCAAGGCAACCAGCTCATTCAGTTCGGCGGAGCGTGCAACTCTATCGGCGCAACCATAGTTCCGGTCCTTATCGGTTATCTGATGGGCTCCAATGTGGAAGCAAACCAAATTGCAGATGCAAACCCTGCCCTCTTTATAGCAATGGGCATCTTCGCGTTAGCATTCATAGTATTGTCATTAACAAGGATTCCTGAACCGCACCTTGCACTATCCTCTCAGAAGAGTGCTCAGAAAGAGACACACAGCGCATGGTCATTCCGTCACTTCATATTCGGAATCATCACAATCTTCATTTATGTCGGTGTAGAAGTCGGTATTCCTAACATTGCCAACCTGTATATGACCGAAGATCTTGGAGCAGGAGGTCTTGAAATGGATGAAGCTATTGCAGGGACACTTTGCGGTACATACTGGTTCCTGATGTTCATCGGACGTCTTGTCGGCGGCCTTATAGGGGGAAAAGTTTCAAGCAAGGTTATGCTCTCGGCTACAACTGCAATCGGTGCCTTATTCGTATTGCTGGCCATGTTCATCAATCCGTCAGCCACAGTGAATATGCCTGTATTCAATTCAAATCTCTCATTCGGACTCCAGAACGTTCCTACTTCAATCATGTTCCTGATCCTCTGCGGATTATGCACATCAGTGATGTGGGGAAGCATCTTCAACCTTGCGACCTCGGGTCTTGGCAGATTTACAGAGATGGCATCCGGAATATTCATGATGATGGTTTGTGGCGGCGGTATCCTCCCTATCATTCAAGGTAGAATTGCTGACTCTGCTGGATTCCTCAACAGCTATTGGCTGATATTTGCAGGATTCATCTTCATGATGATGTATGCTCTTGTATTCTCTAAAAACGTAAACAAAGATATCGTTACCGAATAATCACAAATAATCGAATATTATGGAAAAAGAATATGTTGTAGGGGTTGACATCGGCGGTCAATCGGCCAAAATAGGCATCATGGACAGATTTGCCCATATCGTTGCAAGAAAGAAGATGGACACCAAAATATATGGTGCCCAGGATGGCGAGAAATTTATGAATGACTTGAGCAACAATATACTCGAATTGTCAAGCCAGGTATCTGTCGAAGCCATAAAAGGGATAGGGATCGGCGCTCCGAACGGTAACTATTACCACGGTACCATCGAAGATGCGGCCAATCTCCCATGGGGAAAAGGAAAAGTCGTTCCGTTAAAAGAGTATATCTACAAAAAGACAGGATTGCCTGTCACTGTAACCAATGATGCCAATGCGGCAGCCATAGGCGAGATGACCTACGGAACAGCAAAAGGGATGAAAAACTTCATCGAAATAACCCTCGGAACAGGTGTCGGCAGCGGAATCGTGATTAATGGCGAACTTGTCTATGGACATGACGGATTTGCCGGAGAATTGGGGCACACATGCGCAGTAAGACACAACGGACGTCAGTGCAACTGCGGAAAGACCGGCTGTCTTGAAACTTACGCTTCCGCCATCGGAGTTGCCCGTACCGCACGCGAATGGCTTGACATGACCGATGAACCGTCATCTCTCCGATCTCTGATTGACATCTCCTCAAAGGATGTATTTGATGCAGCAATGAAAGGCGACAAGATAGCCGTAAAGATCTTTGAATTCACCGGAAAGATGCTTGGCACATCTTTCTCTGATTTTGTGGCATTCAGCGCCCCGGAAGCCATTGTACTGTTCGGCGGACTTGCAGATGCAGGAGATCTGATCATGAAACCCACAAAAGATGCCATGGAGGCCAACTTGCTCGGCATCTGGAAAGACAAAGTACAAATCTTGAAATCAGGACTTAACGAAGCCGATGCCGCAATACTCGGCGCCGGTGCACTTGCATGGTAATCACCACTATGGAAAGAAAAGTATCATTTCTGAAAATACTGCCTCTTACGTTTGTTCTTGCATTGATTGCGATAACCGTATCGCAATCATGCAGGAGGCAATGCGTTTCATTTTCAGAGGTGGAAATAGAAAGAATCGGAAGCGATTCTACAGCAGGGATAATGCCGCTGTTCACCACTTTGGACACTGCGGAACTCTCTTTTTTGAGACTGCAGGCCGCGCCTCTCACCATGACAGATCTTCAGTCAGATGAGTATAATATCTTAAGAAACAGAATGTTATGTACGGTACTCGACACTGCGAATACAGGAGTAGGCATTGCCGCCCCGCAAGTCGGAATATCCAAACAGCTTGTTGCCGTTCAGAGATTTGACAAATCGGGAGAGCCTTTTGAATTTTATCCCAACGCCTCCATTTCCTACTATTCGCCTGACAAGAAATACGGATGGGAAGGATGTCTCTCTGTTCCTGACATGAGAGATACCGTACTCCGCTCCACCATGATTGTGGTCAATTACAATGACGAACTCACTTTCGAGCCGAAATGCGATACCGTATCGGGATTCACGGCTGTTATTTTCCAACATGAGACCGATCACCTGAAAGGTATTCTTTACACAGACTATAAATAGGCCATATTCTTCTTCGACCACAAATATTTACCTTATTTTCAATTTGACCCACAGCCATTTGGGAATCAATCTCCATAAGAAGACTATAATCTTCCACTTCAGGTCAATGACGACAAATCTGCGGCAGCCGTTTATGGCTTTGAATATCTTCTTTGCTGCATATTCCAGATCCATAACCATCGGATAATCATGATGGATAAAGTCTGTTCTGATGAATCCCGGCTGTATGGTGGTAAATCTGATATGAAATCCATTCGTGTTGGAGACCTGTTCAAGAGCTTCAAGATATGTTGCCTGAAATCTCTTGGAAGAGGAGTAGCATGCCGCTATCCCAAGCCCTTTTGTGGCGGCAATGGAAGAAATGGTGGCTATATGCCCGCTCCCTTTTTCCTTAAAATAATTGAATGCCGTCGTCACAATCCGGACAAATCCCTTGACATTGATCTCAACAGCGGTCAATTCCTTTTCAGGAATGATCTCTCTTGTATTTACCCCATACCCGGCACAATATATGCACAAATCCACTCCTCCCATCATCTCCACAAGAGATAGAAATGAGGCATCTGCATTATCTGATGTAACATCAAAAGATTTGGTAAAAATTTTGTTAGGAGCCTCCTCTTTCAATGACTTCAGCAGCTCTTCTCTTCGCCCGCTCACTCCCACAATATCTCCCCTCGACGAGTATTTCAGGGCAAGATTGCGACCTATGCCGGATGTTCCTCCGATGATTATGACACGCATATTGAATTATTTTTTTACTTTCATGATAAATCGGGTCTTGTCACCGACATCATCCTCTTCTACAGAGCTTGTCAAGCCGGAAATTATCGTCATGCTCAGCCCGTCGGAAGATTCGGATGTTTTAAGAATTGAAGGAAGATTGTTGGTAACCGTAAAATATATAACGATTTCTTCCTCTTTTTCGGAATAATCTATTGACAATTCTATTCCTCCACCCTCTTTAATTATAGCATTTCTCTGTTCCAGATTATCTTTATCAAAGTAAAGCTGAAGACTCTCCTCTACAAGAAGGAGTATGGATTGTACCTGATTGGATGAAAAGAAATGCTTTTCACAAAAAGTGGTAATGACATTGTTCATTCCATAAAAGTCATAGTCCTTATCCTCAATATGATATCTGCAGTTACGGATGCGATGAATAAATACTCTTGTCTTCTCTTTCTTGGGATGATTGAATATTTCATCAGGAGTGCCGTCCTCATAGATAATTCCCTCGTCCATATATAGAATGCGGCTCGATACATCTTTTGCAAAATTCATCTCATGTGTCACAATAGCCATTGTCATTCCCTCCTGAGCCAGATGTTTGATTACCCCGAGAACTTCGCTGACCATGGTGGGATCCAATGCTGAGGTTGGTTCGTCAAACAAAATTATTTCGGGATTCATCGACAGGCATCTTGCTATTGCAACACGCTGCTTCTGCCCGCCGGACAATTCACTCGGAAAAGAGTTGGCCTTTGCCGCAAGTCCCACCATCTGCAAAAGCTCCTTTCCGCGAGCCACGGCATCTTCTTTTTTCACTCCCAGCAACTTGACAGGGCCAATGGTCAGATTGTCCATAATTGTGAGATGATCGAACAAGTTGAAATTCTGAAACACCATTCCCATTTTCTGCCTCATTGCATTGACATCGGCTTTAGGAGAGAGAATATCCTCTCCATTAATTACTATTCTGCCACCTGTAGGTGTTTCAAGAAGATTGAGGCATCTCAAAAATGTACTTTTACCTGTACCTGAAGGGCCGATAATAGAGATTACCTCCCCCTTACATATTGTTGTGTTGATATCTTTCAATACCACAAGGTCGTCAAATTTCTTTGAAAGATGTTCGACTTTAATCATTGCATCCATATCTATTCTTTTCCCCTTTGGGGAACTGTTTTTAATTCAACCAAATTCAATAACAACGTTAGCAGCCATGCCAATAAAAAATAGAGAATGGCTATGAAAATAAGCGGGAAGAATGCATCAAAAGTCCTGCTTCTGATGATGTCTCCCACCTTCGTCAAATCCTGTACCGCAATATATCCTACAATGGAAGTCATTTTGACAAGTGAGATAAACTCCCCTTTGTAAACGGGAAGAACACGTCTGACCGCTTGCGGCATAATGATATAAATAAATGTTTTTATTTTACTGAAACCAAGTGCAATACCTGCCTCTTTCTGCCCCACGCTGATACTCTCGATAGATGTACGGAACATTTCCGCAACGTATGCGGCAAAATTCATGGCAAAAGTAATGGAAGCGACTATCACTCCGCTTAAATTTACTGAAGAAAATACCACATAAAACATCAGCATCAACAACACTACCTGAGGGATACCCCTTAATATGTCAATATATACTTTAGCTGTTATCCTTGCTATTGCATTTTTGCTCATGCGCATTGCACAGATAATGCCTCCGAGTATGGTCCCTAACAATATCGACAGCAGAGAGATAATCAGAGTGACCTTCAATCCGTTTAAAATAAGCAAATAACGCCTCTCTTTGACAATATTGTTATCAAAACTTTCCTTTACTTTGCCAAAAAATGTCCCTTCTGAAACAGCGCTTTTTTGTGACTCCATCAACCCCGAATTATATTTAAGGTAAGGTTCCGACATTGACATCTGCTTCTTGCGCTCCTCTGTCGGCATTATGGTATTGGCCGCTATATCAACTTTTCTTGTCAGTACCGAAGTAATCATACCGCTGAAAGTATTTATCTGAAATTCCGGCTTTTTACCTATATAATCGGCAAATCTGACCATCATATCGACATCAAGTCCGGCAGGTTTCCCATCGCGGATAAACGAATATGGGAAATCTTCAGCTGTCGTCCCTATTTTAAGGATTCCGTTCTTTCCATCCGGTATCGGAGGCATTACTGCTCCGGATGGATTGACAAACCATTGTTTGGAAATACTATCAAGCAATCCAGATTGCTCAATTTCTTCCAGAAACAAGTTAAAACGGTCAATAATAGCTCTATTTTGCAATGAGGAGACTACAACCACCGAATCGGCTGCAAGAGAATCCGATACATATTTGAATTCGGGATAAATATCTATCAATACTTCTCCCCTTATGTCATCTATCACTATTTGGTCGCAAACTCTTTCTTTAAGAGCCAACACCATCTGGTCGGCATTTTCATACCGATTGAGTTGGGCATCCGGAAATAATTCAGCCGCCAAAAAATCCTGGGTAGAACCCATCAGCACACCTATCACTTTGTGGCGGGAACCATCTACATACTTTTTCAGTGTAATCATACTTGTTTTGGATTCATAGTATGGTTCTGAAAACTTTACCTGTTTCTGCCTTTCCGGTGTGATTGTAATTCCACTGCAAATGAGATCGACTTTTCCACTTGACAATGCCGCTATCAAAGATCCGAAAGGCATATTTGAAAATTCCGGGGTCATTTGTATCTCTTTGCAGAACATGGATACTACTTCGATGTCAAGTCCTACATATCTGCCATCCCTGACGTACTCGAAAGGCATCATTACGGGATTAGTACCTATTTTCAGCGAGCCATTGTCTTTTGAAAAGTCAAAATCGGGCATTACGGCATCTCTCGGGTTATTTTCCCACTTTGAAACAATTTTCTGCAGTTGACCGCTCTCTTTTATTTTGCCGAGAAAGATGTTGAATTTGTCTCTCAGGGTGCCATCGCCAAATCCGATACCGAAAAGTTCGGAATAGACCCGATCTTCAAAAATTATAAGTTCAGGATATTCTTCGACAATCATTTTTGCCTCTGTCCCGTCTGCCAGAAAAGCATCTACCTGCCCCTGAGTCAGAGATATTGCCATGTCCGAGGCTGATTCATACCTTGATATGACGGCATCGGGAAAAGTCTTGCACGCATAATCATCCTGTGTTGTCCCCATAACAACGGCTATTCGCTTGTCGGAAATATCATTCAGGCTTTCCAAGCGAATTGTGTCCTTCTTGTCATTTGAACAAGCAAGAGCTGATTGGACGATAACTATCGTCAAAAAAGCACGGAATAATTTCCGCAACATGACTATTCAAATTGAAATAGAGGAGTAAATCCGGCTATGTCAAAGACACTTTTTATTTCAGGTTTCAATGCCTTTATACACAACTTGCCCCCTTTTGATTTAGAATGTTTCAACAAGGTCAGAAACAATCTCAATCCTGAACTGCTGATATACTCAAAATCCGTGCAGTCCAACGTTATATCTTTCATCGCTCCCTCCAAGACAGGCGTAATGGCCTTTTCAAAATCACCCGAATTCATCGAATCAAGTCTTCCGTTAATCTTGATAATTGTTTTTTCTGATTGTTGTTCAATAATTGTCTCCATAATATTAAATTAATTGTTTTGTATTTTCTTCATTGTAAAAATATTCTTCCCGTCATTTCTATTGTACCCCACTTCATCCATAAGTTGTTTGATAAAATATATTCCCAGACCACCTATTGGTCGCTCTTCGGCAGCAAGAGTGACATCCGGATCCTCCTTTTCCAACGGATTATAAGGAATGCCCCTGTCACTGAGAACAAACGTCAAATGTCCGTTACATTGAGATAATTCAAGTTCAATATCTCCCTTTTTGTCGGGATAGGCATATAGTATCACATTGGTGACAGCTTCTTCCAACACCAGCTGCAGCTGCATTGAGAGCTCCGGAGATATTTTCACCTCTTCGCAGAATGAATCAACCGTGGATTTGAGAGTTTCTATTTCCGATAAATCATTGGTAATAACTATTTTACGAGAAATTGTCTTATAAAAAACAGTGATTGAAAGCATAGTAAGATCATCAGATTGATCGGCATTCCCCACGTGAGCGCGAACATCTTCATACACTGCATTTATCTGATTTTTAGAGGTATATAACTCTTTATCCTCCAATACTTTCAACAGACGATCTTCCCCGTACAGCTCTTTTGTTTCACTTTCGGCTTCTGTCAAACCGTCAGTGTAGCAAAACAAAGTCGCTCCGTTTGGAATAACCCCATTTTGCTCCTTGTACTCAAATCCCTCAAAAAGTCCGAGAGGGATATTAGGCTCGACAGGGAAAAATCCGACATTGCCGCTACTTAACAACACAGGAGGATTGTGTCCTGCATTGCAGTAATTAATTTCGCCTGTTTTAAGGTTAAGTATTCCAAGGAACAATGTTACAAACATATTGGAGTCATTACTATCCACTATGGCAGCGCTCAAAGCGGAAACTATCTCTGCAGGGCTGTGCAGATAAGCCGAAGCCGAACGGAACATACTTCTGGTAACAGCCATCAGCAAAGAGGCAGGAACCCCCTTTCCCGAAACATCGCCAATGACGAAAAGCAGGCGGTCTCCATCGATATAGAAGTCGTACAAATCTCCCCCGACCTCTTTGGCCGGATTCAATATTGCATAAATATCCATATCTGTACGGGTCGGAAATGCAGGGAATGTCTTAGGAATCATGCCGAGCTGTATTTGCCTTGCTATTCGCAACTCACTCTCTATCTTCTCTTTGGCCGAAGCCGTATTTTGAAGAGAATCCATATATCTTACAAGCTCTTTCTGCAGATAGTCAAACGAATTACGCAGCTCCATCATCTCATCTTCAGATTTGATTACAGGCAATGCCACGTTGAAATCTCCATGCGCAATCTTCTTTGCAGAAACGGCAAAAGATTTCAGAGGAGAGGTAACTCTTCGGATTGCAATAAGGCAAAATACAAAAATTAACAAAAGTCCGCCAATAGAGTAGAGTCCGATAGTTCTTGATGTCCGTGTCAGCTCTGCAAAAATATCATCAGCAGGGCACACCATAGCTAATGACCATCCTATATTCTCGATAGGAGCATAAAAGATATATGCAAGATAATCATCATTCATAACTATTTCCTCTCCTGTCTCGCCATCAACCATCTTCTGCCCTATCCTTTGAGAAATAGACGGGTCAGGCTCTTCGTATGAGATTGAAAATATGGATTCATTTAATATCCTGTTCTTCTGACGATGTACGATATAAGTGCCTCCGCAACCGATAAGAAATGAATATGAATTGGGATACGGCTTGATAGACTGAACAAGATTGCTAAGCCAGTCCAATGAAATATCAACCGTTACAACCCCCATAAAATTGCCATTTTCATCCTTCATTATAGATGAATACGTGCACATCACGGCTTCTCCTCCACCTTCATCATAATAGGGTTCGGTCCAATAATTTCTATCAAGCAGTTTAGGTATCTGATACCATTCTTTTGTAAAATAGTCATAATCGACTGTGCCAAGCTGCTTGACCGATACCTTGTCGCCTTCACGATATGCGTATGGAGAATAATAATACCCTTTCTGCCTGAAATGGTCCGGTTCAAAAGCGATTGCGCTTCCAATGACATCACTATTGTTCTCAACGATTTCTCTAACTATCGAATAGAGGGAATCGGGATGAAAAGGCTCCTTTTGAAGTATTCTTGCAACATTATCCACAGTTTTGCTGAGTCCTGAAAGCAAACTCTCAATTTCAAGAGTCGTTTTCTCCATGGTAATTTCGGCATTTTCACGAGCCGCATTCTCAATGGTTCTGTAAGAGTTGATATATGTTATGGAAAGAGTGGCTAAAAATACAACTCCCACAAGTATCAGAATATACAGACTGAAACGTGCTGAAAATGAGTGCTTTATATTATAAAATAGTTTCATTTTACACGTGTTTCAGGTGATACGAAACTGTCGTATGTGACATCATTTTTAATCAGATTATTCTTTTTCAGAACATCCACTGCAAATTTGAAAGTTTTGGGATCTAATGTATAAGAAGCCTGTCCGGTCTCTTTGTTAATCTGCAATTCAAGTATTTTTGCAAGCATCCACTTCTGATGAGAAGGGCTGCTTGCAATATTGTGTATCTTCATGGTTTTAATCACAATATCTATTGTTTCATCCGTATGTTCACGTGCATACTCCCACCCTCGCTTCGAGGCTTGTGCAAAGGCATTCATCTCCTTTTCATGATTTAAATAAGCGCTTCTAAGACAATATAATCCATCTTCAGGGACATTATATCCATACTCAGAGAGGTGAAAAACATTCTGTTCGGTCACTTTTTTACCACAATTCATAACTTGAAAATATTCATTATAGTACATCGTCAGAATACCGTCAACCGCTCCACTGATAAAATAATTAATTCCCGACGGTATGTCAATCCACTCCACATTGTGCCCGTTATCGTTAGCCATACAGTAGGCAAGTTCCGAAAATCCGCTTTTCCATGATGCAACCCTCTTCCCGATCAAATCTTCAAGCGAAGTATATTGAGGCTGAGCAACTATCACAAGACCGTTGACCTGGCTTGTCTGACATATATTGACAAGATCTGTCCCCGCATCTTTAGCCGCAATTGCCTGAACTAACTGAGTAGAGATTATATCGACTTCACCTGTTTTTAATTTCAAAACAGAGGGGCTGGAATTGGAAGGAATAATTATCTCTACATCCAAACCGGCATCTCTGTAAAATCCCTTTTCCAATGCCACGTAGTAACCGGCAAATTGTGCTTGCGGCATCCATGACGGAGAGAAGGTGATTTTGTGCAATTTATCTTGTGCCCCCATCGGAATACAAGATAAAATGGTCAGCAACACAAGATTTGCAAAAAAGTTTTTCATATTGCAATTAATAGTTTCAACAAATTTACAAACTATTTACGATTTTCATAAATAATTTGTATAGGTGACCATATCTTTGTCACCTCTGCCGGAAACTGTAATAACAACTACGTCATTCGTTTCAGCATTCAATTTGGGCAATAGCCCGAGAGCGTGGGAACTTTCCAAGGCAGGTATAATCCCCTCCATTTTTGTGAGTTCAAATGCGGCGGCAACAGCCTCTTCATCCGTAACTGCCTGAACATCTATCTTCCCCGATATGGATAAGTTGGCAATCATTGGCCCGACCCCTGGGTAATCAAGCCCTGCTGAAATAGAATAGGCCTCTTTCAATTCGCCGTTTTCATCCTGCATGACAAGACTTTTAGATCCATGCAGAATGCCTATGACGCCCTCATTTACTGTAGCGGCGCTATATCCGCTATGCAAACCTTTGCCCGCAGCCTCTGCAAGCACTATCTTGGTTCTCGGTTCGTCAATATAGTGAAACATTGTCCCTGATGCATTGCTTCCTCCCCCCACACAGGCTATCAGATAATCGGGATAATCACGTCCTTCCTGCTCCAATAATTGATATTTTATTTCACGACTTATCACTGACTGAAAATATGACACCATATCGGGATATGGATGAGGTCCTACTGCCGAGCCTATTATATAAAAGGTATCCTTTTCATTGGAACACCAATCCTGCAATGCGGCATCCACGGCATTTGTCAGGGTTCCTGATCCACTCTTTACCGGTACCACTTGAGCACCGAGCATTTTCATCTTTTCAACATTTAATTGCTGCCTTTGCATATCCATTTCGCCCATATAGATAGTACACTCCATTCCCATCAATGCACATACCGTGGCCGTAGCCAAGCCATGCTGTCCGGCCCCCGTTTCTGCTATAATTCGTTTTTTGCCCATTCGCCCGGCCAGCAGCACCTGTCCTATTGTGTTGTTGATTTTGTGTGCTCCCGTATGGTTCAAATCCTCCCTTTTCAGATAGATTCTGCATTTGTATTTATCTGAAAGTCTATTGGCAAAATAGAGTGGAGACGGCCTTCCAACGTAGTTTTGCAACAAGTTATCATATTCTTCCCGAAAATCAGGAGCTGTGATCATATCATAGTAGTTTTCACGAAGTTCATCAATACATTTTTTCAATTGTTCGGGGATATAAGCTCCTCCGAAATTTCCAAAGCAGCCGTTTTCATCAGCCAAAAAAGTTCTGTAAGTTTTCATCTTATCAATATTTAACAATTTATAATTTCCTAAAATCCGATGGAGCGCAAAAAAAAGGAACAGGCCCTGCCGCAAGTGCGACAAGGCCTGTTCCTTTTCAAAAAAAAATCACGGCGCTGCGTTCCTTACGACCTTATGAGTTGTAAGCGACGCCACCACCAATTATTTTGAGCAATAAAATTCATTTCTTATAATTATGAGAACAAATATATTACCTTTGTGTCGGATTTGCAAAAAAAATTACAAAATATTTATACAATGAAAAAACATCTGATTTTACTTGCCACCATATTGATGGCAGTGTCATGCACTCAAAAAGAGAGCACCTATACCGTTAAAGGTACCATTACCGACTCATTATCAACAACTCCCGGAGCTGTAATCATAATGACCGACCGGTTGACAAATGAAAAGGACACAATTCAAATTATTGACGGTACATTTGAAATCACAGGCGTTGCAAGCGACAGCACCATCAAAAGAATTTCACTTGCCACCGATGCAAAAATAAGAAACATGAATTATGCGATGTTTATCCCTGAAAAAGGCACTATCAACATCAATCTGAATGAACCTTCAAAAGTTTCCGGAACTCCGCTCAATGAAAAATATTCATCAATTCTGGCATATCAGGATTCCGTTCGTAAAATAATGTCTGCTAAAATAAAAGAATTTAATGAAACCCTTAAAGGGGAAGAAGCAGACAACGCTGTCAATGAAATTTATGAAAAGACACAGGAACAATTAAACAACTATTGGAAAGCAACTTACTTTGCCAATACATCCAATGCGTTAGGACACTTATCACTTCAATATCTCATCTATGACTTTGAAAGCGTTGCCAATCTTGACGAATTTCTTGATAAAGGAGCCGATTTTATCAAAAACGATAAAAACTTCCAATCTGTCAGAGAATCAATGGTTGCAAAAGAAAAAACAGCCGAAGGAAGCATGTTTATTGATTTTTCAGGAAAAACTCCTGATGGAAAAGATGTAAATCTTTCGGATTTCGTAGGAAAAGGCAAATATGTACTCGTTGATTTCTGGGCATCATGGTGCGGACCTTGCAAAAGGGAAATTCCGAACATCAAAGCCGCTTACGATAAATATACGAAGAAAGGACTTGTTGTGTTGGGTGTTGCCGTATGGGATGGTGACAATACCAACAGCAGAAAGACCATTGAAGAGATGGGTATGAAATGGAATCAGATTTTTGTCGGAGATGACAAAACTCCTACCAACGTTTATGGCATTTTGGGAATCCCTCACATCATCCTGTTTGGTCCTGATGGAACAATTGTTAAAAGAGACCTTCGCGGAGAAGATTTACAAAAAGCTGTAGCTGACGTAATGTAATTTACCATATATCACACTTACAAAGAGAGGCGGTCAGATAGATCGCCTCTCTTTGTATATCATTGAAAAATATCAGTTGTTTTTACACCTTGAACCGGAAATCTTCATCCACAACTTCTTAGGCCAGTTTTTATCCATGCATGGTTTCTCAATGAAATAGTAGAATAATCCGCAGACCACCAGCAGCAGAGGCAGTATCACAAATGCCTGAATCCAGAAATTCAAAGCATAACTGTCGAAAATAATCAGCGGCTTGGTGTAATTGCATATCAGATAGAAGAAAGGATAATGCAACAAATAAATAGTATAACACATACCGCCTATCACATATATTAACTTATTCGTAAATACCATATTCATAAATCTGCCTTTGAATACTGAAATAAACAGCAGAAACAAAAACAAAATAAATCCCACATCGGAAATAAAGTAGCCGAATGAGAAATAAAACAGGAGGAACATAGAACCCAATCCAATGACATCAAACAGCACACTTTTCTTTTCAAGAAATGATTTATTAGTCAGATAAATGTACGCCACCAATATTCCTACCAGAAAAAACGGCAATTGCTGAAGCAGAGAAAAAGAGAGATGCAAGTCATGATATGTATCTTTGAAATAATATGCTCCCAACAATGTTATTACGGAGAGAACAGCTATTATGGATGCCGGATTCCTGCTCTTTTGGAATATCCATTTGCAAATAAACGGAGCAAGAAGATAAAACTGTATTTCTGTCTCGAGACTCCATGTGACAGGATTTATCGTTGACCACGCATTATAAATAATACAGTGCAAATATGTAAGTGTGGCTATGAAGTGTTGTGTCAACTCTTTTATCGGTACCTCCTTTAATACGACATGCACAATAAAAAAGAATGTTATGGCGATTATAAACGGAGGTTCAAGCCTTGTCAATCTTCGCAAATAGTAACTGCCTAATTTCGGCTTGGGTATAAGATGGTTGCCAAGAATAGTATTGTTCCGTTGAAGATAGTACTTCAAAAACGGCATGCTGAGGATAAATCCACTGATCGAAAAAAATACCTGAACCCCCAATCCTCCCCTGTTCAAGAACCATGAAAGGCTGCAGATGACCATCATGCCATCTTTGTAATTCAATCCGGCTGTTCTGCAAAATCCGACATTCAGATGCATCAAAACAACAGTAATAATCGCAAAAAATCTAAACCCGTCTATCTCCGGAATGAAATTCTGCGAATTGGTTGCTCGCGTAAATTTGTCCAAAAAAGCCATTATCCAATTACAATATACAATCTGCGAATTTATATAAAGTTTGTCGATTTCACAAGAGCTTTATATCCAAGTTGTAAAAGTTTACAGAATATCTGCGCAAAACATAAAGCGTATTATAATCATTTATTTAAATTGGCGGCTGCCACTAAACACAAACAGCTGCAACCCTTGACGGACTACAGCTGTTTGTAAGGAGCGCACCCGGTGCGTTCAAAAATTATTAGACTATTTTCCACCCACTAAACTACACCGAACCGAAAGCCCATAAGCGCGATTGTCGTAATCCTGCGGACGCACGAAGAGCGAACTGGACATAAGATAACCGGCTTTGTAGCTCCCAGAAGAGCTGGGAGAGCTGCTCCAACAGTAGCCGCCGAAGCCTGAATCTGACAGAGAACCATTGATGTATTCCCTATTGCCCGCAGCAGGATACCACGATGATGAACCTGATTGCCATTCTGTCGTATGGAATGTCCAACCGTTGTCAAAACTTCCACTTAGATTAAATTCATTTCTTTGTGAAGAATTTTTTCCTGTGGATGTGAACCTCGTCCAAGTGTCATTCGGTGCCACCATGTACCCCGGAGGGCAAGGATCGTAGATGGACTTGGATGCTGTGTAATCTGCTGCGTATCCTCTCGGATTGCCCCAGAGGTAATTATTTCTGCTTGCATAATGCCAATCGTAACTTGAAGCTTCTATACCATAATAGAAAATGGCAGGATTCGCTATGGTGTTATCAATGGTGCCCTTATCGGTATCCGTAGCCACTATGTATCCCTCATCGCTCATTGTATATGTGCTTCCGTCACTCTTGTTCAGTTCCTTCTCTGTATTCGAAGCGACACCCGCACTCCCTGGGAACGGGTCTTTCCTGCCCCACTGGTATAACAGTCCGTATGTGGGTAATGTTTCCGTATTTATAGGCCCTACTATAGGTGTTGCCGCAGTCGCTCCGAGGTTACGGTCGAGAAGTTTGAACTCTTTGCCTGCAAGGTTCTTGTATGGCTGCTCAGCCGGAGTGTCGGTACACCAGATATGCCAGGACCAGAGGATGTTTCCTGTGCCATTCGGGCCGTCATAGACTGCTATCACAGCATTACCTTTTACTCCTGAGGCCTTGAATGTAACCCTGCCGCTGGTAAGGGAGACATCTGAAATCGGATAGGTGTATGGGGGTTGGAGACTGGTTCTTTTGTCCTGCCAAAGTATCTGGGCTGAGACTGGAGCGGGAGTTATATGGGCATCTGTGGTGGGAAAGCCTCCTCCTGAAATTATACCGACAGCTCCGTTGCCCATTACAGTAGCATCGAAGCTGTAATTCCCCGCTTCGCTCACTATGTAGCAGTTGGAAGTTCCCTGTGCACTCAAGCTGACACCGGCTACTCCAACAAAGTCGAGTGTCGGCATCGGACGAATCTTGTTTCGGCTGATGGTCGAAACAGTGCTTTTGGTCATCGTACTGGTACTGCTGGTGCCTCCAAACACTGTGACATATAATTTGCCGGTAGTGGGCGGAAGCACTATATAAAAGGACTTTACTGAAGAATTAGATATAGTAGCACCGCCAACATCAAGTGTGACGGTATTGGAGGCTGTGGGAGACATTTCTAATTTCTTAACAAAATATTGGATCACCGTGTCTTCTTCAGTAAATAGAACCAAGACATCTCTGACTGTACCCTCTCCGCTGAGTTTATCGGTATGGCTGTAGATGACTATCTTTTGGATTGGCAGTTTTACTTCTACAAGAGGTAGCGCAACAGTAGGATCATCCGAGCCCGGGAGCTTCAAGTCAAGTTTCAATATACCGCAGATGTTCTTGAATTCAAGGTTTCCACAATCATAGGTACTGGCTACAGCAGGGTTCATGCCGTCCGCGAAGCCTCCGGCCTTGTAGGTCTGGACGGCAGGCAAAGTGAGGCTGACTGTGTTCCCGCTTATGCTCGTAGTCGATTTATAGGGATAGACAGCATAGAGTGTCTCGCTCGCTTGGGATGCTTCGCCGGTAAAGCTGCCGGACGTCTCCCCGTCGCCGCTGCTAAGGGTAAATTCATTATTAGTAGTGTTGTTTCCGAAGAAGACGCTTATCCTGTCCCCATCACTCCATTTCACACTCAGGCCGTCGAGCGAGGTCTTCGTCTCGGAGTCTGGAAGCTCCATCGAAGCGCTGAGGGTAATGGTCTCCGCCTTTGGCTCTTCCGGGAGGTTCGGTGTCTCCTGTTTGCTGCAGGATGCAGCGGCAGAGAGCATTGCGGCAGCGAATAATGCTGCGGAGATATTGTATAATACTTTTTTCATATCTTTTTCTTTTAATGTTTATACTCCGTGTCGTTAATTCCAACTGCCCTCTCCGTCATTCTCAAACGGCGATGTACCGCCACCCGAAAATGAGACAGCGAAGCCTTGTTCATTTTCCAATTCCACCATCTCCATTACAGGGGACGTATAGACTGTCTTCTCTTCCTTATTCATAAGCATTTGTTTTAGTTTTCCGATAATAGTCGGAGCATGGCACACAAAAACACACGCCTGCAGTGGCGCGTGTCACAATTGCCTGATGATTCGGTCTGTAAATTTGATGTTCCGACACCCCTTGCAGAGATTACCTGCGGAACAGTCTCAGGGTTTAATCGCCCCCCCCCATTATTTTTTTGATATTCGGCAAGTTACTGCTTTTCATAGGTTATATTCGTTACTCTTCGCAAGATAAGAAAAAAACTCAACATACCAAAAAAATCACTTTTCTTGGTATTCGCTACACCCTCTATCCCGGATTAATGTGATTTCCCCACTAAATGTAATCGGTAACTTTGTTTCCCTGTGTAATCGGTAACTTTGTTTCCCCGAATTTTTACAAAGTTAATTCCCCGTTTTTTGGTAGAAAAAGCCACTTACTCATCCAACGTTATACAGCGTACTATGCGATATGTACTATATTATTATATTACTCTGATTTTTCATCCGTTGACTTTATCTCTAATGCCGGTTTGTCTTTTGCATTAAGTGTGGAAATGATTGAATGTCTAAGCTGATTTTCAATATCGGTTCTTGCATTTTTGGCTATTTTTCCACCACGTTTGGCAATGTGCAGACTATTTGAGAATGTCTCTGGTTGTTCCTGCTTCGAAATGGCAGTGGTTGATACTTCTGCAAGCATATTAAGTACTAACTCAAGATTCGTCATATTATCACGCAGGTTTTCCTTTTTGAGATTTTTCAATTCCTTATATTCCTTAACAGAAAGGCTGCTCCAAGCCTTTGTCATTTCATTAGTTAAAATGGCGTAATCTTTTTCTTTGTCGATGCCTCTGGCTTTCCACTCATCTGTAAGTTCTTTACGCATCTCGATGGTTTGCAGCCTCTGATTAATCCAGCCTTCTGTATAACCTTTTGCACGATAAAAGTCTGCTCCACGTAAAATCGCTTTTTCCGGATCGGCAATTTCGTCCAGACGTTCACTTCCCACCTGCGCCAACCATAACTTAAACGGCTCTGCTTTGGGAGATGGAATGGACTGGACAAGGCGTAAAACACCTTTAGTATCAAAGACATCTGTAGATCTCAACTTTCCATCAGCAGCTACCATTTTCAACTGGTAACAATTTGTTACCAGTTCACTGCCTTCGTCATTTAGTCTGCCCTTCAGCACCTTCCAATACTTTCTGGCAGTATCATAATCACTATCTGTCAGCACTGAGACTATGTCCACTACTGAAAAATACCACTCTTCACTATCCACATTCCATTCTGTGCGGACTTTTCTGTTCTCAAATAATTTGATTTTGTCGCTTCTCATCTTTTTCCACTATTAAATTACTTGTAAAAATAAGCATTATTTCACTTAATATGACATTATGATTATTCAAAAACTCCAGACCTCAGTGTCCGTGTCGCTGTCAAGATCTGGTGTTTTTGTATGATTCTGATGTAAGAAGTCGGACTAATTATGGCTCACCCCGTGGCTTTCAAGGGTCTGTTTGCCACGGGGTGAAATCGCTGACGTAAGCGTCTCCGCGATGACGTCTTGACAAAGGATATAGATATAAATACCTTTGCGCTAAAAACAGAAAGACAATGGATCCGCTAAATTCGTTTACACTCAAGGACCAACAGTCCGAGTACTACCCACATTTCCAAGCATACTATGCATGCTTAAGCCAAGACCCCAACTATTCCCTTTCTACATA
>JAQUBZ010000003.1 GCA_028686425.1 Bacteroidales bacterium | reverse complement strand
AATGCCTGCACCAATCAACAATGGAGAGAGAATAGGAGCCATCGCCGGAGAGTTAGGCATCAAAAACAACATAATAGAGGCAAGAATCGCTCCTACGAGAAAATATGGTCGTCTTCTTCCAAGTTTTGTCCATGTTCTGTCACTGTAGTGGCCGATAATAGGCTGAACAATCATCCCTGTCAAAGGTGCTGCCAGCCAAAACAGGGATAAATGCTGAACATCCGCTCCGAATGATTGGAGTATTCTGCTGACATTTGCATTTTGAAGAGCCAATCCGAACTGGATACCCAAAAAGCCGAAACTCATGTTGAAGATATTCCAGAAACTCATCTTTTGCTTATTCATATTTGTATTTTTACAGTTACTATTTAGATTAACGATTAACGAAACTAACTATAAAATACCTTATATAATAAATATTTCCTGCCGAATTGTAAGAATATCCGGACGAATTGCATCAAATTGAAACCCAATTTTGATAGTTTCAGCGCTCAAGCCACTCCATCAACAGAGGAGCACGTGCCCTTGACACCAATATCGGATCTATCATATCCGGAACAAGAGTCACCTTCAATCTCGAATTGAAATGTTTGGATATTCCCGAAATGGCTTGCAGACTTGCAATGCAGCCTCTCGACAACTTGAAGAAAACGGCCGGATCGAGCTGTTCCTCAACTGCATCAAGACTTAAATCCATCAAATACTGACGGCGGTCATTTGTCACAAGGTAAGTAGCTTTATTTTCGGAATAGAAGTAGGCTATTGAGCTGCTCTCCACAATTATGATATTATTGCCTATGTTGATGGTAAAGCGCTGCTTAAATGGCTTTTTGCGACTTTCCTCATTGAGAGGCTGCTCATTTTTTATCGGCCTGCAGAAATTGATACATCGTTCTACGGATTCAGTAAAAGCCGCATCGTCAATGGGTTTCAAAAGATAATCTATACACTTGGTCTTGAATGCCGGCAAAGCATAGTCTTCGTATGCCGTGGTAATGATAACCTTTGAACTTATTTCAACCCTGTTGAACAATTCAAAGCAGGTACCATCCGAAAGCTCAACATCCATAAAAATAATATCCGGAGCATTAATTTTCAGCCATGATTCGGCACTTGTAATGGAATCAAGAATTCCCGCCACTTTCAAATCGGGAAAATGTTTGCTGAGCAATCTCAACAATTGCTGTTGGGCAGGGATTTCGTCCTCTATAATCAGTACATTCATATCTAAACAAATAAAGGTATTTTGACTTTGAAATAGTTTTCGTCCTTTTCAACCACAATATTGGAGTGAAATAGTATTTGATATTGCCTGTTGATATTTTCAAGTCCCACACCGCTCGTGGCATTGGTGTGAATTTTCAAATTGACAAGATTGGATACAGCCACAAACTCGTCCTCTATGAAAACATTTATACACAATGGCTGTCTTATACTCGCCACATTGTGTTTTACGGCATTTTCTATCAACAACTGCAGGCCGCATGGGACAATTTTACGCTTCAAATACTCATCTGAGATATTGACATTTACCACCACAGCATCTGTGAATCTCTCTTTGATAAGCCCTACATACATTGTCACAAACTCAATTTCTTCTTCAAGTGTCACTGTCGGATGAGACTCGATATTCAATTGATATCTATATACGTTGGCAAGTTTCTTAACATAGTCTGAAGCCCTGTCCTGATCTTTATATATCAAATAATCAAGCACATTCAAGCTGTTGAACAAAAAATGCGGATTAAGTTGTCCCTTAAGGAGTTGATACTGGTAATTGGCTTGTCTGCGCAGCTTAACCTCCTCGTCGATTGCAGTTTTTCTTTTCCACCTTGTATAAGAAAAAATATCAATCATTACGGCAATGATGATATTCAGTACGAAACTGACGACAAATGTGAGGAATATCCGTGCATTCAACGTTGTTCCGGCCACCTGCTCTGCCGACAACTGCATAAGAACGGCAGAAACCACAGCAATGAATATTACACCCGACAATTCGAGCATAGTCCTTTTCATAAAAGACTCACCGTATGAATAATTCTTGACAAGTATCTTTATAAGGGCAAAATCACCGATCAGCATCAACAAGGTCAGTGGATAATTTCTCAACAAGGTCCGCAGAGCGACAAAGAAAGTTTCTCCCGCCCACTCGGAAAATATAGGCAGCATATTCTCAATCAACATCCTCGCGACTACCACAAGCAGTGCAAGAAATGCAATCTCGACAAGTTGTCCGTATTTGAACTCTTTGTTCTCCCCGGACATGGCTATTTGGATTTTTTGCCTATCACAAGAATAGTTGCAAATCCCAGCACCTCCGTTGTGACAAACGTCACAATCATATTGTTAAACACTCCCCATTCGGGCCTGATCGAGGTAAGATAATCTCCCATAGTGGTTCCGAAATAAAAACCGGCGAAACACCCGAGAAGAGCTATTCCCAAAAATACATCAAAAGGACTTGCATAGAAGCGAATCAGACAAAATATCATCGCAATCGTCAGAATTGTCAGGAAGAAACCGTCCCCTACTTTAGTATCATGAAGCAAAAAGCACGTGACTACATGAGCTATCGCAAATAAAAAAACTATAATGTTCGCCTTTTTAAAATTGGAAGACCACTTTTCACTCCTTTTAAAAAAAATTCCCATACCGTTTAGTTTTATTTGGTAAATATAGGTATTATTTTTAAAATAAAGTTCGCTATATTTGTCTTTCTAAACAATTAAAAATATGAAACGCCTGCTTTTTATAATTTCACTCCTTGTCATGCTGCCATTGTCAGGCTATACTCAAGAGATTAAAAGTGAAAAGGAAATTCTGCAAAACATTGATTCTTACATCGAAAAGGTTCGCCTCGATTGGCAGATTCCTGGAATGGGGGTTGCCATAATCAAAGATGACAGTGTAATCTTTACAAAAGGGTACGGAGTAAAGGACATGAACAAACCTGAGGACAAAGTTGATGAAAATACTCTGTTTCAGATCGGCTCCGTTTCCAAATCATTTACCGCAGCCGTTTTGGCACAGCTTGTTGATGAAGGGCTGCTGAAATGGGAAGATACCGTCAAAAACATCCTTCCGGACTTCAAGATGTATGACCCATGGGTAAGCGAACATCTTCAAGTCAAAGACCTGACCTCCCATCGAACCGGACTTGGCGGACAGGTATGTACATACATCCCCAATCTGGGATATGACAGGGATGATGTCTATCAGATGCTCGCACTCCTCAAACCGGCATATATTTTCAGAGGGGAGTATCAGTACAACAATATAACCTTTATCCCTGCCGCCAAAATTATTGAGACACTTACCGGCAAAAGCTGGGAAGACAATATTCAGGAACGTATCTTCGACAAACTCGGGATGAATGCCTCCACGTTCAATGGAGAAGGATTTGCCGCTGCAGACAATGCAGCCCTCCCTTATGAATTTCTCTCTAAAAACGGAAAAATGGTAGTCAATCCCCTCTATGGTGAAGAACAGGCCCTTTGGTGGCTCACTGTAATCGGTCCTGCAGGATCTATCTGCTGTACTCCGACAGATCTGATCAAGTGGGCTCAGTTTCATCTCAATATGGGGAAAGTGGGAGACGAACAGATAATTTCCGAAAAAAACATGAGATACTTGCACAAGGGGGTCACCATTACATCACAATATGATAACGCCACCACCCTTTACGGTCACTGCTGGTTTATCGAACAGACCAAAAAGGGACGTATCTATTTCCATACAGGTACCACATGGGGCATGACCACTTTATGTATGTATATTCCTGAAAATAAACTTGGTATGACCATTCAGGTTAATTCCGAAGCCCCTGCTTCACCGCGATATGCCATAATGAGACGTCTGATTGATTTATATCTCGGTTTGCCGGACAAAGACTATAATGCAGATTATCTTGAAGATTGGTATAGTTCGGCAACAGACAAGGCTGCAAGAGACTCAACCGCGGAAGCCTCCAAAGTAATTGTTCCTGCACCCGCACCCAAGGCTCTCGTCGGCAAATACGGCAAGGACAACCTTTTTGGAGATGCCTGGATTACACTCGAGAAAGGAAAATTGTATATCAAAGTAGGCAGGCAGGGGTGGAAACATGAACTGAAGCACATAAGCGACACTAAATACAACTTCCGTTCAGACGGAACCGGATTTGACATAACTTTCAAGTTGGATGATAAAGGGAAAAAGGCTGCATCCTTTGAGATTGATTTCGGAGAAGGAGAGGATTTCGGACCTTGGACAAGAGTAAGTAAATAACACACTATACTATCATGAAAAAAACAACTCTATTAATTTCTGTATTGCTTCTTGCAGTCAATCTTATTGCCAAAACACCGATAATCGGCGTTTCAGGCTACTCTGACGGCTCCAAACAAATTGCCAATTGTACATACGTCAATGCTGTACGCCTTGCCGGCGGAGTTCCCGTGGTAATTCCCGTAACCACAGATGATGCACAAATTGCATCAATAGTTGAAGCCATTGACGGCCTGATTATGACAGGCGGAGAAGATTTCGACCCACTGAAATGGTATAACGAAGAGCCCCTGAGGGCAAACGGAACCATTGCTCCACAAAGAGACGAATTTGATGTCAAACTTGTCAGAGCAGCAGTTGCCAAAGGCATTCCCGTACTCGGTATCTGCCGCGGACACCAACTATTGAGTATTGCTTTCGGAGGATCTCTCTATCAGGATATTCCATCCCAGATTAAGAATAGTTACATCAAACATTATCAGGGAGGAACTCCCGGAAGTTACGGCACACACACTATCAATATAGACAAAGGCTCACTGCTTGAGCAACAGACTAACACTCAAGATGTTGCCGTCAATTCTTTCCATCATCAGGCTGTAAAAGACGTCCCGGTCGGATTTAAGGTCACAGCTAAAAGCGCGGACGGCGTAATTGAGGCTATGGAAAGGATAGGCAAATTGAACGGATATAAAGACGGCGGAGCTGTCATTATGGGAGTTCAATTCCATCCTGAAATATTTACATCTGCAGGATACGACACTTTCCTTGGTATTTTCCAATACCTTGTAAAGGAATCAGGCAAATAAGAGTTACTCTTTGTACCAATTTGGATATAAAGTCCCATTTGATGTTACCCATTCGCTGTATTTCGGATAGAGTTGATCAATTGGGATTTTTTCGTTGTCTGCATTCAACAACTTAATCAAATCATTTTCTGTGGCATTTGACAAAAATATTCCAAATGGATAATTGCCTGTAGATGAGTAGAAATTTCTCTGAGTCCATACAGTCTTGTCATCCTCTGTACCGAAATAAGAAGTATTCATTTGAGAAGTAGGAGCCTCAAACGGGATATGAATCTCTCTGTCTCCCCTATTGACAAATACTCTTCCGTCAGGTCTCGACGATATTGGAGAGTTATAGACAAGTGTTATCCTGTACTCATTCAACTTGTCCCTCTTTACATCATTGGTAAGTCTGAAGATAGTACCATTTGCGGTCATATCTGCTGCTTTAGAAAATTGTGCTTCCATGTACAATGTAGAACCTGCTACTTTGACACTGTCGGTAATAACGGCATCGGAAACCGGAACATCTATTACATACGAAATACCGTTGGTAAACACTGCGTAATTTGTGAATGGTTCGATAGTTACAAATTCTCTGGTTATTTGATTGTCGGAATTAATATAGGTGGTACGATAACAAGTTGCCAGAACATCATTCATGTCATAATCTCCCTTTTTGGGCCAATTGTCCTCAAACGCATAAATTCCACCTGTTGTAGCGTATGTCTCAAGCGATGTGGTATCGACAACGACTATATCTCCTATCGCATCGACAGGGTTTGAACGAAGGCAGAATGCGACATCACTGAAATTATCATCATCGCGATAATCTTCAAAACATATCATATTATAGTCTCCGTATGAAAACAAAGCAGTGTGCGCCCCTGAAATATATTGGCTTTGAGAACTCAATCCCACGGTGGAAGAAGCATAATATCTTGTACCGGTAACCCATCCGTATTCTGAAAATGCATCATTTCGAGAGTTTGTTCCATCCCATCCGTTTGTGGCAATGACAAAACCGATTTTATACCCTGCAGGGAATATTTTAGTGGAGCCTTCTTTTGATCCGGAAGCAATATTCGGATAAAAAATCAGCTGTGCGGCATCACCTCTCCTTATTCCGGAATTGACACTTTTGATACCGCTTTGAGACCAATATCCATCTTGAGTATTTGGGAAAAGGGCTATTATTTCCACATCATTCAAACTTTGAGGTTTATTTCCCTCTTTATAATAATAGTATCCCAAAGAGTTGTTCCAGCATGTATTTCCGCCAAGCATGGTAACTGCAACTTCGGCATCCTTTACAACAAGCATGTCTGCAACTGCGCGATACATCTCTGGACAACTTGATCCCCTATTGATAACAGAGGCCATGGCACGATATAGAGTTGAAACCATCGATTTTGAAATGTTCAAGGTATCGTCACCTGTCAATAGATAATTCGGACGTCCGTTATTGCTGTTGACAGTTCCTAACCAGCATTTCCAATCAGTAATGGCAGGTCTGCCGACAAAAGAAGATGTCGATTTAGGTGCTTTTGTCTCTGCCATTTGGGGAGCTTCTTGGGGAGCTTCAGCCACTTCTGGAACTTCTGCAGATGCTGAAACTTCCTTCCCTGAAACTGTAGCGACAATCAGTGTCTGCGCATAAAATGCCGGAGAGTAGATATACAGTGTCTTGACATAAGCGGGAATTTCCACTTTGCCGTTGGAATAAATTCCCAAATTGTTGGTAAATCCGGCAGCAATAGGATTAATATCCGTCCTAAGCGTAATCTTGCTGCTCGTATTTGAATAGATTATCGGATCTTCTGTGAAAATCTGAAAAGGAATCACTGCTTCAAACTTATAGTCTATCTTTAATGAGATTTCGGTAAGAGTTGAATAATCAAATTCTGAAGGTTCTTCCTCTTTTTCTTTTTTAGGCTGATATTGCACACAACCTGAAATCATCATAATCATGACGATTAAAGCTGCCAATTTTATTTCTTTCATTGCATACAAATTTCGGCAAATATACACGATAATCCCTATAGGCAAGAAAAAATTTAACTTTATTTTACCGAATTCAACTATTTTAGCGACAGAATCAACTATTTGAAATATAGCTAAATTGTCAGCTTTTCTCCTTCACTGTGAGCCACAATGACAGCTCCGCAAGAGTCTCCGTAACTATTTATCATTGTACGCGGCATATCGCACAATTGCTCAACTGCGAGTACGAGACCGATACCTTCAAGAGGAAGTCCTACCACATTGAGAACAATAGTCAGCATCACCATTCCGGCCATCGGAATACCCGCAGTACCGACAGCTGCCAACAAAGATGTTAGAACAATCACAATCTGCTGGGTAATAGAAAGATCTATTCCGTAAACCTGAGCTATGAATATAGCGGTGACACATTCGTAAAGTGCCGTACCATTCATGTTAATCGTACATCCGAGTGGCAATGTGAAACTCGCAATCTTCATGGAAACACCGCATTTTTCGTGAGAATCCCTAATGTTGATAGGCAGAGCCGCTCCTGACGAACAGGTGGAAAAAGCCGTAAGAATAGATGTTGACATCTTGCCGATGTGACGCCACGGATTAACTTTGCCAAGTACCCTTACAAGAGCAGGAAGAACCACTCCTCCCTGCAGCAGCAGACCCGACCATATAACAAGAACGAATATACCGAGACTTCCTGCAATTTCGAGCAGAGCCTGAGTATCTCCGGCCTGCTTGCCTACCACATTGGCAACAACTGCAAACACCCCATAAGGGGCAAGCTTGATTATGAAGAAAGTTATCTTCATAATTACCTCATATACCGACTGAAACAAGTCCTTAAGGGTTGTCTGGTATTTATCGTCAACTTTTGTGATAAAGAAACCGAATATGATTGCAAAGAAAATAACCGACAGCAGATTGCCGTTGGTCAACGCCTCAAATATATTTGCAGGGACAATTCCCACTATTTGGTCGATAAATGAAATTTGAGTTCCGGCAAGTTCGGTAACATTTTCTGTAAGTTTCAAGTCTGCACCTACACCCGGCCTGATAGTATTGACCAATAACAGTCCTATAGTTGCGGCAATCAGAGTAGTTCCGGCATAAAAGGCAAAAGTCTTTCCGGCAATTCTTCCAAGGGACTTTGATGTTCCCATCCCTGCTACACCGAGAGCTATAGATGTGAAAACCAGCGGAATAACTATCATCCTCAAACCGCGCAGGAACATATCTCCCGCCCATTTGATGTATGGTGACCACTTTTCATAAGGAGCAATTTTGCACATTACAATACCGACAATGATACCAAGCCCTATTCCTATAAGGATCTGCCAATGGAGTGCAAGTTTCTTTTTAGCTTTTTTCTCGACTTTTACGTCAGTTGAGGTTTCTTGTGTCATAAAGTTAAGTAATTATGTATTAGTGATTTATTGATTATTCCTATTACTTGTGCTAATTAACAGGGAGACATATTTGTTATAATCTTTCATTTTTAGAAGATGTTCAAGAGAAACATTCATTCTAAACCTCCAATAATGTTTCGGATTGGAAGGGATATTGATTCTTTCATCTGCAGGTGAGTCAATCCTTAATGCCGGTTCAAGAGAAAACCAGTCCTGCAATGGCAGTATCGTCAGCATGGCCGGCGAATCAAGATGTTCTTTGACTATCTTTTCGCAAATCTGCACCTGACAATCCTCATTGTGCATTTCACTCCACCATCCACGCAATGTACTTGTATCGTGCGTTCCCGTGGTACATACACAGAGGTACGGATATTGTGCAGGATCGCCAATACCGACCTTTGGGTCCTTAGGCATTCTCTGTATCTCCAATGTCAAGACTCTCAAAGATTTGAGGACTTGAGGCACGCAATCAGGTATCATTCCAAGGTCTTCGGCACACGTAAGCATATTGGTTGCCGAAATCAATTCAGGCAGTTTGTTTTCAGCCTGCTCTTTCCAGAATTCATTATGCCGCGAATAGAAAAACTCGTCATAAAGACGACTGAAGGCCGATTTCTCGCCATCCGACAAAGCTTTATAGGAATAAGTGAATTGAGCCGAAATTCTCGGATGGAAACGTCCCTGAATCTTTGGATCTTCTAAAAACAGAACCTCTGCAACCAATGCCATCAACCCATCTTTAACTCCCTGCAAAGCTTCAGTTTTCTCAATTCTGCCGAAATAGGATTCTATCTTCTTCTGTGTATCAAATTCCGGTTTGAGGGTAAATACATCCAATTCGTTTGAGTCGAGAAAAGTCTCCTGCACATACGAACATTGGTCGCCAAACATCTCTTTCAACATATAATAGCGGATATACGGTGTTGCATGGCTGTAATACTTGAAGTCAAAACCTCTCTCCTTCATCTCTTCATAGGAATAAGGAAGTGCTGGATTGAAATGCCCCATAAGTCCGAACACCTGATTGGAAGGTATTTCCCATATCCTGAAAAATCCCAAAACGTGATCTATCCTATATGCATCAAAATATTCCGCCATTTTGGAGAAACGCCTCTTCCACCACACATATCCATCCTGAGCCATTCTATCCCAATTGTATGTCGGAAATCCCCAATTTTGCCCTTTTGCCGAAAAATCATCCGGAGGAGCTCCTGCCTGAGCATTCATGTTGAAATAGTATGGTTCAACCCAGGCATCGGCACTTTGAGGGGTAATCCCGATAGGAATATCACCTTTTATCGCAACTCCCTTTGAATGAGCATAATTACGTGCCTCAGTCAATTGAGTGTGAAGAAGATATTGAACAAATACATGATATTTCATCGACTTTCCGGTCTCTTTCGCCTTCCACATCTTATCTATGGCAGATTCATTATATACTGCATATTTTTCCCACCTTGAAAAATCCGCTGTACCGAATTTGTCTCTTAGCGTGCAAAAAGCAGCGTATGGAAGAAGCCACGATTTATTGTTTTTGAAAAATGTAAAATATGCCGGCTCTGCAAATGTGTCTTTACTATTTTGCTCGAATAACTTGTGCAAGTATCTTGTTTTGAGATTCAGAACTTGCTCATAATCTATCTGCGGCATATTGTTTAGAATTTTGCGTTCTTTCTCAAATGCTGCCGCTTCGGCACTCTCCTTTATCTCCCCCGCATCGCGAAGATTGAGATAAATCGGATGAAGCGCCATAATAGAAATCCCGCTGTACGGATATGAGTCGGTCCATGTGCCTGTAGAGGTAGTATCATTGACAGGCAGAAGTTGAATGAAGCTCTGTTTGGTAAGAACTGCCCAATCTGTCAAAAGTTTTATATCCGAAAAATCGCCTATTCCGAACCCTTTATCGGATTTCAAAGAGAAGACGGGAACTGCCGTTCCTGCAAATTTAGGATTACATACTGAAAAGGACGCTGCCGAAAATTCGACAGAATATGTCTCATGGTCTGCAATTTCAGGTACATTTATAGCCCTGTTATTACATGATTCCCATACAAAATAACTTTCACCGTATTTTTTAACAAACTTATATTCAAATGATTGAGGTAAAACATCCACATTCAGATGACATTCCCATCTCGAACCGAAAGATGGCTCCATCTCGATCCCTTTTGCAGGCTCCCAATTGCCAAGTGCATCACAATTGCCGCATATACAAATGGAAGCATCCTTTTCCACAAGAGGAACAGTCACCTTGATTATCATCTCTTTCAAATGCTTGTGAGTTCTTGTGGGCATTTGATGAGGATGTGCATAGAAAATATCTGAAAACGGTGCAGACAGGAATGGAGCATCGGGAGTATTTCCCTGCCACTCGTCGTTTAAGACAATCTTCCTGCTACTGCTGTTGGCTGCAAGATGACGTGGCTCTCCCACCTCATATATAATGGTATTGTCTTGATTTTTAACAAAATATTTGTATTTGTTGACACGTTCCTGCTTGGTGACAATCTTTATTTCTTTCTCCCAATTGCCATTGTCGGCATAAGTCAGGGCCTCCGCTTTAGAGATTGTACCTGATCCCAACTCCGGAATAGAGCCGTATATATAGACGGTCTGACCGGGTTGAGTATTATAATTAATCGAAAATTTAATAGTCATACGCAAAGGTAAAAAAAAGACGTCATGTTACATAGATATTTTTTCTATCTTTGTTTCATGACAAAAGTTAAAACAGTTTGGTTCTGCAGCGCCTGCGGTAATGAAAGTTCCAAATGGATGGGACGGTGTCCCGCATGCGGGGAGTGGAATACCATGGTGGAAGAGCCTAAAATCAAGGAATCTACAGGAGTTGCCACTTCGCGCAACAAGGCTTTTATGTCTGCACAGGATGCAAAGCCCGAGTCGCTTGACAACATCACATTTACAGATGAGAATCGTTGTTCCCTCGGAAATTCCGAATTGGACAGAATACTGGGTGGTGGTATGGTGGAAGGCTCGATGATACTCATCGGAGGGGAACCTGGTATAGGCAAATCGACTCTTTCCCTCCAAATACCATTGTTCTGCAACGGATTGAAGACCCTATACGTTTCGGGAGAGGAGAGTTCCAAACAAATCAAGCTGCGTGCCCAACGCCTCGGAGGAAGCGACAAGCAATGTTTCGTACTGAGCGAAACACTCCTTGAAAACATCATAGTTCAGGCAAAGGAGGTAAAGCCATCCCTTCTCATAATCGACTCAATTCAGACTATTTACAGTCAGAATATCGAATCATCGGCAGGCAGTGTGTCCCAGGTTCGCGAATGTGCATCCTCCCTGTTGCGCTACGCCAAGGAAAGTAACACACCTGTTATATTAATCGGACATATCACAAAGGACGGTTCAATTGCCGGTCCAAAAATATTAGAACACATCGTTGATGTGGTTCTTCAATTTGAGGGAGATACAAAAGGTTCTTACCGAATATTGAGAAGCATCAAAAACAGATTCGGTTCGACTGATGAGCTTGCCGTGTTCGAGATGACGGGAAGCGGCCTGCGAGAAGTGAGCAATCCTTCCGAAATGCTTATTCCGATGCATCAGGACAATCTGAGCGGTATTGCAATCAGCGCCATGATAGATGGAACAAGACCATTCCTCATTGAAATTCAAGCTCTTGTCAGCACGGCGGCTTATGGTACGCCTCAACGTTCCGCCACAGGATTTGATGTGAGAAGGATGAATATGCTTCTCGCTGTTCTTGAGAAAAGATCCGGCTTCAAGCTCGCTGCAAAAGATGTATTTTTAAATATCGCCGGAGGTTTGCGTGTAACCGACCCTGCCTGCGATCTTGCAATAGTTGCCTCAATCCTCTCCTCCAATTTCGATCTCTACATCTCACCCAACATCTGCTTCTCTGCCGAAGTGGGTCTGAGCGGAGAGATTCGCCCCGTAAGTCAGGTGGAAAGGAGAATTGCAGAGGCCGAAAAGCTCGGATTCAAACAAATTTACATTTCATCTTTTAACAAGGAGAGTTCTTTTTCTAAAAACAAAAACGGCAACATACAAGTTGTCGCCGTTTCAGATATTTCCTCCCTATGCAGAAAACTGTTTAAAGAGTAGTTATTTAAGTGATTCTGTCAATTTGGCTATTCTTTCAAGCTCGGAAGTGATTGGAAGATGCTGAGGGCATACTCTCTCACACTTCTTACAGTTCATGCACTTGTCTGCACGAGCCTCGACCGGTATTTCGTTATATGCTTTAAGAAATATTTCCCTGCGTTTGGCAAACTCGGCGGGAGTCTGGCTTCCGACTTCCGGAATTGTACTTTCATTGACACATTTATTGTAAACCATAAAGTTGCCCGGAATATCCACTCCGAACTTGCACGGCATGCAATATTTGCATGATGTACAAAGGATTGGTCTCGTCTTCAAAAATATTTGAAGTGCTTTGTCCAAAACTTTGCGCTCATCATTGTCAAGAGGCTTGAAATCGGTTGACAGTGTGGCCACATTATCTATGACATGATCCATTGCCGTCATACCGCTCAATACTGTCAACACTCCCGGCAGTGAAGCAACATATCTCATTGCCCATGAAGCGATAGTTTTGTCGGGATGTGCCTCTTTTAGTACGGCTTCGGCGTCAGGGTTGAGTTTGGCAAGCATACCACCCCTCACAGGTTCCATTATTATACAAGGTATATTCTTCTCTTCAAGCTTATTGTATAGGTACTTGGCATTATCTCCATCCCAATCGTAATAGTTGAGTTGGATTTGTACAAAGTCCCATGGATATTGTTCAAGAAGATAATCAAAAAATTCGGGTTTACCATGGAAAGAGAAACCGAGTTGTTTGATACGTCCCGCTTTTTTCTCCTCTTTCAAATAGTCGAGTACCCCATATTCAAGATATACTTTCTTGTAGTCTTCTTCTTTTTCAAGGGCATGAAGCAGATAGTAGTCAAAATATTCGACCTGACACCTTTCAAGCTGCGAATCGAATATTTCCTTGGCCTTTTGTGAGCTGTCTATCAGCCATGTGGGCATCTTGTCTGCAAGATAGAAACTATTTCTCGGATATTTTTTAAGGGCTTTGCCTGTAAATGCTTCGGAAGCCCCTCTGTGATAAGGATATGCCGTATCATAGTAATTGACTCCGTGAGCGTATGCATAGTCTATCATTTTCTGGGCAAGTGCCTCATCTATAGTCTTGTCTGCTTTGAGAGGGTATCTCATGCATCCGAACCCCAGAAGGGATATTTTGTTGGCAGTTCCTTTGTGGGAGCGATATGTCACTTTTGCAGGATTATTGTCCTTTGTCTGAGCCGACAAGTGGTTAAGGCCCGAAGATGCGACCGCAAGACCCAAAGCGCCCGTACCAAGTATTCTCAAAGCATCCCTGCGAGAAATCTGATGGTTATCATTCTGTTTCATGGTTAATTAATTTGTTTCGTACGCAAATGTATGAATAAAATCTTTAACGTTTATAACAAGGAAATATCAAAATACAAATTTCGATTTCTAACCAGACTATACATTCTGATATATATGTGTTTGAAGATAAGTGCAGATCCATTTCCCCAACACATTTACTTGTATGACCATTATTTAGTAATCTTTTTGGCATTATCTCCGCTCAGTTTCGCTTCTATTTCTTCAATAGAAGGGATTGTCCCTTCAACTTTCTCAGGGTAAAGTTTTGATAAATCGTATTCAGCAACAGCCGGGCGAGGGATTCATCTACCACGTTTTGGGCTGAAAACGTAGGAGATGTTCTTTATCTCAGAACGTCCAAATCTTCAAGCATCTGAACATCAAGTATTTAATAAAGCTACAAAAATTGTATTTTCTTCATCTCCCTCGTTTTTGCCCTAAAACGCGGTAGATGAACTTATGTTACCTGCAAATTTTGTTTATGAGTCATATTTTTTAAAGAGAAGACAGTGATTATGTACTGATGGGGCTCAGATGGTTGATTATCGGTAGGTTAGGTGGATGGTGTCCGTGTTGATGCCTCCAGTGATGATAACAGATATAACTTGTTTATTGGCAGTTGACTCGGAGAGACCTATCCGCCCACGGATTGGCGTAGTGGGAGGAGCCTGTTGTATGCGAGTTATCGCGCCAGTGATGACGAAGTAAACAATAGGAGAGTCGGAACGAACGAAGTGAGTGGAGTTCTCTCCGAGTCAACTGTCAATAAACAAGTATGTGCATGATGTTATTCCCTGAATATCTGCCGCCAACGAACAAGCATGCTCTTGACGTAGAAATCTAGTGTCTGGGAGGGGTTGTCTTTGTTAGGGGTATAGACCCCGTGGCTTTCGAAGGGTTGAACGTCACTATGTGGATTGATCGTGCCTAAATTTGCTATGTTGTGAAGTTGCGGTGACAATGATTTGATGGTCAGCGTACGCGATAATCTGGAGACAGCCCCATCGGGTGCAGAGCTCCATCGCTGGCCACGATTTGCGGTCATCGTTTCTCGTACCTGACAAAGCGGTCTTTGCCGTTGATGTCTCTGATGACGGACGAACCGGGAAAAAGGGCGGCGACTTCAGGACCATATACTTCATTTATCTCAAAATAGCACCTGCCACCTGTTTTCAGAAGAACAGATGTCCACTCTCGAAGGGCCTTGTAAAATTTGAGAGGATCGTCGTCAGGAACAAAAAGGGCCTGATGAGGCTCATAGTCCAACACATTAGAGTGCATCATAATTTTCTCTTTTTCAAGCACATATGGTGGATTTGAGACAATCATGTCAAATTGCGGAAGGCCTGCAGGCGGAGGACACAGAATATCTGCCCGGAACAGCACCGGACGTCCACCATCGAGGCGCACCTTCTGCTTGCATGCGATTTTCAGGGCATCATTTGAAATATCGCATCCATATACCTGTGCCCGAGGAAATTCGGCAGCTAAAGAGTACGCAAGGCACCCCGACCCCGTACATGCATCCAATATATTGAATTCATCATCTTCAAGTTCGATGTCCGAGCACTCCTCGACGATGAGGTTGAACAATTCTTCTGTCTCCGGACGTGGTATCAGCACCCCCTCGCCGACTTTTATCTTGTTCCCTGCAAATATCGTATAGCCGAGGACATACTGCAACGGTCTTGATTTGACAAGCTGTGATACGGCATCCTGAAGTTCCGAAAGTTTTGCAGAAGGGATAAGAGTCTGCGGCTCAGAGAGATATTTGTAATTCGGAATACGCAGATGGCAGGAGAGCAAATTGACGGCAATGGCCTTTGCCTCAGCTTTGGAGTACAGGCCGGTCAACTCATCGGTAGTGATATCTATGAATGTCTTATAATTCATACTTCCTCAAGCAGAGTGGTAAAGAACTCTGTCATGTCGATTCCGGCCACTCTCACCTGCTGCGGTACAAGGCTCATCTTTGTCATCCCGGGGACGGTATTGATTTCAAGGAAATAAATATCTTCTCCATGAAGGATATAGTCCATTCTGACAAGCCCCTTGCAGCCGAAATGGTGATAAATCTTGCGGGTTTGAGCCTCTATTCTTGCAGCCGTATCGGCAGAAATCGAAGCCGGACAAACTTCATCGCTCTTGCCGAGATATTTTGCTTCATAATCAAAAAATTCGTTGTGTGGTATGATTTCGGTCACAGGGAGAGCGATTATCTCTCCTTTTGAGGAGAATACCCCTTCGGTCATCTCTCTTCCTGAAATAAATTCCTCCACAAGTACCGTTTCCCCTTCGGAAAATGCCTCACTTATGGCTTTTGCCAGATCTTCTTCTTTCTTGACCTTTGTTATGCCGAAGCTGCTTCCTCCGTCACTCGGCTTTACGAAAAGGGGAAGTCCGAGTTTGGTGATAATCTCTTTGGTGTCGTACTTGTCTCCCTTTCTCAAATAGACCTCACGGGCCATCTTTACACCTGTGTCTCTCAAAAATGTCTTGCAGGAATATTTGTCGAATGTCAAAGCCGACACGTATGAGGAGCATGTGGTAAACGGAATTCCCATCATCTCAAAATAGCCTTGCAGCAGGCCGTTTTCTCCCGGAGTGCCGTGAATCATGATAAACGCCACATCGAATTTGATGTTTACTCCGTCAAGAGTGCACGAGAAATCTGTCTTGTCAATCTGAGCCATAGGTAGCGGTTTGTCCGTATCCGAAGAGCATAAGCTCCAATCCGCGCCTCTGAGCAATATTTCGTAAACTTCATATTTCGACTTGTCGATATTCGCAGCCACGTGCTTTCCGCTCAAAATGGAAATCTCTATTTCTGATGAATTTCCGCCATATATCAATGCTACTTTTTTCTTCATTGCCTATTAGTTAAAATACTCTTCTTCCACCTTTTTGGTCGCTCCCGTGTTGGACAAATCGGTATCTGTACCCGTACATTGCAGATCAAGGTTCCACCCGAGCGGTGGGACAAACTTGTCGTCTTTGCCGATGCCTATACTTTTGTCTTTATATACTTTTTGCATGAACAGTCCCCATATAGGAAGAGCCATATTTGCCCCACCTCCATAATAGAGACTTTCAAAGTGGACCTGCCTGTCTTCCGCTCCTACCCACACTCCGGCGGTAAGTTTGGGTGTATATCCTATAAACCATCCGTCAGACTGATCATTTGTGGTCCCTGTCTTACCGGCAAGCTCTCCCTCAAGTTGGTATTTCCATTTAAGTCTTCCAGCAGTGCCTTCATTTACAACTCCTTGCATAAGATTAACCATCAAATATGCTGTCGGATCGCTGACAGCTTCTCTCTTTCTCGCAGAAAAATTGGCAAGCACATTACCTGACTTGTCTTCAATTCGATCAACAAGCACAGGCTCTATAAACACTCCTCTGCTCGGAAATGTATTATATGCTGAAACCATCTCATATACAGATAAATCGCACGATCCCACACATAGTGATGGAACCGCATCAAGATAGCTGCTTATACCGAGTTTGCGACACATTTCCACCATGGAAAGAGGGCCGAACTGCTTCATGAGATATGCCGAAATATTGTTTGAACTGTGAGTCAATCCCCATTTGAGGGTTACGGTTTTGCCTATCCACTCAGCCTTGTCTGTACTTTTCGGGGTCCACACCGTATCCTGAACAGGAAAAGAGTAAGGTATATTCACCACTTTGTCGCAAGGGGTATAACCCTCCTGCATGGCAAGTGTGTAGAGAAACGGTTTGATGGTAGATCCCACCTGGCGTTTTCCCTGTCTTCCGTTGTCATACTTGAAAAATCTGTAGTTCGGACCACCGACGTATGCCTTGACCTTTCCGGTATGAGGCTCGATTGCAATCATTGCACTTCTAAGGAAAGATTTATAGTATTTGATGGAGTCGTTAGGGGTCATTATAGTGTCGATATATCTGTTGTCGTTCCATGCAAAGACGCGCATCTGCACCTTTTCATTGAACGATCGTGCTATCTCGGCATCATTCTTTCCCTCCTTTTTCATGTTCATATATCTGTCGCTCCAACGGGTTGCCTGCTGCATCAGCAGATCGATTATCTCTTTAGGAACATCATTTGAGAAAGGTTTGTTGCGTTTAACTCTCAAATCTTGAGAAAATACTTTCTGGAGCTCTTTGCCAAGATGCTCTTCAACAGCTTCTTCCGCATAGCGTTGCATCCTCGAATCAAGGGTGGTATATATTTTAAGGCCGTCTTTGTCGAGATTATACGAGGTTCCGTCAGGCTTGAGATTCTTGTTCAACCAGCCGAACAACGGATCTTCAACCCACAATGTGGAATCTGCCTGATAATCCTCAACCTGTTTGTAAGAGGAACGTCTCGGCTCATTGGCATTCATTATTCGGCGAAGCATATCCCTGAAATAGGGAGCAAGTCCCGAATTATGATCCTGCTGCTGATAAGTGAGTTGAATGGGTATCTGAACTATCGAATCGTAATCGGCTTTAGTCAGGTAATTATATTTTTCCATCTGATGAAGGACATGATTGCGCCTTGCAAGGGAGCGTTCAGGATTAAGCACGGGATTGTATCTTGTTGGTTTATTGACCATGCCCACAAGGCAGGCACCCTCTTCTATGGTCAGATCGCGCGGGTCTTTGGCAAAAAATGTAGTCGAAGCCGCCTGAATTCCATAAGCGTTCCCTCCAAAGAAAATGGCATTCAAGTACATGGTGACAATCTCATTTTTAGTGTAATTACGTTCAAGCTTGACTGCTGTAATCCACTCTTTCAGCTTGCTGATGACAAGTTTGAACTGCCTGACACCGGGGAAGCCGGACTTGACATCTTCGCGCGGAAACAACGTTTTGGCCAATTGCTGAGTAATGGTACTTCCTCCACCCTGGCTGGCATCTCTCATAAACAAAGTCTTTACGGCAACTCGCCCCAGACTCTTGAAATCTATACCCGAATGACGATAGAAACGGGCATCCTCTGTAGATATTGCCGCATCTATCAATGATTTGGGCAAATCTTCGTATTTTACGTAAGAGCGATTTTCGATATGGTATGTATTGATTACTTCTCCATCTTCAGATATGAGCAATGTAGCAAGATTGCTGTCCGGATTCTCCAATTCCTCAAATGAAGGAATCTTTGCAAATAACGCCACCAACAGCAATATAATCAATAAAAGCGCTATCGGTGAAACAATTATAATCCAAAACCATTTCACGATTTTTTTCTTTGTAGTATCATTCATTTTTCTAAAATATTACTCGGATTAACATGTACAAATCATGCAAATTTAGAAATAAAAATTTGGATTATTGCTTTCTTTATTCCTTACTTTGCAATTCGAAAATATTGGAATATGGGAGAGAATTTAGTTATAGTCGAGTCGCCTGCTAAGGCAAAAACAATTGAAAAGTTTCTTGGAAAGGGATATACAGTCAAGTCCAGCTTCGGTCACATCAGAGATTTATCTAAAAAAAATCTCGGCATCAACATCGAAAAAGGGTTTATTCCGGAGTATGAAATCTCAAGCGACAAGAAAAAAGTGGTAACGGAATTGACAACTCTTGCAAAAAAAGCTTCTACCGTCTGGCTTGCATCCGATGAAGACCGCGAAGGGGAAGCTATCGCATGGCATCTGTTTGAAACACTCAATCTGTCATCAGACAATACGAGAAGAATCGTATTTCACGAGATTACTAAAAATGCCATCCTTCACGCTATCGAAACTCCGCGAGACATTGACATGAATCTCGTCATGGCCCAGCAGGCCAGAAGGGTCCTCGACCGTCTTGTCGGATTTGAACTTTCACCTATTTTGTGGAAAAAAATACAGCCTAAGCTCTCTGCGGGAAGGGTTCAATCCGTAGCCTTACGTCTGATTGTGGATAGAGAAAGGGAGATTGCCGCATTCGATTCACAACCATATTTCAAAGTTGACGGCCTTTTCAACCCCGATGGTACAACTACAAAAGTAAAAGCCACACTCGATCAGAAATTCCGGAGCGAAAAGACGGCTGCCGATTTTCTGGAGAAGTGCAAGAACACTGCGTTTGTCATCTCTTCAATAATAAAAAAAGATGCCGTACGAACTCCTGCCGCCCCATTCACAACATCCGCATTGCAGCAGGAAGCAGCCCGCAAACTCGGTTTCTCGGTTAATCAGACCATGACTATTGCCCAAAAGCTTTACGAGGAAGGGCTTATAACATATATGCGTACCGACTCCACAAATCTCTCATCTATAGCCATAAACACTGCCAAAGAGTGTATTACGCAGATGTACGGAGCCAATTATTCAAAAGTCAGGAATTATCATACAAAAGTCAAAGGTGCACAGGAGGCACACGAAGCCATTCGTCCCACATACATACAAAATACCTCCATCAACGGCAGTGCTGCAGAGAAGAAACTGTACGACCTGATTTGGAAAAGGACCGTCGCCTCTCAAATGGCCGATGCCCGCATCGAAAAGACCGATGTCCTGATTGCCGGAGACAATATTGACGAGCAATTTGTACTTCAGGGGGAACAGATTGTATTTGACGGATTTTTGAAGGTTTACATAGAGGGAAAAGACGATGAAGATGAGGGTGGAAACACCGCTCTGCTTCCTCAATTGTCTGTCGGACAGATTATGAACAACCTTGAAATTACCGCAACGGAAAAATTCACTCTCAAGCCTGCAAGATACAGCGAAGCAAGTCTTGTCAAGAAACTTGAGGAGCTTGGAATAGGCAGACCTTCAACATACGCTCCCACTATTTCGACCATCGTTAAGAGAGGTTATATAATAAAGGGGGACAGACAGGGGACTGAAAGAAAATATACGGAATTTACTCTCAAAAAGGGTATCGTGACTCAAAAGGTCAAAACGGAAATTACCGGAAGTGAAAAGGGCAAATTGTTCCCGGAAAACATAGGCATTGTCGTAACTGACTTTCTTGCAGCCAATTTCCCGGATATACTCGACTACGGATTTACTGCCAAAGTCGAAGAGGATTTCGATAAGATTGCCAACGGCAAACTTGTATGGAACAATGTGATTGAAGAATTTTACGCTCCGTTCCATGTTAAAGTTGAAGGGACCATGCACGACAGAGCCCATTCCAATGCGGAACGTATAGTGGGAACAGACCCGAAAAGCGGCAAGGTCATTATCTCCCGCATAGGACGTTTCGGTCCGCTGGTTCAAAAGGGTGCCAATGACGATCCCGACAAACAATTTGTAAGTATGAAGAAAGGACAGCTCATAGAGAACATTACCCTTGAAGAGGCATTGCAACTCTTTGAACTTCCGCGCCATGTGGGCAAATATTACGAATATGACATTACAGCTGCAATAGGACGCTTTGGCCCATATATCAAATACAATTCTTCATTCGTGTCACTCGGCAAAAAATACGACCCATATACTATTACCGAAGAAGAGGCAATAGGATTGATTGAGGAGCATATAAAGAAGGAAAAGGAGAAGTTTATAGCCGAATTTCCGGAGCATCATATTCAGATTCTCAATGGTCGCTTCGGGGCGTATATCAAACAGGACAAGTCCAATTACAAAATACCGCGCAACACCGATCCACACACTCTTACAATAGACGCGTGCCTTGCCATAATTGAGAAAGAAACGGCGGCCAAAGCTAAAAAAACCAAGTAAGGTTATAAATTGTAACTATATTTATTACAAATTTAATCTATTGATTATCAACAATATATGTTGATAGCACGAAATGATTGTCTGAAAAAATGTACAACTTGTCTTAAGAATTGTATCATATTGTCGATTTTTTTCTACTTTTGCACTTTATTTAAACGAAAAGATTAATGGCTACTTATCAGATTGATCGAATTGATCAAAAAATTCTCTCGTTTCTTGTAAAGAATGCAAGAATGCCTTTTTTGGAAATAGCACGCGAATGTGGAGTATCAGGTGCTGCCATCCATCAGAGGGTGAAAAAAATGGAAAATCTCGGGATTATTACCGGCTCCCGCCTGTTAGTCAAACCGAAAGCTCTCGGCTTGAACGTATGTGCCTTTGTGGGAGTAAGTCTTTCACAGGCAAATAGTTACCCGCAAGTTGTCGAAGCTCTTAAAAAAATATCCGAAGTGGTGGAATGTCACTTTATTACAGGTAAATACGCACTAATGCTGAAAATATATTGTTTCAACCACGAACACCTGATGGAGATTCTGATCAATACCATTCAGAATATTCCGAGTGTTGAACAAACTGAAACATGGGTTTCTTTAGATCAGGCCATTGAACGTCAAGTCTGGGTAAAAGATTATCCTAACGCCGGCTCTGAAAAATAGCTGTTGCCACTTTTAAATCTTCAGGGGTGGTTATTTTCAGATTATAACGGCTTCCGGGGCAGAGTTTTACTTTATAACCGGCTGCTTCCGCTACTGAAGCATCATCTGTAAACGCCGGAGAAAAAGCCTGTCTGTAAGCATCAAGCAGGATTTCCGAATGAAAGATTTGGGGGGTTTGAACAAGAACGTATTTACTTCTGTCCACAGGAGCGGAATTGCCGTTGCCGACAATCTCTCTCATGGAATCGACAGCCGGCAGCACCGGCACAAGAGCAGGAGAGTTCTCCGCTTCCCTAAACATAGAGATCAGAAATTCTTTTGTTACGAAGGGACGTACTCCGTCATGCACTGCCACTATTGCATTTTCAGGGACATACTTCATTGCATTCTGCACGGAATGAAATCTTGTGATTCCGCCCGAAGCCATTATATAGCGACTCAAAAAGCCGCTCTCCCTGCAATATTGTTTCCAACTCTCTTTCATAAGAGGAGGCAGGACTACGATTATTTCCATATCCATATCAAGAGAGAGAAACTGCTCGATAGTATGTCTGAGAATGGGTTTCCCCTCAATTTCCACAAATTGTTTCGAGACATTTCCACCCATTCGCTTTCCCTCTCCGGCGGCAAGAATTATCGTGAAGATCTGCTTATTCATACTTCTTAAAAAAATATAGCGCAAATTTAGGGATTTTTATCGTTATTATTATTAAATTTGCCCTGTTAATAATACCTCTTTCACAAGACAATGTTCACAAAACAAATAAAACAAGCTTTAATTTCCGTCTATCACAAAGACGGCATCGCCGAAATAGCGCAAGAACTTATAAATTGCGGAGTTAAGATTATTTCTACAGGGGGGACATATGACTTTATCAAGGAACTGAATCTTCCTGTTTCCAAAGTTGAAGACATTACGGGATATCCGTCCATTCTCGGAGGAAGAGTCAAAACTTTGCACCCCAAAATATTCGGCGGAATTCTATACAGACGAGACAACACTTCGGACACAGATCAGACCGCGCAATACGACATACCTCCGATCGACCTTGTCATTGTGGATTTATATCCTTTTGAAGAGTATGTCAAAGCCGGAGCTTCTCATGAAGAGATAATAGAAAAAATCGATATAGGAGGCATTTCCCTCATAAGGGCTGCCGCCAAAAACTATAAAGATGTCATAATCGTTCCGTGTAAAGGTGGCTATGCCCCTCTTCTCGAACTTTTAAAGAATAAACACGGAGAGAGCGACATTGAGGATAGAGAATACTTTGCAAATTACGCCTTTCTCACAAGTTCCGGATATGACACTCAGATTTTCAAGTATTTCAACAGAAACAACGATATTGAGGCTTTCAACGAGACTATCTATGAATCTCGCGAATTAAGGTACGGAGAGAATCCTCATCAGAAAGCAAAGTATTTCGGCAGTTGCGATTCTATCCCTCAACAACTTCACGGAAAAGAGATTTCTTATAACAATCTGCTTGACATTGAGGCATCTATCGAGCTTATCTCAGACTTTTCCGACACTACGGTGGCAATCGTCAAACACAACAATGCCTGCGGATGTGCCACTCGCAACACTATTCTTCAGGCATGGACAGATGCCCTTTCGTCCGACCCCGTATCTGCTTATGGAGGCATAATCGTAGCCAATAGGACAATAGACAAGGCTGCCGCCGAACAAATTACCAAAATATTTTTTGAAGTGATTGTGGCTCCGGAATATGATGAAGATGCACTTGACATTCTGAAAGAGAAGAAAAACCGAATCATTCTGTTGAGTCATAATATCAAGCCTTCTTACAGGAAATTCCGTTCAATGCTGTCGGGAGTACTTGTGCAGGAGAGAGACACTGTGGTGGAAGATGGCAAATGTCTGAAAGTGGTCACAAAAGTGGCTCCTACCGATGATCAGATTGCAGATTTGCTCTTTGCCAACAAACTTGTCAAGCACTCAAAGTCCAACGCCATCGTGTTGGCAAAAGGTGGTATGCTCCTTGCAAGCGGAATAGGACAGACATCCAGAGTTGACTCCCTCAAACAGGCAATAGCCAAAGCTCAGGCTTTCGGATTCGACCTCAAAGGGGCTGTCATGGCTTCGGATGCGTTTTTTCCCTTCCCCGATTGTGTGGAAACAGCTCATAATGCAGGTATTACAGCCGTAATACATCCGGGCGGATCCATCAGGGACGGAGAAAGCATTGAATATTGCGATAATCACCGGATGGCAATGGTAACAACCGGCTTCAGACATTTTAAACATTAATCAACACGCTAAAACACTAAAAATATATGGCATTTTCATTTTTAACCCAAGAATTGGCAATTGACCTCGGTACAGCCAACACCGTAATCTTCATGAATGACAAGAAGGTCATTGATGAACCATCCATCATCGCCATCGACAAACTTACCGGCAAACCTATAGCTGTTGGCACAAGAGCCAAACAGATGTACGAACGTACAAGCCCTAACATCAAGACTATAAGACCTTTGAAGGATGGAGTGATTGCCGACTTCGATGCATCCGAACAGATGATAAGAGAGTTCATAAAAATGATTAATTACAAGAAATCGTTTTTCTCTCCGAGCCTTAAAATGGTGGTCTGCATCCCTTCCGGAAGTACCGAAGTAGAAATCAGAGCTGTCAGAGATGCTTCGGAACACTCAGGCGGCCGTGATGTATATTTGATTCTTGAGCCTATGGCTGCCGCACTTGGGATTGGTTTAGATGTAAATGCCCCTTCCGGCAACATGATTGTAGATATCGGAGGAGGAACTACGGAAATTGCCGTTATTTCGCTCGGAGGTATTGTCGCTGACGAGAGTATAAAAGTAGCCGGAGATGTGTTTACTTCCGAAATCCAGCAGTATATGCGCCAACAGCACAATATAAAGGTTGGAGAGCCTACCGCGGAGGATATCAAAATCAAAATCGGAGCTGCTATTTCCGAACTTGACGAAGCAATCGAACCTCTCACTGTTCACGGTCCCAATCTTATGACTTTCCATCCTGTGGAAGCATCCGTGACCTCTCAGGAAATCGCACATTGTCTCGACAAATCTCTTGTAAAGATAGAATCCACAATATTGTCGGTTTTGGAGCAAACTCCTCCGGAGCTATATGGAGATATTGTCCAAAAAGGGATATTCCTTACCGGTGGAGGAGCTTTGCTAAGAGGTCTTGACCAGAGATTGTCAAAGAAAATAAATATTCCGTTCCATGTTGCAGACGACCCTCTGAGAGCCGTTGCAAGGGGAACTTGTGCAGCTCTTAAGAATTCCGGTTCCTTCAACTTCTTGATGCGATGACAAAACGGATTGGTTTCAATCGGATACTGTGGTCTGTTTCCGTGTTCGTGATTTTGGAATGTATTTCACTCGTTCTGATAACAAACAACGGAATCGTGCAAAAGTATCGGATTATGGGATCAATCAGAGATGTCCAGTCGTGTTTCTGGAAAAAGGGCGAAAATATCAGATACTTCGTGAATCTCCGTTCCGTCAACAAGGACCTTGTCGAGGAGAATACGGATTTAAAGAACAAATTGGCATTGTACAATGTGTTTTCAGTAGGGAAAGATAGTGTAAGTCGGTCCTTTTCACCCGGTTACACATTTCTTTCAGCATCTATTGTAAAAAATTCCGTCAATAAACAGCACAATTATATCATAATAGACAAGGGCTCTTCCGATGGGGTAAAAGAAGGGATGGGAGTCGTTACAGGCAAAGGAATTGCGGGTATTGTCAGTGCCGTAACAGACAACTATGCGTATGTAATCTCTTTCTTGAATAAAAACCAAAGTATAAGCGCCATGATCAACACCAACAACGCCTTCGGGCCGATGGTTTGGGATGGTGCATCCTACGACAAGGCCATACTCAGGGAGATTCCGATGCACGCAGAAATAAATATCGGAGACACAGTATCCACAAGCGGATATTCAGCCATCTTCCCTCCTGGCATACCTCTTGGTACGGTGTTGTCAATAGACAATCATGACGGTGTATCACAAAATATTCATATTCAATTGTTTCAGAATTTCAAACAATTGAAGACATTAGATATTGTTATCAACAACGGCAAAGATGAAATAAGCAAATTGGAAACCAACATGGAGAAGAAATGAGAAGTAACCTTCACAGATTTTTATTGTATTGTCTGATTTTTATTCTGCAAATCATACTGGACTACTATGTCAATCTTGGTCCTTATATCTATCTGTGTCTCCTTCCGTTGATTATTCTGCTCATCCCAATGGATTCGAGCCCTGTAAAAGTGATGACTGCATCATTTGCCTTCGGGCTTCTTCTTGATGTCATGGCGGATGGTGTTCTCGGGCTGAATGCCGCCTCGGCAGTAATGCTTGCCGCTTTCCGAAAACCTTTGTTTGATTATTTTCTGAACACGGACCGTTTGAAGAAAAACGAACTCCCTTCTGTTAAAAGTGCCGGAATCATTCAATATTCCAAATTCATATCAATTTGTGTCTGCATCTATCTGTCCGTATATATTTTTGCCGACTGTATCAGTGTAAGACCTGCACTGTTTATCATGATACGACTGATTTCAAGTATAATTGTAAATGGCGTTACAATTATGATTATTAGTTATTCAATCATAGACAAGGATTGATATGGCCGTATTTTTAGAAAAAAAGAATATTCTTATTACAGGGATTGCAGTTGCATTCCTCGTGATAGTCATCCGCCTGTTCAATGTCCAGATTATCGACAAAAGTTACCGCATCAATGCCGACAACAATGCTCTCAAATATGAAACCCGCTATCCCGCAAGAGGATTGATTCTTGATCGCAACGGCGATATAATTGTCGGCAACAAGATAACGTATGACATCATGGTCACTCCTGTCGAAGTTGAAGCATTTGACACGTTGCAATTCTGCAAAATTCTGTCAATCGACACATCTTTCGTAAAAGAAAAATTCAGGGATTATAAATTATACAGACGAAAAGTGGGATTTCAGACACTTACTTTTCTCAAACAAGTATCTAATGAGCAATACAATATGTTCATTGAACAACTTTATAAATTTCCCGGGTTCAGCGCCATTCCACGATTGGCACGCACATATCCGTTTAATGCGGGAGGTAATCTGCTCGGATATGTATCCGAAGTTGATGCAAACTATCTGAAACGCAACCCCTCCTATAAAATGGGAGACTATGCAGGCAAAACCGGGATGGAGGAGGCTTACGAGGAACTTCTGAAAGGAGAAAAAGGTTACACTATCTATCTGCGCGATGCCCATAACCGGATAAAAGAGCATTACGAACAGGGTCAATATGACAAAACCGCCGTCAAAGGAGCAGATGTGGTTACTACCATCGACGCACATCTTCAGGCCTACGGTGAAACTCTGATGAAGAATAAGGTGGGTTCACTTGTTGCCATTGAACCTTCTACCGGAGAAATTCTTACCATGGTGTCAAGTCCGGGAATCAACGTCAATCAGCTTGCCGAAATAAACAAACACTACAAAGATATTGTTGCAGACCCATACAAGCCGATGTTCAATCGTGTGGTTATGTCTCCACAACCCCCAGGTTCCGTGTTCAAATTGGTAAACGGACTTATCGGACTTCAGGAAAATGTCGTAACTGTCGATACAAAATATCCGTGTCACAGGGGCTATACTGTTGGAAATCTTACGGTAGGATGCCACAACCATCCGAGTCCGCTGAATTTCTATCAGTCCATTATGATGTCGTGCAATGCGTATTACTGTTATTTGTTCAGATCCATCATGGATAATCCGAAATACAGTAATATCCGGGAGGCTTTCCTAAAATGGAGTGAATATGTCAAAAGTCTCGGGTTCGGAACTAAATTGGGAAGCGACATTCCTTCGGAACAGGCAGGTCAAATGCCGACAGTAGAAAAATATGACAGATTGCACGGTAAAGGAAGATGGAGATCCCTTTCGATTATCTCTCTTTCCATAGGACAGGGTGAAATAGGGTGTACACCTCTGCATCTTGCCAACTTTGCAGCTACTCTTGCAAATCGAGGATATTACTATACTCCTCATTTACAGAAAGATACACAAGACACTCCTATCGAAGACAAGTATAAGGCAAGACATTATACAATGATTGATACAGCCAATTTTTCAAAAGTAGTGGAAGGCATGTATCTCGCGGTCAACGGGGGTCCGGGAGCTACGGCAAGAAGTGCCGCCCTTGAAGGAATTGAAGTTTGCGGCAAGACAGGTACCGCCCAGAACCCTCATGGAGACGATCATTCGGTATTCATTTGCTTTGCCCCGAAAGACAATCCCAAAATTGCAGTCGTGGCGTATATTGAAAATGGCGGGTTCGGTGCGACATGGGCAGTCCCGATTGCCTCTCTTCTTGTCGAAAAATATCTAAAGGATTCGATTGCTCCCGAAAGAGCATGGATGGAGCAGCGAGTTCTTGAAGGTAACCTGCTTAATAAAGTCAAAATAAAACGGTAACCTATGAATCATTCATTATATAGGAAATTAGACTGGATGCTTATCTTCTGCTACCTGATTCTCGTCATTTTCGGCTGGATGAACGTCTATGCCTCAGTATCGGGAGAAGAAAGCAGAATTTTTGACTTCTCCACAAAATACGGTATGCATCTGATATGGATTGCAAGTGCCTTTATCATCGCCACTCTCATATTGTTTGCCATACCCCCTAAATTATATACCGTATTTGCATGGTGGTTTTATGTGATAGTTGTACTGATGCTGTTTGCGGTGATTTTTGTGGGAGTGGAAGTGAATGGCTCTAAATCGTGGTTTGCATTGGGACCGCTGCGACTTCAACCGGCAGAATTTTCCAAAATAGCCACATCTGTGGCCCTCGCGGTGTTGATGGGAAAGTACGGTTACAAATTCAACCACTTTCCTGACGCCATAAATGCCCTGACTGTGATAGGATTGCCTATGCTGCTCATAGTTATGGAAAAAGAGACGGGCTCGGCTCTTGTATATCTCGGATTTCTGTTTGTGATGTATAGAGAAGGTATGTCAGGATGGGTGCTCATATATGGATTGATGTCTATATTATTGTTTATCATTACTCTGATCTTTTCACCTTTCATAGCCGTTCTGACTTCAATAGGAATACTTACCATACTCATAGGGGCGCAGTCAAGGCAGTTTTTCAAATATTTGATGATAGGCATCGCGGTTATCATTGTTCTTGGTCTTCTGCCTGAATTTCTTGATATAAAAGCAATTGCAGCCATCAACCCTTTAGACGCCAATTCTTGGATAGTTATTTTGACAGCTCCTGTAGCTCTGTTCTTACTCATAAGATCCATGTACAAGCGAAACAAGATTATGCGGAAATATATGCTTGCCTTTTTATGCGGCATCTGCATCATATTTTCAGTAGATTTTGTATTCGACAACATCCTTCAGGATCACCAGAGAGCGAGAATCGAGACACTGTTTGGAATGAAAGAGGACCTGATGGGGGTGGGATATAATGTTCATCAATCACTAATTGCCATCGGTTCGGGAGGTTTTGGAGGAAAAGGATTTCTCAACGGCACTCAGACAAGATTTGATTTTGTCCCTGAACAAAGTACCGACTTCATATTCTGCACCATCGGGGAAGAGTGGGGATTTTTAGGGACTATGTCGGTTATTATCATCTATCTGATAATGCTCGTCAGAATACTTAATTCGGCGGAAAAACAAAAAGATGCATATATCAGAATATATGGATACTGTGTGGCCTCATGCCTGTTTATGCATGTATTTATCAATATCGGCATGACTATCGGGCTTATGCCCGTCATAGGAATCCCTCTGCCGTTTTTAAGCTATGGCGGATCATCCCTCTGGGCTTTCACTATCTTACTTTTTATCTATATTAGGTTGGATTTAGAGAGATGGAGGTGATTTTTGGTTATATTTGCAGGTTATTCGATTTAATAAATATTAAAATTATAAGTTATGCCACTAAATTTTGTTGACCGCCATAATGGCCCGAGAGAATCTCAAGAAAAAGAGATGCTTAAGACTCTCGGATTGTCATCATTGGAGGAATTGATAGATCAGACCGTCCCGAAAGACATTCAACTCAAAGAACCGCTTCAATTGGATGAACCTTTAAGCGAATACGATTACATCGCAAGACTTAAAGCAATAGCTGCCAAAAACAAAAACTTCCGTTCAATGATAGGAATGGGTTTTTATGGAACAGCTTCACCCGCAGTGATTACACGCAATATTTTTGAAAATCCGAGCTGGTACACCTCATATACTCCGTATCAGGCAGAGATTTCCCAGGGCCGTCTTGAAGCTCTGATCAATTTTCAGACTATGATTTCATCATTGACAGGTTTCGGCCTTTCCAACTGCTCAATGCTTGACGATGCTACCGCCACTGCAGAAGCAATGAGAATGATGTTTGAACTCAGAAGCCGTGATGCCGTCAAAGAGGGTAAAAATATTCTGTTTGTGGATGATAACATCTTTCCTCAGACTCTTTCGGTATTAAAGACACGTTCAGCCGCTCTGGGCATCGAACTCGAAATCGGCAGATACAGTGATTTCAAATTCAACGCCAAATGTTTCGGAGCCATTCTTCAGTACCCTGCAGCCAATGGAGAAGTGAGAGATTATAGAGACTATTGTGAAAAAGCTCACCAACAGGGAATCCTTGTAGCTGCCTACTGCGACCTGCTTGCCCTTGCCATTCTTACAGAACCTGCAGCATGGGGAGCCGACATTGTAACCGGCTCTGCACAAAGATTCGGCCTTCCTATGGGATTCGGAGGACCTACAGCTGGCTATATGGCCACAAGTGATAAATTTAAAAGAAATCTTCCGGGACGTATTATCGGCCTCTCTATCGATCGTCTCGGCAAACCTGCCGTGCGACTTGCCTTACAGACAAGAGAACAGCATATCAAGAGAGAAAAAGCCACTTCAAATATCTGTACGGCAACTGCTCTCATGGCAACAATGGCAGGAATGTTTGCAGTATATCACGGACCCAAAGGGATAAAAGAGATAGCAACCGACATCTATGCATATTCTCATGCAGTGGCCCTCATGCTGAAACATTGCGGATATGAAATATCTTGCGACAAATTTTTCGATACCATCGAAATTGCAAATGCAGATGTAGAAAAAATCCGCACACGTGCCCTCGCAGCAGGATTCAACTTCAACTATTTTGAGAAGGGAAAAATCCGCATCAGTTTTGACGAACTCTCTTCTCAGGAAGAGGCTTTCAAGATAATAGAGATTTTTGAGGCTGAAAAGAGTGTTCCTTATATTGACGAATCACCTCTTTTCATGAAAAGAGAGAGCGACATCCTTACTTCGGAAGTATTCGGCAAATACCATTCTGAGACAGAAATGATGCGCTATATCAAGAAGTTGGAGCGCAGAGATGTGTCATTGACACACTCCATGATTCCACTTGGCTCGTGTACTATGAAATTGAACGCTGCCGTTGAAATGATGCCTCTGAGCTGGAGCGAATTTGGCAATGTTCACCCGTTTGCACCATCCGATCAGGTTGAAGGGACACTTCAAATCATCAGAGAAGTCGAACACGACCTTGCAACAATTACAGGATTTGACGGATGTTCTTTACAGCCTAACAGCGGCGCTGCAGGTGAATATGCGGGTCTTATGACCATCAGGGCATATCACCACGCCCACAATGAGTCTCACCGCAATATCATGATTATTCCTACCTCCGCTCACGGTACCAACCCGGCATCTGCAGCAATGGCAGGATTCGGCATCGTACTTGTGGGATGTGACGACCATGGCAATATCAACGTTGAGGAATTGCGCGAAAAAGCCGAAACCAACAAGAATAATCTTGCAGGCATGATGATCACATATCCGTCAACTCACGGTGTATTTGAAGTTAAAATAAGGGAAATAGTAAAGATTATCCATGAAAACGGAGGCTTGCTCTACATGGACGGAGCAAACATGAATGCCCAGGTAGGTATAACCAATCCTGGATTTATCGGAGCCGATGTTTGTCATCTTAATCTTCACAAGACCTTTGCAATGCCTCACGGCGGCGGCGGTCCGGGTGTAGGCCCGATTTGCACGGCCAAACATCTTACCCCATTCCTGCCTGGTCACCCTGTAGTTAAAGAGTGTGGCGGAAAAAATATGACAGCTGTAAGTGCTGCTCCTTACGGAAGTCCGTTGTTGCTCCCTATTACGCACGCGTATATCAAACTTCTCGGAGCATCAGGTTTACGTAAGGCTTCCGAAATAGCTATTTTGAATGCCAACTATATGTCAGCCAAACTGATGCCTGAATTGAAAACCCTTTATACCGGAGCTACAGGCCGCGTGGCACACGAATGTATCATCGACCTTCAACATTTCCGTACAGAATACGGAGTTGATGCTACCGACATTGCCAAACGTCTTATGGACTTCGGGTTCCACGCACCTACTCTGTCTTTCCCTGTTCACGAAACATTAATGATTGAACCTACAGAGAGTGAACCTCTTGCAGAATTGGACAGATTTGTGGATACTCTGAAATGTATCGTTGCAGAGTGTGAAGACATCAAAGCCGGACGTCTCGATAAAGAAGACAACCCTGTAAAAATGGCTCCACATACTGCCGATGAAGTTTGTGCAAACGAATGGAAACACCCTTATTCAAGAGAACAGGCGGCATTCCCGTTGGAATGGATTCGCGATAACAAACTATGGCCGTTTGTTGCCCGTGTCGATAACGGATACGGCGACCGTAACCTTGTTACAACTGTTTAAGAAAGCTTTCGGCCATTCGCATGAACCCTAAATCGGTCATGTGACAACCGTCAACAGTACACTCCCCGTCATCACCTATCAGGTCTTTGGCGGGGATGTATTTTAAATTGGTATATCCCTCTTTACAAAGCCTGTCATATAGTTCTGCCCAATAAGCATTCTCTTCTTTGAGATCGACTGCCGTCTTGGTATCCACGAGAGAATATGGGAATATTACATTTTCTACCAGATAGATTGGAGTTTCAGGCCTTGCCTTGGCCAAATATGTTATAAAATAGTATGCACTGTCCCTCAAAATCTGAACGGTACAATTGGGAATGCAATCTATCACATATTTATCGGCATCTATTCTTGCAACAACCTCGGCCATGGATTTGTCCATACGGGCATTCCCGCTGAATCCGAGATTGATCGTCTCTTGTTGAAGTTTGCGCCCCATAATAGCAGCATAAGTCATTCCCGGTCTTGAAGCGCACCCGCCCTGAGTGATACTTGTCCCATAAAATACTATAGGCTTCTTGTCCGATTTGACAAGGACATCATTAATCGGAAGACCTATCACCGATGAAGAATCGACTCCAATCTCAACTTTAGTAGCCCCATCATAAAGCGGCATATAGGCAAGATATTCGCGCATTTCTCCTACCATATTTCGTACAAACACATTGGCCGACTCTTTTCCGTTGGGCTTGGCTGTTCCTATGAATTTCCATGTACCATTGTCCAAAGTATATAAATCAATCCCTTTGACCCCCGTAGCCGCCATGTGAGACATACCGAAATTGTTCAGCAAAGTCCATCTGGCCCCTATACATTTACTATCGGATGAAAATCTGACAGCAACCCCTGCCGAATTCAGTCCGAGATCCCAAACTGCCTGACGTATTACCCCCTTCATATCGAGAGGTAATCTCGAATAGTCATATTCGGTATTATCAAACCCTTTATTTATAATCATAAGATCTTTCGCATCGACAAATCTGAGCGAATCCACTTTTTGTCCATAAACGGACAAAGACAACAATGCTGCTGCAATGCAGACAATAATTCTATTCATTTTATATGTGATTTATACATTTATCCACTCTATTTCAATTCCTCTTCTCTCCATTCCCCTGAACCATGTCATCTGACGCTTTGCAAACTGATGAATCGCTATGGAAAGTGATTCAACCATCTGCTCATACGTAATCGTGCCTGTCAGATACAGCGTTACAAATTTATATTCCAATCCGTAATATATTAAATCTTCAGGAGGTATTCCACTATTTATCAACTTTTTAACCTCATCTATCATTCCCTCTTCCAAACGAGACCTCAATCTGGCATCAATCTTCCTGTTACGTTCTTCGCGAGATATGGAAAGACCTATGTATTTGGTCTTTTTAGGGAGAAAAGAACTTTTGACTATAGGATGAGAATCTTCGTAAATAGCTATTTCCAAGGCTCTTATAAGTCTTTTACGAGTATCGTAATCCGTCCTGTTGTGAGGTTTGCGCATAGCCTCGAAACGGCTTATGAGTTCACTTGTCTCCAACTTGTCAAGCTCTTCTCTAAGTTCCTGATCGGGAGGAACATCCGGAAGTGAATAGCCGCAAGTCGCAGCTTCAATATATAATCCCGAACCACCGCATAATACAGCTCGTTTTCCCCGTGAAACAATATCCTTGAATGCTATTTCAAAATCTTTCTGATACTGAAAAATATTATACTTGGTGCCTGCATCTGCAATATCTATCAAATGATAAGGGATTACGGCTTGAGATCCGTCAGGTGCCGTATATGTGTAATCACATAAATCCTTGCCGGTGCCGATGTCCATCCCTTTATAGACCTGCCTCGAATCTGCAGACAGAATCTCCCCGCCAATCTCTGCCGCCAACCCCACTGCATATTTGGTCTTACCGCAGGCAGTAGGACCCAACACACATATCAAATCGTAATCTTCGTACATAATCATCAATTAACCTACAAATTTACATTTTTTTGATGATATACCAATGATCCTCCATCTCGTCAAATTAATTTTCATAACTTTGCAACGAATCTGTGCGATTTTGCATCTTAGAATGCGGGACAAATTATCATAGTAATGGCAAAAGCTAAAAGTAAAATAGAGATTAAGAATAAAAGAGCATCATTTGAATACGAATTCATCGAGAGCTTTACGGCAGGGATTGTACTTAGCGGTACCGAGATTAAATCAATCAGGGAAGGAAAGGCTTCACTTGTTGACAGCTATTGCTATTTTGTCGAAGGAGAATTGTTTGTCAAAAACATGAATATTTCCGAATATTGGTGGAGTTCAATGTTCAATCGCCATGACCCGCGCAGGGACAGGAAGTTGTTGCTCAACAAGCGCGAACTTCGCAAACTTCTGCGTGCCACAAAGGAGAAGGGGATGACAATCGTTGCCACGAGGCTGTTCATTGCCGAAAATGGATATGCAAAACTCAACATAGCTCTTGCTAAAGGTAAAAAAGAATACGACAAGCGACAGAGCATAAAGGAAAAAGATATGCGCCGTGACATGGAGCGTGAATAATCTCTTTACGGAAGCTATTTGCGAGGATGAGAGAACAGCGAGAACTTTGTCGGCTGGAATGTTATGGCAATACCCCCCTGTATAAATCCCCTATCCACATCAAAAATCTTAGAATCAAACATATACGGCAGAGAATATCTGAAATCGAATCTGTAATACTTCCACCCGATGGTAAGTCCGGCTGTCGGTGCCAATGAAGCAATATCAGGATTGGTGAAAAAGTAGTGACCGTAAAGACCCACATACGGATTTATTACAGGCAGCTTTCTATTATTCAGTATATTACAGAAGATCCCCGCATTTACGCCAAGGTCGTCCCTACCTCCTTTTACATCCCTGTAAGAAAATCCCCACTCAAATGTTGCATGCGAAAGCCATGTGTTTCTGAATCCTACATCGAAATCCTTTGAAAAATTGGAGAAGAAATCATTGTAATCGAAATTATATACTCCGAGTTGATTCCTGACATAGACATCGGAGGCCAATGAGATCGGGAACAAAGCAATGGCGGAAACCAAACCGACAGGGGTAAAGTCAATTTTGACCCTGACCCTTCTTCCATCGGAAAATACCTCCTGGTCCTTTATGTTCCCCTCCTCATCAAAAATAGTCACACCTTTGATGTTGACGGTAAAATATCTGTCCGAAGTAAATCCGGTATAAATAAATCCTTTCCTGTAAGAGATCTGAATCTTCATATCGGAGTATATATCACCGCTATTGGAGTGAATATCATAAAAAACAAGACAAGGCTCATCAAATCCTTTATAGATAAAACACTGAAATTTGGATCCGACCTTCCTCGCCAGACCCTCGACTTTGTAGTTTTTATCAAAACTATTTTGCGCAAACGACAATGCACACATCATCAGCAATGCAAAAAAGGTCAAAAACCTCTTCCTGTTCATAATATTATATACCTCCATTCTATATAAACATTACAGTAAAATGCAAGATGGCAAAAATTTATCTCTTTTCCAAATTTGATTGCTTGCGGGGAGGGCAATAATTCTTTTTCGATTCAGGCAGAGAAGCAAATGCCGGCTTCTTTTTGACATAACTGAATACCAGAATAATTACTCCCGCTATAATAAACGGAATACTCAACCACTGTCCCATATCAAGGCTCATATTCTCTTCAAATGCCACCTGCGGCTCTTTGACATATTCTATAAGGAATCGCATTCCAAACAGGAAAATCAGAAATACTCCGAATATCCACCCTTTGTATATTTTTTTCAACTTGTATTTATAAACTCCGAGAAGTGCAAATCCGAGAATCAGATAACTCAGAGCCTCATAGAGCTGAGTGGGATGTTTGGGAACAACTTCTCCCCTTTGTACAAATATAAAGCCCCATGGCAAGTCTGTCGGATTGCCGTATATTTCGGAATTCATAAGATTGCCGAGCCTGATAAGACACCCTGCAAAACAAACAGCTATGGCAAGACGGTCAAGCACCCACATCATATCAAACCCATTCTTTCTTCCATATTTCCACGCATACCACCATATTGCAAGCACAAGAGCTATTGCCCCTCCATGAGAAGCCAGACCCCCTTTCCATGGTTGAAAAATTTCAAGCCAGTGTTCACTCGTCAGATAGTAATCGGGCTGATAGAAAAAACAATGTCCCAAACGCGCCCCGACCACTGTTGCAATCAACAAAACATACAGCAGAGGCTCAAGAAGATTGACATTGACCCCTTCTCTTTTATAAAATTTGTAAAAAAGCCAATACCCCAACGGAAATCCTGACACAAACAAAATAGAGTAATACCTTAAAGTCAGAGGACCCAATTTTAGTAAGACGGGGTTGACATCCCATGTAACAGCAAGAAAATCCAACATTATATTATGTTTAAAATAATTAACAAGTAACTTCTATCGTCTCAATCTTGAGAAGACACTCAGTGGTAAAGCTTTATCAAATCTGTCACGCAACACAAGCTCCCCATAATCAAGAGAGACAAAATTCCTGCCAAATGCACTTCTGACAATAGTGTCGGCTAATACGGCCGAATATCCGTTTGAATAGAGGTTGAGAACCATAAAACTGTCTTTTGGTGATAGAAGCTGTGCACAACAAGTGAGCATCTCATACAGACATTCATCCAACTTCCATTTCTCCCCATCCGTACCATGACCATAAGCCGGCGGATCGAGAATAAGCCCCTGATACTGATTGCCTCGCCTTATTTCACGCTTTACAAATTTAAATGCGTCTTCAATTATCCATCTTATATTGTCCATTCCGCTAAGTTCCATATTGCCGCGGGCCCATGTTACAACCTGCTTTACAGAATCGAGATGGGTGACATCCGCACCGGCGCATTTGGCGGCTAAAGATGCTGCTCCCGTATAGGCAAACAGATTCAAAACCTTCGGAGGGGCAGATTGTTGAGTAACTATCTCCTTGACATTCCTATAAATATAATCCCAATTGGGAGCCTGCTCCGGAAATACTCCCACATGCTTGAAGGATGTAAGGCCGAGTCTCAACTTAAAATTCGGAGCATCGCTGTTTGCCGTATTATATGAGACGGCCCACTGTTCCTGCATTTTGTGAAGCATGGTCCATGAACCGCTGTCCTCCTTACCTGCTTTGCCGAACCCTGCTCCGGGGGTAAATTTGGTATGAGCTGCAGAAAGCCACTCTTTGTCAGACAATGATTTATCCCACAATGCTTTGGGTTCAGGGCGAATCATCACGTATTGCCCGAACCTCTCGAGTTTCTCAAAATCACCCGAGTCTATCAATTCGTACTCCTTCCAAGAAGAAGCAGGTTGTTCTATTGTCATATTGTGCAAAGATAGACAATTAAATATATACTTCGGTATTTTGATTTGATACACTTATTTTTTTTAAATTTGCGGCTAATAAATATACAGAATATGAAGAGTATAGACACTTATGATTTTAATGGCAGGAAAGCCATTGTTAGGGTAGATTTCAATGTTCCTCTTAATGAGCAATTTGAAATAACGGATGATACTCGCATCAGAGCGGCTGTCCCAACACTCAAAAAGGTTCTTGAGAAAGGTGGTGCACTGATTATTATGTCACACCTCGGACGTCCGAAAGGACCGGCCGACAAATTTTCCCTCAAACATGTAATTGCACGTATCGAGCAATATCTCGGCGTTAAAGTACAGTTTGCTCCCGATTGCCAAAAGGCTGACGAACAAGCTGCCGCACTAAAACCGGGAGAAGTTCTTCTCCTTGAAAATTTGAGATTTTATGCTGAAGAGGAAGGTAAACCGCGCGGACTTGCCGATGACGCCTCGGACGAAGAGAAAAAGGCTGCAAAAGCAGCTGTAAAGGAGAGCCAGAAGGCATTTGTGAAGAAATTGGCATCTTACGCAGATTGTTATATCAACGACGCTTTCGGCACAGCTCATAGGGCCCATGCCTCTACAGCATTGATTGCCAAGTATTTTCCTAATGACAAGATGTTCGGTTATGTAATGGAGGGTGAAATCAAGGCCATTGACAAGGTGCTCAACAATCCGGCAAGACCTCTTACTGCCATCATAGGTGGAGCAAAAGTTTCATCAAAGATAGGCATAATAGAGAATCTTATCGATAAGGTGGACAATCTGATCATTTGCGGAGGTATGGCCTTCACTTTTGTAAAGGCTCAGGGTGGCAGGATTGGTAATTCTATCTGTGAAGACGACCAGATTGAAGTTGCCGACAATATTATGAAAAAGGCTGAAGCCAAAGGGATGAAAATCCGCTGGAACAATGAAGTTGTCATTGCAGACGATTTCAGTAATGATGCCAATTCCAAAGTTGTTTCAAACTTTGAGATTCCTGACGGATGGCAGGGAATGGATGCTGCTCCTTCTACCGTAAAATATTGGGAAGATATAGTCATGCGCTCCAAAACCATTCTCTGGAACGGCCCTCTCGGAGTATTTGAGATGCCTAAATTTGCCGTTGCAACCAAAGAAATGGCTAAAATTCTTGCCAAAGCTACCGAAAACGGAGCATTTACCCTTGTAGGTGGAGGGGACTCCGTTGCCGCAGTCACACAAATGGGTTATGCGGATAAAGTAAGTTATGTATCTACAGGTGGCGGGGCAATGCTCGAATACCTTGAAGGGATAGAACTCCCCGGTATTAAAGCTATTAAAGAAGATTAGTTGAATTTGAGGTTGAAATAGGCCTCAACTTTGACGCTCTATAGAGGCTTGGTGTATAAGTTTGAACAGTTCCTGTATAAAACTTTCATCAAGCCCCTTTTTTACCCCTTCTGCAACAACTTTGTTCAATACCTCTTCCCATCGATGTTGCTGAAGAATCGTGATATTGTTGTCTCTCTTGTAACGGCCAATCTTGTCAACTATCTCCATTCTTGTAGAGAGAAGATCGAGCAAATTATCATCTATAACATCTATATGTGCCCTGAGATGCTCAATTGCAGCAAGATAATCTGTATTTTCAGAATTTACATCCCTTATAATCAAACCTTTGATTAACGACTCTGCTGCTGAAGGGGTCAACTGCTGTCGTGCATCACTGAGTGCTGCATCGGGATTGATATGACTCTCTATAAACAGGCCGTCAAAGCCCAAATCCATAGCTTTCTGGGAAATCTCCGGAATATATTCCCTCTTACCGGCAATATGGCTTGCATCACATAGTAGGGGAATATCTCCGAAACGTTGTTTCAAATCTATGGGAACCTGCCACTTGGGCACATTGCGATATTTGCTTTTCTCATAAAACGAGAAACCTCTGTGAATTGCCGCAAGTTGTCTGATACCGGCTCTTTGAAATCTTTCAAAGGCTCCGATCCATAACTCCACATCGGGATTTATCGGATTTTTTATATAAACGGGGATATCCACCCCTTTAAGTGCATCTGCAAGATCCTGCATCGCAAAAGGATTGGTGGTAGTACGACTTCCTATCCAAATCATGTCAAGTCCCGCCTTTAATACACTTTCGAGATGTGCCGGATTGGCGACCTCAACGATGACTTTCATTCCAAGCTCTTTCCGAACCCTTACCATCCATGGAATACCTTTCTCCCCCACTCCCTCAAATGCTCCGGGATGAGTTCGAGGTTTCCATAATCCCGCACGGAAAGCAGTGACATACCTTGTCCCGTCAGGTCTGAAAATAAGGTTCAACGCCTCCGCCGTGCGAAGAACCTGTTCTTCGCTCTCTGCACTGCAAGGCCCGCAAATAAATGTGTTAATGCCGGCCACTACACTGTCATTATTTCTTTCTCTTTAACAACGAGAATTTCATCAATTTTTTTGGTAAAAATGTCTGTTTCCTTCTGAATTTCATTTTCGGCATCCTTGGCAACGTCTTCAGGCATTCCGTCTTTTTGAAGTTTCTTTAACATCTCAATGCCATCACGACGGGCATTTCTGATACTGATTTTGGCATTTTCACCTGCAACTTTGGCTTTCTTTACCAAATCCTTGCGGCGTTCCTCTGTGAGGGCAGGGACATTGATGCGAATCTGTTCTCCGTTATTTTGAGGAGTAAAACCTATATTTGCATCCATAATGGCTTTTTCGATGATTGGGATCATCTTTTTCTCCCAAGGCTGTATAAGCATGGTCTTTGCGTCCGGGACAGTGACACTTGCCACTTGTGGAACGGGTGTCATCGAACCGTAATAATTAACCATGACTGCATTGAATACGGCAGGATTGGCCTTACCTGCACGGTAGGTTTTAAGGTCTTCTTCCAAAAATGCAACTGCATCGGACATTTTAACCTTGGCAGTCGATATAATTTCCTTTGATTTTTCTAACATATCTTTGATTTTAAATTATTATCCATTATTAACTATAGTACCCACTTTTTCTCCGCTTACAACTTTGCCGAGATCTCCCTTGTTGTTGATATCAAACACTATGATAGGCATATCATTCTCCCTGCACAAGGTAAATGCAGTCTGATCCATAACTCGAAGATTGTCGCGGAGAGCCTTGTCAAAAGTAAGGGTATCGTATTTGACGGCATCGGGATGTTTCATGGGATTGCAATTGTAAACACCGTCAACCTTCGTCCCCTTGAGAAGAGCGTCACATTTTATTTCACAGGCCCTCAATGCGGCTGCCGAATCGGTAGTGAAAAAAGGATTACCTGTACCACCGGCAATCAATGCCACACCTCCCTGTTCCATAAAAGAGAGAACTTCGTCTCTCATATAATATTTGGCCATCGGGCGCATGGGGGTTGAAGTAAACACCTCGGCGTCAAGGCCTGCATTGCGCAGAGAGAGCGAGAGACCGATGCTGTTAATCACCGTAGCCAACATCCCCATCTGATCTCCGCGTACACGGTCAAACCCGCGCTGCGTACCTGCAAGACCCCTGAAAATATTACCTCCACCTATGACTATAGCAACTTGTACTCCGTTTTTGACAATTCCTGCAATCTCTCCGGCATATTGTGCCATTACGGCTTCATCCAGACCAACTCCGTCAGAGCCGCCTATAGCTTCACCGCTAAGTTTTAATAAAATCCTTTTATATTTCATATTCATAAGAATTAAGAGAAACAAAAATAGCCAAATATTATGATTTTTACAAGTTAGGACTTATCTTTGCGACCTGATAAACTAAAAATATTACAATATGGCAAATATATTTACGTCTTCTATCGGAAAAAAACTGATAATGAGTATTACCGGTTTATTCCTGATTTTGTTTCTGACATTGCACATGTCAATCAATTTCGTCTCGGTGATAAGTCCTGCCGATTTTGAGGCTGCATGTGAATTTATGGCACTCCCAATCGTTAGTATCATGGTTCCGATACTTGCCGCAGGATTTGTCATTCATATCATTTACGCTCTGATTCTCACCATTCTCAATCTTAAGGCTCGCGGAGGTTACAAGAGATATGCTGTTTCAAATAAAGCCGCTACCGATTCATGGGCTGCAAGGAACATGATTGTTCTTGGCCTTATCGTATTGTTGGGGATAGCTCTTCACCTTACCGATTTCTGGGCAGATATGCAGTTGAAAGAGTGGACAGGACAACCGTCTGCAGATCCGAACGAACTTATGTACGCCACTTTTGGAAATATCTGCATCACCATCCTTTATATATTGTGGTTTGCCGCAATATGGTTCCACCTTACTCACGGATTTTGGAGTGCATTCCAAACCATAGGATGGAATAACAACATCTGGCTTAAACGATGGAAAGTGATAGGATATGTGGTTGCAACCATTCTGGTTGGAGGATTTGTAATCGTGGCTGTCGTTGCATGCTGCAGAGCCAACGGATGGCTTCCTATTCCTTCTGTTCTATAAATAGAGAGCCCATTATCCCGTCCGAAACAAACAATTTCTCGGAGGGAATACTCAAAATATCATTATCGATAATTATACTGCCGGCTTTGACCAATTGAGTCACAGCCGGTTTTATTTTGGCAAATAATTGTTTATCCAATGATTTGATGGAACAACCGCGTATTGTTCTCAATCCGAGCATTATCTGTTCGTTAAATACATCTTCGCCGGATAAATGCTCCGACTCAAAATAAGATTGCCCGCTTTCAATTGCACTGTTATACTTCTTTGTATCGGCAACATTCCACCTTCTCAGCCTGTCGCCATCAAAAGAATGGGCACCCGGACCAAGCCCCAGATAAGGATCCCTGCTCCAATAACTGCCGTTATGCTTTGATTCACAACCGGGAAGGCTGAAATTGGATATTTCATACTGCCTGTAGCCTGCTTCTGCAAGACGTTTCTGCAACAACGCATATTGCCGTGCAGATTTCTCCTGCCGTGGTTCGATGTATTTTCCGGTTTCAGCAAGGTCATACAGATCGCTTCCATCCTCTATACTCATCTGATAGCATGAAATGTGTTCGGGACGAAGAGATATGGCCTGTTCTATGTTGTTCACCCACTCGTCAGTGGAAAGAGAGGCAAAGCCGAAAATCAAATCGATGGAAATATTATCAAATCCCTCTTCTCTCAACCTGTGAAAGGCTTCAATGGCTTCGGAAGCCGTATGCCTCCTCCTCATCCATTTCAGATGGTCATCTGAAAAAGACTGTATTCCCATGCTTATTCTATTGACTCCCAAATCTTTATATCCGGACACCAAATCTTCTCTACCCTCCGAACCACTATTGCATATATCGTCCGGATTGACCTCAATTGTAAATTCCTTGAAATTATCCACTTGAAAAATCGATTTCAGATGAGATGTTATCATTTTAAGGTCCGAAAGGGGCAAAAGAGAGGGGGTCCCCCCTCCGAAATATAACGTTTCGGGAAGAACCCCTCTCTTAAAAAAATTTCTGCGCTGAGTAATCTCCTCTATAAGAGACGACCTCCATCCGATTATCCCACCTTTGTCGATTTCGGAATAAAAATTACAATATATACAAAACGATGAACAGAATGGGACATGAATGTATATTCCGGCCATTACAGATTATCTCAACATTATGTCGGCTGATCCGAGTTTTATCTCCGAAGAATAAACGTCAACTGTGTAAACTCCTTTGACAAAACCTTGAGGGTTGGCAAAATAGATGCATATTTCCACCTCTTCACCCTGATAATCGACCTCACGCGATGCAGAATATATCATCTCCTCTCCTCCGACTTCAAAAATCCTCTGCTGATCACCGGCGATAAGTATTCCATCAGGACCTGTCACTCTGATGTAAATCACCTTTGGACCTTTCTCTGCAATTGAATTTTCAATCAGGCTTAGACAGGTCTTAAGCTTTTGAACCCTGCTGCTGCGGTCAGTTTCCTTATTTGAAGAGTTGATGGCCACAACAGATATTGCTCTCGCCTTGATAACGGCACCGGCAGTTACTTGTTTCGCATATTCATCGGTGGTGGTACGCAACTCGTCATATTGCTTTTTACTCTCTTGAGCTTCCTGACGCGCAGCACTTGCCTCCTCTCTCAATGCAATGTTGAGAGTATTCAATGAATCGATTTGGACAATATATCCTTTCATTATTGAACGCAAAGTACCCAACTCTTTCTCATATTGACGTATTTTGGTTCTATTGGTGGCTTCAGTGTTTTGAATGCGCTCTATCAGCTGTTCCACTTTTTCTTTTTCAACAGTCAACTCGGCATTAATTGTTTCATTGGTGGTAGTCAGCGAAGCATAGTCATTTTGAAGAGAAACGAGCTCATTGGTCAAATCACTCTTTTCGACATTGAGGTCTTTTATGATATTGCTCCTGTTTAAATACAAAAATACAAGACCTACAAGTAACAGACCCGCAACTATAGAGAGGGCTATTACAATTTTTTTCATTTTGCTTTCGTCTTCCATATTATTCCATTTTATGATTAATGTTATTTATGTATGCAAAAATAATTCCTTTTTTTGAATTGTAGCATTAGTTTTGTAGAGAGCGTATAAAAACGCACACAATATTATGGAAAGAACAGCTTTAGTATATCTGGGATCCTCCTCCGGAAACAAACCGATATTTGTCGAAGCGGCAAAAAAACTTGGAAGAGCTCTTGCCCAAAAAGGATTTCGCACTGTGTATGGAGGGGCCAATGTCGGTACGATGAAAGCTCTTGCAGATGGAGTATCCGAAGGAAAAGGTGAAATTATAGGGGTTTTTCCGACAGGTTTTAAGGGAAAAAAGGAAAATAGTTCAAGGGGGATTGAGGTAATGCATCACAATCTGTCAAGGATGATTGAGGTGGCCGACATGGCTGAAAGAAAAAAGAAAATGGAAGAAATGAGCAGTTTCTGTATCGTTCTTCCGGGAAGTTTCGGCACTCTGGACGAATTATTCACTTTTGCAATCAACAAACAGCTTGGATATAATTCAAAACCTATCTTCATTCTCAATCTTGAGGGTTATTACGATCCGTTGATTCAGATGATGCATAATATGGCAATAAATGGATTCATCCGCAGTGAAGAGCTCGACCTTATCACTTTTTGTAATTCTATTGATGATATTCTTGAAAAAATTAATACTTTTGTCTGAACCATTATAAATACAACACCATGAAATATTTTATACGCTCCATCAAGTACTTGTTTTATTTCTTGATTATTTTCTTTTTGATAGTTTCAATCATATTTCTGCTGACAACGGCCAAACAGCCGGGGATGACCTTTACCGACCTGTTTGACGATGGAGCACTTCCCAAACTTGCTATATTTTTCATTCTTGTAGCTGCAGTTTATCCGGCTTTGGGATTTGTCAAAAGAAAAGTATATCTCAACGGAGAGTTTGCCAAATACAGAAACATTATTGTCAGCGTTTTCGATGAGACAGGCCTTGCTCTCGAAGAAGAAACTGCCGATACCCTGATTTTCAGACAGAAAAAGACATGGCTGAAAATAAACAGAATGTATGAGGACCGCATCACAGTCAATATCTCCGACAACCCCATTATAATCGATGGTTACAGAAAGGACGTTGACAGAATAGTCAGGACCGTAAACTACAAAATAAGGCGTGAAGACATAGATCAATCGGATATACAATAATGAAAGAAGTAGCATCATTTATTGACCCTTTTGAAGCCCACGTTGCTCAAGGAGTTCTGGAAAATGAAGGCATAACGGCCGCCGTCTGGAATGAGAGTTCATCCTTTCCCGGATTCGGATATATGCCCCAGATGGCTGTCAAACTTGTCGTGAACGATGAAGATTACGAGATGGCGTTGAAAGTTCTGGAGGCTGCCTCCAATACGGAGTAGAAATCGTGACCGAATTGAAAAATGATAGGCTCTTTGAGAAATTCAAACACTCGGAGCCTTTCTTTTTTCCCTTTTGTGAAAGCATCCTTACAGATTGGCCAGCGATGCAGATTGAGAGCTGTCATCCCATTGGAGAGTTTGGAAACCCTTATAGGGTACAATCGGCACGAAATAGGTTTGGCAAAAGAGGATTTACCCGCACAATAGCTTCTCTCGATGGCACAATAGCAGTTTCCATCTTCAAATCGGGAATAGGCACACTCTTCGATATTTCCAAGCAGAGGTGTGACCATGTCTCCGTCCGAGTCTATCTCAAAAAAACCTGTTTGTTTTATTTTTGATTGTCCTGCGGAACTCATCCAATCTTTATATTTTGGAAATTCACGCTCGAGATCTTGAGCCTCATACTCTTCAAGAGGGGCGCCACTGTCCCCTATAATGCAGCATACTCCTTTGCAAATCTGATAATTACAGCAGAAGTACTCAGTCACTATTTCGGCTGAGACTAAATAGTTGTCTATTTGTATTATTGATGATTCCATATTAAAAACTTATGCAAATGTACTACTACAATTCAAAAAATATTGCATTTTTAAACATTAGTTTTTAATTTTGTTTTCATGGCGTGATTTATGTTTCGCTTACAGAATGAATTGTTAACTTAATTATATAATAAAGAAATGAAGAAATTACTATTAACCCTTTTTATCACTCTGTGTACCTTAGGGATTTCAATGGCTCAAGACTTGGAAAAAGCTACAGAACTTTACAACACGGCCGCTACTACCCTCAACGAAGGAAATACCGCAGCTGCCCTTGATCAATTTCAACAAGCCCTTAAAATGGCTGAAACTCTTGGAGAAGAAGGAACCGAGATTGTTTCTCAATGTAAAGGAATCATCCCTAAATTGTATTATGCAATAGGTAAAGATTATGCTGCCGCAAAGGATTTGGACAATGCCATTGCAACGTTAAAAAAGGCTGTTGAAGTAGCTAAAGAATACGGTGATACCGAAACACTTACTGATGCTCAAGATCTTATGCCTCAAATATTGATGGCTGATGCCGGCTCTCTTCTCAACGAGAAGAAATTTGCAGAGGCTGCTGCCGCTTACAAAAAAGTGATAGCTGTTGACCCTGAAAACGGCATGGCTTTCTTGCGCATGGGTATGGCTTTGGCCGCAAACAATGATACGGATGCTGCTGTTGAAGCTCTCACCACAGCTATGTCAAAAGGACAGGAAGACAATGCCAAAAAGCAACTTTCAAACATATTTCTTAAAAAGGCCGTAGCTTGTCAGAGAGCAAAAGATGCAAAAGGCGCTTTGGAAGCAGCTCAGAAGTCTGTCGAATATGTTGACAATGCCAACGGACAAAAGATTATCGGTCTTTCGGCAATTACCCTTAAACAAAACAAAGTTGCCGCCGAAGCTCTTGAAGCTTATCTGGCAATGCAACCTGAAGCTAAAGACAAAGTTCAGATAACATATCAGTTGGGCACAGCTCTTATGGGTGCAGGTCTAAACGACAAGGCTTGCGGATATTTCAAGCAGATTGTCAGCGATCCGAAATGGGGAGAGGCTGCCAAATATCAGGTTACAACTCTCAAATGCAACTAAAACTTGAGCTTCTCGCTCCTGCCAAGAATACAGACATCGGCATTGCGGCAATAAACTGCGGTGCCGATGCCGTGTATATTGCAGGCCCTTCTTTCGGAGCAAGAGAAGCTGCGGGCAACTCTGTTGCGGATATAGAAAGGCTTGCACGATATGCCCGTATCTATTCGGCAAAGGTGTATGCCACTGTCAATACCATTCTATATGATTCGGAAACGGATGCGGCCCTTGATCTTATATGGCAACTCTATAATGCCGGAGTAGATGCGCTGATTATTCAGGACCTCGGTATTCTCAAAATGAATCTCCCGCCGATGGAGTTGTTTGCTTCAACTCAAACAAATATAAGGACACCGGAACAGGCAAAGTTTCTTGACTCTCTCGGATTCAGCCGTCTGATTCTCGAAAGAGAACTTTCTCTCGACCGGATTCGTGCCATCAGGGAATCTGTCTCCTGCGACCTTGAATTTTTTGTTCATGGGGCAATGTGTGTCTCATATAGCGGACAATGCTATTTAAGTCAGAAACTTGCAGGGCGCAGCGCCAATCGTGGAGAGTGTATTCAGGCTTGCAGGTCTAAATACGACCTTATGGACAGTGACGGCAACATTATCCTCAAGAACAGGAGCATCCTCTCTCTAAAGGACTACAGACTCGATTCCCATATTGGAGAGCTGATAGAGGCGGGGGTTTCATCTTTCAAGATAGAGGGAAGACTTAAAAACATTTCGTACGTCAAAAATGTCGTAAGACATTATAGATATGTGATTGATAATTACATTGATACACATCGGACTACCGACGGTCCCAACTATACAAAGTCATCATACGGAGACATTACGGGGGGATTCTCACCAAATCCGGATTTGACATTCAACAGAGGTTATACTTCTGCCTTTATTGACGGAACCAAAGGAAAATGGAACTCCTATGACGGAGCCAAATCACTTGGAGAATATCTTGGAACAATTACTGCTTTAACTGCTCATTCCATTACCATAAATACACCCAAAGTCGTTTCCAACGGAGACGGCCTCGCTTTTGTCTCGAATAGCGGGGAGATTTCGGGTCTGAGAGCCGATGTCTGCAACGGCAACATCGTTACTGTCAAAGATACATCGGGTATCAAAAAAGGGCAAAAAGTATATCGTAATCTTAATGTCCGATTTGAAAGAGAACTCGAAAAGAACTGTCCGAAACGATATATCGATGTCTTTGTCGATTATCGCACGGAGTGTGGTGTCACTACTTTTGCCGCTCTCTCCCAAGACTCAAGAGAGGCCGTCATCACTTTTAAAGAGGACAACCCGCTTGCAGAAAACAAAGAGAGGGCTTTATTTTCCCTGAAACAGCAAATTGAAAAAATATCCGAACCTTTCAGATTCAATCTGAAAACCGTCAATGGAGACCGGACATACTTTTATCCAATATCTTTCCTTAACAATATACGCCGGGAACTCGCCGGAAAACTTTATAGTTGTCCTGTAAGGCAGGTTTCAGCACCGGTCAAAGAGAGATTTCACATGGAATACCCTTTTAAAAATTTGTCCTGCCTTGCCAATTGCTCGAACCAATTGTCACGTCAATTGTATGTCGAACACGGAGTGAATGAAATTGCTCCTGCATACGAGCTCTCTCCTGTTGACAATGCCGAATTGATGAGAACAAAATACTGCATCAAATACGAACTCGGACTGTGTCATAGGCAGCACCCTGCCCTCTCCCCTAAGGAACCGCTCTATCTTTCAAACACAAATTACAAATTAAGAGTGGAGTTTGATTGCAAAAAATGTGAAATGATTGTACTTTTGTAGCATGCGATTTTCAGAAATTATATGTAATGAGGAATTGAAGCAGCGGCTGATGCAGATGGTTGACCGTGATATGCTCCCTCATGCCATAATGTTCAGCGAAAAGAGTTCAGGCGGAGCCCTCGCTTTGGCCCTCGCTTTGGCTCAATATGTCAACTGCAGGCACCACACGGACAATGATTCGTGCGGAGAGTGCCCCTCCTGCCACAAATATAGGAAACTTATCCATCCCGATCTTCATTTTGTATTCCCTGTCAATGCATCAAAGGATATTTCCGAAACGGAAAAGAAAAGACCGATTTCCGATTATTTTTTACCGATTTGGAGACATCTCGTGATGTCCAATCCATATTTTGGAGAACAGGAGTTGTATGATGCCATCGGTTTGGACAACAAAACAGGGAACATCAGTGTATATGAAGCTAAGCGACTTATAGAAAAATTGGCATTACGTTCATTTGAAGGAGAATACAAGACCGTTATCATCTTTCTTGCAGAGAAAATGAATCAGGAAGCCGCCAACAAACTGCTCAAACTGCTTGAAGAGCCTCCTCAAGGCACTTTGTTTCTGTTGATTACTCAGGCTCCGGAAAAAATATTGCCTACCATCATTTCAAGGTGCCAACTTATACAAGTTCCCCCTATATCAAAAGAGGAGAGCAAGTCCAAGCCTATTACAAACGAAAACTCTATGTATAGTGAAGTTGTGGTAGGATTGCTGAAAGCCGGACTTGGCAAAAATCTGCTTGCCACTTTTCCTGTTTGGGAATCTCTTTCGGAACTCGGCAGGGAGAAACAGCGTGAATTTTGTATTTATACCGAAAATTATATCAGAAACATTTATATGGTAGCAAACGGTCTGCCTCAAATCGCCGATATAAACCCGAATAACGAGGTTATTATCGGTGAATTTGCACAAAGAATCAAACCTTCATTTTATGAAAAAGGGATAAATGCACTTGATCAGGCAATGACGGCAATTAACAGCAATGTCAATTCAAAATTGATTTTCTGTGACTTATGTAACCGCTTATTACTATCTTTGTAGATTATGGAAAAAGATAAAGGAATTACACAATATGACTGCTCGCGCGGATGTGACGTTGAGCGTACTCCACACGGAGCATTGAATATCAAATACAATCCAGGATGCTGCAAGCTGCACGATTTCAACTGGATGGAGGGGATTTCTCAGGAACGGTACAAGGATTTGTATGAAGTTCGTTTCAAAAACACCCGTAAAGTAGTGTTTCAGAACACTTCAGGTCAATTAATCAAACTCGGAGACATAGTAGTGGTCGAAGCACCTAACGGACATGATGTAGGTATTGTTACACTTGAAGGTCCGATTGTCATCAGACAACTTGCAAGACATAAAATCGATCCGGCCACTTACGAATTTCGCAAAATCTATCGTAAGGCCAAAATACTTGACATTGAAAGGTGGCAGGAAGCCATAGCACGTGAACATAAGACCATGATACGTTCACGCCGGATAGCTGCCGGTCTGGGACTGAATATGAAAATCGGAGATGTGGAGTTTCAGGGTGACGGGACAAAAGCGATTTTTTACTACATAGCCGATGAACGTGTCGATTTCAGACAGCTGATTAAGGATTTTGCCGAAGAGTTTCATATCAGAATAGAGATGAAACAAATCGGAGCACGGCAGGAAGCAGGATTGATAGGGGGAATAGGAGTATGCGGAATGTCTTTGTGCTGCTCCAAATTTATGGCCGATTTTCAGTCTATAACCACTCAGGCTGCAAGATGCCAGGACTTGTCACTTAACCCGCAAAAGCTTGCAGGTCAGTGCAGTAAGCTAAAATGTTGTATCAACTACGAAGCATCCCTGTACATTGATGCCCAAAAACAGTTCCCGGATTTGCGCGGACCTCTCGAATTTCAGGACGGACCGGCATTTCTGATAAAAACCGACATTTTGAAAGGGATTATGTATTTCTCTTACGAACCTAACAGCATGGCCAATCTGTACCCTCTGCCTGCGGCCAAAGTAAGAGATATTATTGCCATGAATCGTAAAGGCGTCAAACCCGAATCTCTCCAATCCAAAGAGCCTGCCACCAAACAGAACGAATTTGTGGGTGCTATCGGAGATGACAGTATTTCCCGTTTTGACGATAATACACGCAGACCTCAACAGAAAAAGAGAAAGAATTTCAAACCAAGGAATGGTTATCGAAAGTAGAAAATTATTAGTGTTTTTGTTACCTCTTTTCATGCTAGTTTCCTGCAAAGAGCCGCGTGAAAGGTTTGATTTTGTATTTTCAGACCCGATAAGCGATAATGATGGCAGTACATATAGGTTTTGCGCCGATTTCAACAATCCGTCTGCCACCTATAACACCGCAATTGTCTGCAGATACAGCACTACAATTATAAAAGGCAATTGCCTGACATTTGACATCACTGCGACCTCCCCTTCCGGACAATCATATTTTGAAAGAGTTACAATGCCTTTGGACAAAGATAATACGTTAATACGGTTCAGGCATAATAATGGTTCCGTTGCCGATATTCAATGGCCGTACCGCAATAATATTGCCGTTTCGGAAGATACCGGCATCTGGCATATCGATATAAAAGTAGCCGACAGTTCTCTTGTCAAAGGCATTTACGGCTTAGGGTTTTCGTATAACAAACATATACCTGACACAAAATGAGCGGTAAAGACAAGCTTAGAAAATTTAGGGAAAACGAGTCGTTCAGCTGCCTTCTGCAACCCTCTACCGAAGATGTACTCAATAAGGATTACTACATCAAAGGAGAATGGAACAGCGAGATGTTCCACAACGATAATCCCATAGTTGTAGAACTCGGATGCGGAAAGGGAGAATACACAATAGCTCTCTCACAGATGTTTCCGGACAAAAATTTTATCGGAGTCGATATCAAGGGGGCGCGACTGTGGAAAGGGGCCAAATTTGCCACAGAACACAACCTGCCGAATGTAGCCTTTCTGAGGACAAGAATAGAATTTATCCAATCGGCCTTTGCCTCTGACGAGATTTCCGAAATATGGATTACGTTTGCCGATCCTCAGCCCAAAAGGGCAAAAAAGAGGCTTACACATCCATTATTTCTGAACAGATACAAGAATTTTCTCGCCCATGACGGCATTATTCATCTCAAGACCGACAGCCAACTGCTTCACAACTACACTCTTGAAGTAGCCAAGTGCAATCACCTCACCGTTATTGAACACAATAATGACATTTATGGGAGTGGCAGCGCCAATGATTTACTCTCCATAAAGACATTTTACGAAGCACAATTCCTCGCTCAGGGATTGCCTATAACCTATATGGCATTCAAACTCGACAATAAGGAGGAGTTCGTTGAGCCCCCTTCAGCCGGTATTTCAGTTTAATCTTCTCGACATATATCGGGCCAGCTCTGTAAGATATGTTTTGGCATCGGAAGGCATGATGTCCGCAAGAGAATCCACGGCTATTGCTATTTCGCGGGAAAGACGGCTTTTTGCATAGTCTATGCCATTATGACGATTGACGAAATCAAAGGTATTGTCAACTATCTTTCTGTCTTGTTGCGGTGAAGATCCTGCTTCTTTGATTTGAGATTTGATGTCGTCTGTTTCGGCTGAAGAGGCATTCATGAAAGCGCCGAGAAGAGGAAGCGTGATTTTCTTTTCCAGAATATCTATTCCCGTTGGCTTTCCTATGGACAAAGCGGGAGAATAATCGAATATGTCATCCATAATCTGAAAAGCAAGTCCGACATGGACGGCATACTGCTCAAAGGCGGAGACCGTCTCCATAGTTGCATCGGCTGCATAAGCGGCACTTTTAATAGAGGTTTCAAACAGAGATGCTGTCTTTCTGTAAATAATCGCAAAATAATCATCTTCCGTTGTGCTCAATGTTTCAGCCTTTTCGAGTTGGAGCATCTCTCCCTCCGCAAGATCTTTCAGACACTTTGAAAAACAGAGAATAATCCTGTTGTCGCAATGTGTAACAATCAGCTCAATGACTTTCGAGAGCCAGAAATCGCCTATCAGCACTGATGCCGTAGGGGAAACCACAGACATCACTGTGGGAGCACCCCTGCGGGTATCGGAATTGTCAGCCACATCATCGTGCAGAAGAGTGGCTGTGTGCAACATTTCAGAAGCAGCTGCACACCTAATGACATTACTACCGCAAATGCCACTATTGCAGGCTTTTGCGGTAAGTAATGATAACATCGGGCGAATTTGCTTACCTGGACGCTGAAACAGATATTCGTTAATCTTGTTCAGCATTGCCATTTCGGCATGAAGTGACGACTCCACCATCTTGCGATACGCAAGCCAATCCTCTCCCAGAAAATCTTTTATCCGGTCGTACAAATTCAGAATGTTTTAGAAACGAAGCCCAACAGACAATTCAAAACTTGTTGCATTCTTGTTAAGATTCTTTACTGATTGAATATATTGATCCAAGTTGGCAACATGTCCGAAATTCCAATTGTATTTGGCAGTAACCTGAAGCTTCCATACATTGATTCCGGCACCGAGACCGAGACCGTATTCAAGTCTTTCGGCATTTTTAGTGATACTTTCAATGATAGCGGAAGCTGACCCTCCATTTGTATAGAGTTTGTTTGACAAGCTGTATCCGAGGAATGGAGAAACCATGATGAATGGCCTTGCAATCAAGAGATCGATGCCCCACTGTATGTTTACAGGCAACTCGAGGTATGACATCTTCCAATTATAAGCATCATCAAGCTTAGCTCCTTTTACATTGTACAGCAATTCAGGCTGCAATGAAAATCCCATGAGACTTCCTGTCTGGAATCCAAGTCCGAAATGCCACCCCGTATAATTCTTGATCTGGACGTTTGGAACTTCAAAACCGGCTGCAATATTTGCGTAGCTCAAACCACCTTTGATGATCAGACCCTGTGCATTAGCACTGTAACTTGCTCCAACCAATACCATGATTGATGCAAATAATACTGTTAATTTTTTCATTTTCCTTCGATTAAATAAGTGAATTAATTTTATTTTCAATGTCTGTTTTGGAAACGGCCCCGACAAGTCGGTCCACCATTTCTCCATTTTTGAAGAATAGAAGGGTTGGAATGTTGCGAATACCGTACTTCATCGGAACTTCGGTATTTTCATCAACATTACACTTGGCAATAAGTACCTTCCCCTCATATTTGTCGGCAAGCTCATCCACAATGGGAGAAATCATGCGGCAAGGGCCACACCATGTTGCCCAAAAATCTACAATCACCGGTTTTTGAGAGCCGGTTACCTGTTCTTCAAAATTTAAATCATTTATTGATAGTGCCATAATAATATTTGTTAAAAAATCAAGGTACTAAGATAATGCTTTTTTTACAAACTACACTGTTTTTTCAATATTCCATACAAAAGCTCTTACTCCCACCTCTTTGTTTCGATTGTCAAGTTTCCTGACTGTCTTCAACAATTCATCAACTCTTTCGTCGTCTATTACTGTCATTACAGCCGAGTTCATTTCAGGCCATGTGTGGGTACCGCGGCGCGGTTCACCACCATTGGTGCCACGCCCCTGTACTTCCTCAAAAAAAGTAAACCCACTTATTTTCAGCTGATCAAGCAAATATTCAACACGCTCTGTGTTGGCTTGATTAAATATGATAAATACTGCTTTCATTATTCGACTATTTTTCGGTTTCAATTATGGTCTTGTCACCATCTTCTGCTGACAATTGCATGAATATAAAGTTTTTGCGATTCTTTTCCTCTTTATTGCGCTCGCCATGACGCGATAATGCAGCATACATTACAGGAACGACAATCAAAGTAATTACCGTGGAAACCAGCAAACCTCCAATCACAACGATACCCATAGGATGCCACATTTCAGAACCTTCACCTGTACTTAATGCCATAGGCAACATACCGAGAAGAGTGGTGACAGCAGTCATCAATACCGGGCGCAGACGTGAAGCACCTGAAAGAGCAATTGCTTCGTTAAGCTCATATCCGCGGTCGCGCATAAGATTGGTATAGTCAACAAGTACAATACCGTTCTTGACGACAATACCGACCAGCATGATACAGCCCAGGGCTCCAATCATATCGAGAGATGTTCCGGTAATCCAAAGTGCAAGGATTACACCGGTAAGGGCAAACGGCACGGATATCATGATAATGGCAGGTTTGGAGAACGACTCGAATTGAGATGCCATTACAATATATACAAGCAAAATAATAAGCAATATCAACAATCCCATATCTCCAAATGTCTCCTGCTGATTTTCATAGTCACCTGCTATTCGGGTGGTAATACCGTTCGGAACGCTTACATCCTTCATTACACTCTCTATTTGAACGGCAAGCTCTCCCAAAGAGATTTGGTAAGGGGTAACATCGACACTGACCATACGCTGACGGCTTTTACGTGCAATTGTAGGAGGTGTCCAATATTCCTCTATAGAGGCCACTTCAGACAATTTGATAAGGGAACCTGCAGGTGTAGGAATAGTCAGGTCTTCAAGAGCAGTAAGAGTATTTCTGTTTTTCTCTTCAAGACGTACTACGATATCGTATTCATCTCCATCCTCTTTGAGATATCCCGTAGCCATACCATTGATACGATTTCTCACATAAGTGGAAACAGTGGCCGAATTGAGTCCGTGAAAAGCAAGTTTCTGTTTGTCAACAATAATCTTCAATTCGGGACGATCTTCGTCTCTGCTCACCTTAATATCTCTGGCTCCCGGTATTCTCTCCTTGATGGTATTCTTTATATTTTCTGCAAGAATATTGGTTTGATCAAAGTCATAACCATATATTTCCACACTGACTTTTGCAGAGCCGCCTCCCATACCGCTCGATACGGCACACTGGTAGTTGATAATCTCAGGATATATGTTTAATTCCTGACGAAGCACCTCGGCAATTTCAAATATAGTGCGTTTACGCTCATTTTTCTTATTGCAGACCACCGTCATGGATATTTTGTTGTTGGTTGTGGATGAGAAAAGGGCTGAAATCCCCGCTTCATCGTTGGAACCGGCAGATGTGGAAATCATGCGTATCTCCGGAACCAGCACCTCAAACCTGTTTTCAAGCATTCTGGCCGTCTTGAGTGTCTCTTCAATACGGGTACCTCTCTGTAATTCGATGGATACGCTCACACGTCCGTTATCACTCTGCTGCATAAAATCGCTTCCGATAAGACCTGTGGCAACAGGTATAAGAGATGCGATAAAGATTAAAACTGCAACTGTCATGGTCATTGCTTTGTGTGTCAAGCAGTAACGCAATACACGGGCATAGAATGCATCAAGTTTGTTAAGCAGTCCGACTATATACTTCTGATACCAATCAATCTTCGGCTTCACCTCGACAAGATGACCGTTCTCATCAACTTTTACCTTTTTGGCTTTAAGCAGTTGAGAGCAAAGCATCGGAGTAAGGGTAATAGCAACCACCGTCGATGTACATACAGCTATGGTTACAATCCATCCCAATTCCTTGAACATGATACCGGCAATACCTGACAACATGGTCAGAGGAACAAACACCGCCACAATTACAAGAGTAGTTGCAATAACTGAAGTCCACACCTCGTTTGTTGCATAAATTGCCGCTTCTCGCGGATTGGATCCCCGATCTATATGTTTGGTGATATTTTCCAGCACCACAATCGCATCATCCACAACCATGCCGACCGCGACAGTAAGAGAACACAAAGAAATAATATTCAGTGAACTTCCTACAAAGGCCAGGTAGATAAATGCGACAATCAGCGCAATAGGGATTGTAAGACCGATAATGACTGTCGTTCTCCATTTTCCGAGAAAGAAAAATACAACCAGAACGACAAACAGCAATGCCTCCAAAATAGATTTTTCCAAACTTGTAATAGAGTTTTGAATCTCTTCGGAAGAGTCATATATGACATCAATCTCTATATCCGATGGAAGAGTCTTTTGAATCTTGGCCATCTCTTTTCTGATGTCTCGGCATATCTGGACGGTATTGGCTCCAGATTGTTTGGTAACTATCAGACGTACACCATCTTCTCCGTTTACTTTCTCGTCGAGAGACAAATCTTTGATGGTATCTTTAATGGTTGCAATATCTCTGACAAATATCTGCCTTCCTGCAGGTGTTGTGGCAACAACTATGTCATTGATTTCGGAACTTTCGATATACTCGCTTCTAACCTGTACCTGATATTGTTCTTTTTCCATTTTGACGGTACCTGAAGAGAGATTCAAGTTGTTGCCGCTTATGGCTGCACCGACAGTCTCTAATGCAAGTCCGTATGCATCAAGCTTTTCCTGATCAAGATTAACATAAACGTATCTTTCAGGGGAGCCTGACAGCGATAAGTTACCTATACCGTCAACACGGTTCAATTGTGGAATAACTTCATCATTCAGTATTTTATCAAGTCCGGCATAACTCTCCCTTGCACTGATTGCATATTGGATAATAGGCATTGAGCTCGAACTGAATTTGAAAATAAACGGATTGGAACAACCGCTCGGAAGATTATCCTTGAGCATATCGACATAAGAACGAACATCGTTGATTACCTCATCGAGGTTTGTCCCCCACTCCATTTCAAGCATCACCATTGACATATTGTCCCTCGAAGAAGAGTTCATCTCCTTAAGACCGTCAACCGAATTCAAACTGTTTTCGACCAATTTGGTAACATTGGTCTCGACTTCATTCGCACTTGCCCCCGGATAGGTTGTCATCACCGTAATATACGGCGGGTCCATCTCCGGGAACTGGTCGATAGGAAGTTTGTTCAAACAGAACACACCTATCACCAATACGGCAACGAAAACCAGAATGGTCGTTACCGGCTTATTAATCGCACTTTTATATATACTCATATCAGTTTACTTTTACAACGTTCAACTTTGAACCGTCAACAAGTTTGGCCTGACCTACGGTAATAAGTTCATCACCTTCGGAGATTTCGTCACTTTCTATTTCAATCTTATCATCAAAACGTTGTCCCATCTTCACAAAAACTCTTTTGGCTACACCATTGTCATTCAAATAAACAAATCTCTCGTTTGAGCCGGTAAGTTTCAATACTGACTGATAAGGGACTACCATTGTATTGACCTGTCCCATAGACATTGAAGTATAGACATACATGCCGGGGCGAAGCTTCAGGGAGCTGTTGGATATTCTCAATTTGGCCTGGAAAGTGTGAGAAGCTGCATCAATTGTCGGATATACTATTTCTATGGTTGCAGGAAATATCTCGTTCGGATAAATATCCGATTGTACTTTTACATTCATTCCCTTTTTTACCAGAGGAAAATATGTTTCAGGTATATTGATAAGGGCTTTCAATGTATAAATCTGTGTAAGAGTAAGAATCGGCTGACCTGCATACAATTCGCCGTCTTCATAGTTTTTGGCGGAAATAACACCTGCAAATTGAGCCTTTACAAATGTGTTCTTCTCTAAAAATTCGAGAGTTTCTTTTGTCTGGTCATAGCTCAATTTTGTCTGGTCATAAGCTTGCTTTGAAACAGCACCACTCTCCCTGAGAGCATCCATGCGCTGCATTTCTATCCCCAGATTGGTATAAGTCATTTTAGTTGTGGTATATTGGTTCTGATCCATGCGAACCAGCATATCCCCCTGTTTGACATTTGTTCCCACCTCTACAAAAATATGTTCGATTTTTCCGGTAACGGAAGGGGCGATATTCATGGTCTGGTAACCTTGCAACGTTGTGGAAAAGTCAACAATACGTGATATTTCCGTTTTAGCGAGTTTGGTGGTCTCAACTTGTTCAACACGAGCTTCGGCAACCTTTTCCGTCTGCTTGCCCATACATCCGGCAAGAGCGAAAGCCATACAGGCAAATAAAGTCAATTTTGTAAGTTTCATATTATAATTTTTATTTATTCAACAGTTGTTCCAATGATATTTGTGCATTTATAATCTCAAGAATGGACTGAACATAGCTGCTCTGAGCAGAAATCAGACTTGTTCCGGAAGTTGTGACATCAAGACTTGAAGCCACACCGTATTCATATTTCTTAGCGATATTGTCAAAAACACGCTTTGCCACATCTACATTCTTTTTCTGGGTATCGTAACGCTCTAAAGCCGAACTCAAATTATAGAGAAGCTGACGGTGCTGCACATTCAGAGCATCTTCAGTATCTTCCAAGGTATTTATCTGTTTCTTGTATGCAAGCTTAGCCTCTCTCACCGCATTGTAATTTTTACCGCTTGAAAAAATAGGAAGCTTTACAGAAATACCCATCATGTTGGGAGGTGTCATATTCATTGTTACTTCATTGCTGAAATACTTTTTGGCTGTATATTGATGATATATGCTGAAAGTGGGACCGTATGACCATCCTGCAAGTGCAATCTGCTTTTTGCTCAAGTCTGTGCTTTTCTTAAGTAGCTGATAATCATAATTGTTGTCAACCACGAACTCTTCAGAGATGAGCGATATGGCTTTTTCGATATTCATCAAATCGCCGAGTCCCTGAGTAAGCTCTATTTCGGTATTTGCATTGATATTCAATTGCAAACGCAACGAATTATATACCATTTCAAGAGCACGCTTTGTAGAACTGATAGTTGTCTGCATCGTTGCAACCTGCACCATAAGCTGGTCTGCAGCAGTCTGTTCCGAAACTCCCACATCGACAGACCTTTGAGAAATCTCATAAAGTTTGTTGAGACTTGCCAGATTCTCTTCAAGCAGTCTCACCGTCTCTTCTGAAACAAGGGCCGAATAATAAAGCACTTTCACCTGATCTTTAATCTGCTGCTCACTTTTTTTCAAAGTAATGTCAGACATTTTCATCGAAATACCGGCTATCTGTGCACCAACAAATTGAGCTCCGCTCAAGGCAACAGAGCTTGTAATACCGAGTGATGCGAAAGGGGGCATGGAGATTGACATCTGCCCCAGATTCATCTGATATCCGAAATAATTGGAATAATCAACTCCCGCACTTACCTGAGGAAGCATGCTTGACAAAGCCTGCCAACGACTTGCTTCTGCTTTTTGTACATCGAGTGTTGCATTTTTAAGGGTACGATTATGCTCAACGGCAAAATCCTGAGCCTGCTGCAAAGACAAAGAAATCTTTGACGGTGCCTGTTCGGAATATTCGCTATTTTGAGCACTGACGACAACTGTAGCCATCAACAGACTACAGGTAAGAACCCACATCCTGATTGAAAATAAATGTTTGAACATATATATTTTTTTAATTGTTATCATTTTTGTGCTTTTCAAGAAATTCATCGATTACAGCTCTTCCCTTATCGGTGGCCAATCCTCTTAAATATATAACATTAAGTAACTTGAATATTTTTTGATGACTCATCACAGACTCCTTGTCAGAACTTAACAACACTGTTGCCTTCATAATGCTTGCCATTGCCATGACCATATCCTCCGTAGCGATTAATTTGATGATAAATCCATCATCCTGTCCTCTTTTCAGAATCAATGAAAGCATATCTCTATGAGATTTTTTGATATAATCCACTGTCTTGCGGTATATTTCGGGAAAATACTTCTTAACCTCATCCAAAAAGCTTATATAATTGCCCATCACACTGCTTTGATGTCCCTCATATCCTTCCAGAAGAAAATCCAATACATTGTCGGAACAATTCATAAACTCGGAATAATGGGAATTTGCCAAGTTGTTGCCATAGAGGACACACTGCTCGACCAAATCATTTTTATCTCTGAAATTCTCATACAAAGTCCTTTTAGACATACAGTTGTATGTGGCTATTTCATCCATTGTCACCTTTCTGCACCCTTCCTGCATGAAGAAGTTTGTGGTATTTGCCAATATTTTTTCTCTAACAGTCATACTTATCGAAAATCAGTACACAAAAGCATTTTATAAAACCAATAAAACAAAAATAGTTTAATTATTTTCCAACTGGTGGAAAAAGATAGACTACAAATACCACGCCATAATTAATCACGTAATATCATTTATAACGTCTTGAAAAAATATGTACATTTGTGGGATAAATTGAAAAGCAAAACTTTTAAAACACATATCTATTATGTATCAGGATTTTCAAAAACATCTGCAAAAAGAGCTCAAGGCTATCGAGGAAGCCGGCCTTTATAAGAATGAAAGAATCATAACATCAGCCCAACAGGCAGCCATCAGAGTAAGTACAGGCAAAGAAGTTCTAAACTTCTGCGCAAACAACTATTTGGGACTTGCCAACAGTAAAGAACTCATCAAAGCGGCAAAAGAAGCTTTGGATACTCACGGTTACGGAATGTCTTCCGTACGTTTCATCTGCGGTACAGGTGACTTACACAAACAATTGGAAGCCAAGATTTCAGAATTTTTCGGAACAGAAGATGCCATCCTCTATGCAGCATGCTTTGATGCCAATGGCGGAGTTTTCGAACCACTTCTTGACGAAAATGACGCAATCATTTCGGATTCCCTAAATCACGCATCTATCATTGACGGTGTCCGTCTCTGCAAAGCTCAACGCTATCGCTATGCAAATGCCAATATGGATGAACTTGAGAACTGCCTGAAAGTGGCGCAAGCTCAACGTCATCGGCTGATTGTTACCGATGGTGTATTTTCAATGGACGGCAACGTTGCTCCTCTCGACAAAATCTATGCTCTTGCCACCAAATACAACGCAATGGTAATGGTTGACGAATCACACTCTGCCGGCGTTGTAGGAAAGACAGGACGCGGTACAACAGAACAATTCAACCTTCGCGGCAAGATTGAAATCCTTACAGGGACACTTGGAAAAGCATTTGGCGGAGCTGTCGGCGGATTCACAACGGGTAAAAAGGAAATTATCGATATGTTGCGTCAGCGTTCACGTCCGTATCTGTTCTCCAACTCAATCCCTCCGATGATCGCGGCTGCAGGTATCAGAATGTTTGACATGATGTCTGAAACAAATGAACTTCAAGACAAACTTCACTCCAATACCGACTATTTCGTATCTAAAATGAAAGCTGCAGGATTTGATATCAAACCGACTCAATCAGCTATTTGTGCAGTTATGCTTTATGATGCAAAACTGTCACAACAAATGGCTGCAAAGCTTCTTGATGAAGGTATTTATGTGACAGGATTCTACTATCCTGTCGTTCCGAAAGACCTTGCCCGTATCAGAGTACAGGTTTCTGCAGGGCACGAAATCGAACATCTCGACAAATGCGTTGCCGCATTTACGAAGATTGGAAAAGAACTCGGAGTAATCAAATAATGAAACATAACATTTTACATATTATCAATAGCACAGCCGCTTTTGTCTGTGCTATTCTTTTGATTACAGTTATGACTACGGCCACAAGCTGCCATAGGCCAGAAGTTAAAAATGTAATCTATATAATAGGTGACGGAATGGGACACGGAGCTGTTTCTTTGGTTATCAATAAAGAAGGGAAATCGGCAATGGAAAAGGCAACAACTGTCACTACCGTTACCACTCGCTCTGCCAATGCCGAAATAACCGATTCGGCAGCAGGAGGAACTGCATTGTCAACAGGAAGCAAAACCAACAATGACACTATCGGACTTTCTCCCGAAGGTGACACTTTGACAAGTGTATTGGTCAAAGCACAACAACTTGGCAAAAAAACGGGAATTATTGTCACTTGTGCATTTATTGACGCAACACCGGCCGCATTTTTTGCGCACGTACCAAGCCGCTCCAAGGGATGGGATATAGCAGCACAATTTGTGGAAAGCGACATAGATTTGCTTTTCGGATCGGGAATGAGATTTTTCAATGATCGTCCCGACAGCATAAATCTGGTCCCCGCACTTGAGAAGAAGGGATATACGCTGTATGAAGATTGGGATAGGGCACTGCAGTCCGATGTTTCAAAAATCATTGCTCTGCCAAGTGTCGGATATGTCTATGAAAGACCTGCAGACTACCTGCCTGACGCTTTGACTAAGGCGACAGATATATTGTCAAAAGACAATGACAAGGGATTCTTTCTAATGGTGGAAAGCTCCTATATCGATGGATATGGACATAGGAACCAGACAGACAGCTTATATGAAGAAATTCTCGATATAGATAAAACATTGCAAGTCGCAATGGACTTTGCCGACAATAATCCGGGAACACTTGTTATAATGACCGCCGACCACGAAACAGGGGGTGTCACCCTTACACACAGCGGCATTCAATTCAGCACCAAAGGGCATACGGCAGCGATAGTTCCGCTATTTGCTTACGGAGCAGGATCTCATCACTTCAACAAAGTACTTGATAATACCGAGATTCCCAAAATAATCGAAAAATTGATGCAATAACATATCGGCAAACATAGGCCACCCTCAAAGCACTGCTCTTAAATAACTGAAGAACAGTGCTTTTCTTTTGTATTCCACACACAGGTTTTTGAGCCGTCACATGCAGTCTTATTGTGGTAATACTCACCCTCACAAGCCGCAGACGGATTTACACTTCCTGATGCAATTGATTCAAGTTCCTCATCAGTCAACTGACTGCCACCGACCATGTTTAAATTTTTGTCTTCCATAATAAACTGAATATTTGTATAAAGGTAATATATAATCAGTTAGTTTTCTTTACCGGCGGCATAAAAAATCAAGAGGTGGTTGAAATTTCAACCACCTCTTTCCATGTTAAAATCAGAAATAGATTTTCTTTGAATTAGTCATTCAAAGAGAACCTATAGAAAGCAAGGATTCTGGCATCTTTATCGGTTGCAGACAATACGTCTTTTACCGGAGTCTTGCCATCGCCCATTTGATATTCCTGTTCCTCAAGAGTACTCTCTTTAAAGAACTTTGCAAGCTTGCCCTTTGCAATGTTTTCTAACATTGCTGCAGGCTTGTTCGCCATCTTAGGGTCTTCCTTCATTTGTTCTGTGTAAATCTGCATCTCTTTATCAATAACCTCTTTAGGACAATCCTTTTCGGATACTGAAATAGGGCTCATCGATACAATCTGCATAGCTATACCTTTAGCCAATTCTGCAGGAATCTCTTTGTTGAAAGAGACAATAGCACCTAATTTGCCATTCAAATTGTGAATGTAAGATGCAATATACGGAGCTTCCAATTTGCCGTAGAAAGCAAGTACATGCTTTTCTCCACTCTTTCCTGTCTGTTGAGTAATAGCTGCTTCAACAGTCTGACCGTCTGCAAGTTTGCAAGCTTTCAAACCTTCTGCATCTGCAGGAGCAGCCGCAATAGCCGCATCGGCTATCTGATTAGCAAGTGCTTTAAATTCAGCATTTTGAGAAACAAAGTCTGTTTCGCAACCAAGGCATACAAGTACTGCTTTGCCATCTGCAACTCTCGAAACAACCAAACCTTCGGTAGTTTCACGGTCTGCACGTTTGGCTGCAACCAATTTGCCTTTTTCACGAATGATTTCCTGTGCACGTGTATAATCACCTTCTGCTTCAACTAAAGCCTTCTTGCAGTCCATCATACCGGCACCGGTCATTTTGCGTAATTTTGCAACATCTGCTGCTTTTATTTCCATCTTTTGATACTTTAAATATTATTATTCGTTTTTAGGTTCTTCTACCGGAGTCGCAGCTTCAACAGCTTCTGCTACAGTAGTTTCTTCTTTGGCAGCAGATTTGCGCGGACGCATTCTTTTGCCAGAAGCGGCTGCTTCATCTTTTTCACCTTTTTCGGGAGCAGCATCTTTTTCTTTCTCTTTTTCAATCTTTCTCTCTTCCAAACCTTCAGAAATAGCTTTACAGAGAGTTTCCATGATTAGAGAGATTGATTTGGCTGCATCGTCATTTGCCGGAATCACATAATCAATCGGGGTAGGGTCGCAACATGTATCAACCATTGCGATAACGGGGATATTAAGACGATTGGCTTCCTTTACGGCGTTGATTTCTTTTTGTACATCAACAACAAAAAGTGCTGAAGGAAGACGGTTAAGGTCTGCAATTGAACCTAAGTTCTTTTCAAGTTTGGCTCTTTGACGAGTAACTTGAAGGCGTTCACGTTTAGCTAAAGTTTCGAAAGTACCATCTGAAATCATCTTGTCGATAGTATTCATCTTTTTAACAGCTTTACGAATTGTAGGGAAATTGGTAAGCATTCCACCCGGCCATCTTTCAGTAACGTATGGCATATTTACCGATTTGGCATTCTCTGCTACAATCTCTTTAGCCTGTTTCTTGGTGGCAACGAAAAGGACTTTGCGACCTGCACGTGCAAGTTGCTTCATCAAATTGGCTGCCTCATCTATTTTAACAACAGTCTTATGCAGGTCGATAATATGGATTCCGTTCTTCTCCATGAAAATATATGGGGCCATTTTAGGATTCCACTTTCTCTTTAAGTGTCCGAAGTGAACACCTGCATCAAGTAAGTCTTGGAAATTAGTTCTAGACATTTTTTTAATTTTTAATTTGTTTTAGTGTTTCTACTCTCCTTCAAAGCGAGAGTCCTCTTTTCTTCAATTAAGAGTAACGGCTGAGCCGGTCTCTTAAATTTTCCGCAGCTGAACAAATGACGGGCAGTTCAAAAAGAAGTCCCATGATTTTACATTCAGACTGTACATTTGGTAAATCAGTAATAAACTAACGTTTACTGAATTGGAAGCGTCTTCTTGCACCGGGTTGTCCAGGTTTCTTTCTTTCAACTTCGCGTGCATCGCGAGTAAGAAAACCATTAGACTTCAATACGGGACGATAAGCTTCTACATCCACTTTGCAAAGTGCGCGTGCAATTGCAAGGCGAAGTGCTTCAGCCTGACCTTTAATACCACCTCCATCAAGGTTAACCTTGATGTCGAAATTGGCAAGGGTTTCCGTAAGGTTCAAAGGTTGGCATACGATGTATCTGAGGGTCTCTTCTTTGAAATAGTCTTCAAGAGGACGATCGTTGATAGTGATGTTACCTTTTCCTGTGCTTAGATAAACGCGAGCAACTGCTGATTTACGTCTTCCAAGGGCGTTAATTACTTCCATGCTCTGTTTAAATTTCGTTTAAATTAATTTGTTTTGGTTGTTGTGCCTGATGTGGATGTTCACTACCTTCATAAACATAAAGGTTATGGAACAAATCTGCACCGAGGCGATTCTTTGGCAGCATACCTTTGATAGCGTGCTGTAGAACGGCTAATGGTTTGCGACTCAAAAGTTCTTTAGGGGTAGCATATCTCTGTCCTCCAGGGTAACCTGTGTGACGAACATACACCTTGTCTGTCAACTTTTTGCCTGTCAAGCGAACTTTGCCGGCATTGATAATGATAACATTATCACCGCAGTCCACATGTGGGGTAAAGTTGGTTTTGTTCTTGCCGCGAAGCAAAATGGCAACGCGGGAAGCCAGACGACCAAGAACTTGATCTGTAGCATCAATGACTACCCACTCTTTGGTAACGGTAGCATCATTTGCCGACACTGTCTTGTAACTTGTTGTGTCCACTGTGTTGATTTTTAAATTAATACATTAAATTTGTTGCGATCCCCCATAATTTTGGGGGCTGCAAAGATAGCTAAAAAATTTAAAGTGACAAAATATGAGACACATCATACCAACTTTTATTGATTTCACTGTGCCGCGAACAAGCCATGTCAAACGAAGTATAGGCAATTTCATTGTGAACCATGCCAATCATCACACCGCTCCGGCCATCAAGCAATGCCCTTACCGCGCCATGTCCAAGCACACTTGCCAACACCCTGTCGTTGCATGATGGAGATCCTCCCCTCTGTATATGTCCGAGAGTCGTCACCCTTGTTTCATAATCGGGAAGACGTCTTTTGACTTTAGCCGCAATTTCGACAGCTCCCCCCTCTTTATCTCCCTCTGCAACAATCACTATTCCTGAAGTTTTATTTTTTCTTCTTTCATTGAGGAGATAGTCGCACAGACTTTTTAAATTGGTCGGAACTTCGGGTAACAGAACAGCTTCAGCACCTGTGGCAATGGCTGTATTCAGCGCTATAAAACCGGCATCCCGTCCCATAACCTCCACAAAAAATACAAGATTATGCGAATCGGCAGTATCCCTCAATTTATCTATTGCGGAGACAGCCGTATTGATGGCCGTATCAAAGCCGATAGTATAATCCGTCCCATAAATGTCGTTATCTATGGTACCGGGGATCCCCACTACCGGAAAATCGAACTCTTTAAAGAGTTCATTTGCTCCTCTGAAGGAGCCGTCTCCACCAATCACAATCAGAGCATCTATCCCTGCCTCTTCCATATTGTCAACGCACTGCTTCCTGACATCCGGCTGCCTGAATTCCGGGCATCTCGATGATTTCAAAATAGTTCCGCCCTGAGAAATGATTTTAGAGACGGAGTGTGACTGCATCCCCATAAACTGCTTATTGATAAGTCCGGCGTACCCTCTTATAACTCCGACGACTTCACAATTATAATAAATCGACGAACGCACAACGGCACGAATTGCAGCATTCATTCCGGGAGCATCGCCACCCGATGTCAACACACCTATTCTTTTGATTTTACTATCCATATATTTGATTTATTTCGGCAAAAATAAGTTTTTTTATCCTTTATATGCTATTTTTGTGCCTCAAAATAATAATTAAAAGAAGATGAAAATTGCCGGTATAGATCTTGGAGACAGACCGCTGTTTCTCGCTCCGATGGAAAATGTTACGGACGCCTCATTCCGGTATGTCTGTAAAATGTACGGAGCAGATATGCTCTATACCGAATTTGTTTCATCAGACGGACTTATCAGAGATATAACCGGCTCTCTATCCAAACTTGTAACTTATGACTACGAAAAGCCTATAGGTATTCAAATCTATGGCCATATCCCGGAAGCGATGGTTGAAGCAGCCATAAGGGCAGAAGCAGCCGGGCCGGATCTGATTGACATCAATTTCGGATGTCCGGTCAATAAGATTGCCAAAAGGGGAGCAGGTTCGGGAATGATGAGATATCCCGACAAGTTGCTCGACATTACCAAGCGTGTCGTTGACGCCGTCAAATTGCCCGTAACAGTCAAAACAAGACTCGGATGGGATGATGATTCCAAAATTATTGTGGAATTGGCGGAACGACTTCAGGATGTCGGGATTGCGGCACTTACCATTCACGGTCGTACCAGATGCCAGATGTATAAAGGCGAAGCCGATTGGACACTTATCGGTGAGGTGAAAAATAATCCGAGAATGAAAATACCCGTCATAGGCAATGGTGATATAACTTCTGCAGAACAGGCTAAAAACGCTTTCGACAGATATGGAGTTGACGGTATCATGATCGGCAGAGCAAGTTTCGGGCATCCGTGGATTTTTAAGGAGATAAAGCATTACCTGCAAACAGGGGAATATCTTCCTCCCCTCACTGTTGCGGAAAAGGTTGAACTTGCTAAAATACATTTAACCAAATCAATAGAATTTAAAGGAGAACGAGTGGGAGTACTTGAGATGAGGCGCCATCTCTCCTGCTATTTCAAAGGATTAAATAATTTTAAGGAGACAAGACTAAAATTAGTAACTTTGACCGATCCAAACGAGATATACCGAACTTTGGATTATATAAAGGAAACCTGGAAGTAATTGGACTATGTCAAATATAATTTCTAAAATCATTCTTTCACCATACTATCTGACCCTTTATCTGAGGAACAAATTGTACGATAACGGCCGTTTCAAATCCTATTCTTTCGACATACCTGTAATTTGTGTGGGTAACGTCACAATCGGAGGAACCGGTAAGACTCCCATGGCCGAATTGATAGTCAGAATCCTTTCCGAAAACAAAAGAGTTGCCGTCATTTCACGGGGATACAAGCGCAAAAGCCGGGGTTTTCGGATAGTCAATGTCGATGATACCGCCAAAAAATCGGGAGACGAGCCTCTTCAGATAAAAAGAAAGTTTCCGGATGTAATTGTTGCCGTTGACAAGAATAGAAAAAGAGCAATAGAGCATCTTCTAAGCCTTCCTGCCGAAACAAGACCGGAAGTTATCATTCTTGATGATGCATTTCAACATCGAAGTATCACTCCGTCCAAATCAATAGTCCTGATAGACTACAACAGGCCCATTTTTAAAGACAGTCTGGTCCCTTTTGGAAAGTTGCGAGATATTCCTTCAGAGATAAAACGCGCTCAGGCTGTTGTTATCACCAAATCCCCCGAATTTCTTGACGAATGGGAAAGAGAGAAAATGAAACAGTTAACAAGAGTAAGAAATTCTCAAAAACTATTTTTTGCAAAGGTCAAGTATGATGGTCCACAGCCTGTCTTCAAGGAATATGGAGACAACAGATACATCTACTCAAAAGAGGTTGCCCTATATTCGGGCATTGCCAATGACAAACCACTGAGGATATTTCTCATTGGCAGATATGAAAAGATCCATCACGTTCAGTATGGAGATCATCATAATTTCAGCAGGATGAATATATACCACATCATGCGCTATGCAAAAGCTCACCCTGCAGCCCTGATTCTGACTACGGAAAAAGATGCCCAGCGCCTGCTTCACAGCAAATACATTCCGAAAGAATTGAAAGTGCGATTGTTCTACATTCCAATCGAAACCGAATTTCTGACTCCGGAAGAGGATGTGCAATTCAAAAAATATTTAACTGAATAATATTTACAGTATAAAAAAAGGCCTTGCAGAACCAACTGCAAGGCCTTTTAATTATGTAAGTTCAACAAATACTATTCCCAACCAGGGTTTTGAGTAATTGTATAACCTTTCTCGGTATATTGAGTGATAACGTCTGTACAGATAGGTTCCAGATAGTTTCTGACATGGGTATTAATAACCTCGCGGTCCTGAATATTGACAGGAACAAGGAAACCCTGCATCTGATCTGCATTTGATGTAACAATGTTACCCTTATCATCTTTTGTTCCGTTAAAGAACAAACGATCGCCCAATATCAGGGTACCATCGGCTTTACGACCTGTAATCTGTTTGACGCTAACCTTATTGAAGTTGGCAACAGTAAGAAGGTTGTAAGTCTTTTTAGTCAAATTCTTGCTCTTGTCAAGTTCGACCCAACCACCGACAAGAATATCAGGGTTGATTGAACCTTGCATAAGTTCGAGTTTGCCCCAACGACGGATATCGAGTACACGATATTGTTCGTTGAAAAATTCCATACGGCGTTCGCGACGGATTTCCCAGATAAGCGGGCTGTTAACGATACCTGCGTGAGTAGCAGCTTCAACTGAAGATGTACGTTCAGGGTCGTTAGGAAGATTGTTAAGCATAAGGTGAGCTGTCTTTTTAACACCTTTGGCAATAGCTTCGGCATCAAGAGGACGTTCACGGATAGCATTGATAGACTTATCAAGATCGGCTTGAGTTACAGCTGCGCCACCGAATTTGTCTGCAAGTTCGGCTTTTGCCTCAATCCAGTTCAAAACTGCTTCTGCGTAACGAACGCAAGGGAAGCCGTTTTCATTGGTGCATGAACCGTACCATGTAGGGCGGGTTTTGCCATTGTAAGCATAAGTAGGGCCTTCACGGTCAATGAATTTAACGGTGTAAAGACCTGTTTGGCTACTTGTAGGTTCATCCCAGAATGTGGCCTCGAAACGCGGGTCGCGGGTCTTAACCATATCCTGAAGTCTCCAGCTGTCGGCTCCTTCAACAGTAGTATTTGCATAAGGCTTGCCATCCTGACAAATCCATGCCTTCAAAGTTGAAAGGTTACCTGAAGTTGACTGACCTTCTGCCATATTGCTGTAAGAAGCGATACAGTGCTGTGAACTGTTGTAAACAGATTTGTTATATTCACGATAAAGGATAATCTCCTTGCTGCTCGGGGTTTCCCATAGTGAGCCGAACAAAGTGCGGAAATCGGTATCGAAAGCATATTTGCCGGAGTCGATAACGACCTGTGAATAGTTGCGTGCAGATTCGAGGAACTTCTTGGCATAAGTATCGATATCCGAGCAAGTCTTCATTGCTTCATCATTTTTGTGATAGATGTACCATGTACCTTCAAACAACATGCAGCGTGATGCAATAACACCTACAACATATTTGTTGATGTTGTTCTGTCCGTCATCTGCACGTACATTTGCCATTGCAAAGTCGAAATCTTCTCTTACTGCATCCATAACGAGTGTACGAGGATCACGATTCTTGTACATATCGTCCATGTCGTCGGTAGCTACCTGATGATCGTAGTAAGGAACATCGCCGAATGACTGTACGAAACGGCTGTATTCCCAACCTCTCAAGAAACGGGTAACACCTGTCCAATGGTTGTAGGCTTCATCAGCAATCTTGCCGTTTTCTTTCATGGTATTCAATCTGTCGAGAAGCAGATTCCATTTGCGGATATAGGCAAAGTTCCACGGACCTGAACCACGACGTGCCAGCCAGTATCCGCGATATGTCAATTCTTGCTTATACCAGTTATCCGAAGGGACAGCAATCAAAATATTTGACTGAGTACCCGAACTTGTACGTTCATCGCTGAACTCTCCTGATGAATATACACCGGGAGCATATACCTGACCCCAGTTATCTGAATAACCGGTGAAATACGAGCCGTAGGCGCCGAGCACGAACAGACGTACATTGCCTTCTGAACTCCAATAGGTTTGATCATCCAATGTAGTCAAAGATGAACGATCCAAAAATTCGCTGCAGCTGGTAAGAACCAACAGTGCGAAAGCCATAAGTATGTATGATATTTTTTTCATATTTTAATACAATTAGAATGTTAACTGAACACCGATTGAAGCACTCTTGAATGCAGGAGTACCGACACCTGCACGGCTTTGGTTGTAGTTGTCTGAATTAAGGTATGAATAACCTGCAACTTCTTCAACGTCAATTGGAAGTCCGTTCAAGTGGTCAAATGTCAAGAAGTTTTCCAAAGAAACATAGATACGGAACTTGTCGATGAATGCTTTTCTGGTAACTTTTGCAGGAAGAGTATAACCCAATGTAAGGTTCTTTAGTCTCAAGTATGCCATGTTCAACAGATATCTGTCGTTAACCTGCATGTTAAAAATATTGCTGTTACCGCAGTTTGCAGCACGTGGGTAGAATGCATTGTAGTTGGCGTCAACCACTGATCCATTTTCATAAGTCTCATACCAGAAATCTCCGGCAAATGCCTGAGCCATAGAACCATCTGATGTATTGTATCCGGGAAGTGTCAATGAAGAAGAACCCCACATATCGCGTTTGCCTATACCTTGGAAGAATACAGAGAAGTCAAATCCCTTGTAAGCCATATCGACACGGAAACTGTATTCGTAACGAGGAGTGGTGTTACCGATAACTGTAAGGTCACCATGGTCATTAATCAGGTTATTACCGTTGTTGATGATGCCGTCACCGTTCAAATCCTGATATTTGACATCACCGGGACCGAAACGGAGAGAACCACTCTGAAGCTTACCCTGAGTAGCATAGTTCTTGCCATCTGCATATTGATATACGGTGTAGTTGTCTGAAGAAGTTACTTTAATCAACTCACCATTTGCATCGCGTGCAAAGTCGTCATTCTGGAACAGTCTGTCAACTTTGTAACCCCAGATTTCTCCGTAGGTCTTTCCATTATACCAACCTGTACAGGTCTTTGCAGTACCATATTCGGTGATAGTTGTGATAGCATCGGCGATAGTTGCTGTTGCAGATATGCTGAAGCCGTTTTCAAACATCTTACCGTAGTTCAATGAAAGTTCCCAGCCTTTGGTGCTCAAAGAACCATAGTTTCCGTTAGGAGCATTAGCACCGATATTGTAGCTCAAACCTTCCATACCTACAATCATGTTGTTGGTATTACGACGATACCAGTCGAATGTAACGTTCAATTGGTTGAACAATGAGAAATCGACACCGAAGTCGAGAGTCTCGATATCCTGCCAAGTGATGTTGCTTGCAACGATTGCTGGAGTTGCATAAGGAGAGTCTTTTGCTCCATTGTGAATCCAGTATGAAGTAGCAGCGGCCATTGTAGGAATATACAATGAACTTGATACAGTCTGGTCACCGATTGAACCCCAAGATGCACGAACCTTCAAAGAAGAAAGAACGTCTTTCACACCTTCCATCCAAGGCTCTTCGGTTACACGCCATCCAGCGGAGAATGATGGGAACCATCTCCATTGAAGAGCTGTAGGGAATTTAGAAGAACCATCATAACGAAGATTGGCTTCCAACAGATATTTTTCTTTGTAGTTGTAATTGATACGACCGAAGAAACCGAGAGTAGAACTCCATGAGTTGCTACCACCTGTAGTCTGTGTACCTGTTGCAAGAGAGAATTGAGGGTTGTTAATGTCCATAAGGGTCATCTTTTTACCCCAAACACCTGTATATCTGTAATCAACAGAGTTCATACCGACCATGAAATTGAACTTGTGCGAATCTGCAACATTCAAAGAATAATTTGAAGTCACGTTCCAAGTCTGACGTTTAGAAGTGTATGAATCCTGATAGTATGAATCGTAAGTAGTAGTGTAACTGCAAACGTCAAGAACTTTGGCGGCAAATGTAGAGCCTAAACCGTTGATTGAAGACCATTCGTTGTTAACCTGTGGATTAACACCACTGCCGTCAATATAGTTCTTAGGGCTGTCCCATGTGTTACCTGCCATATAGGTGATACCGGGATTGAATTCCTGACTGTTGTTGTTCTGATAAGTGTAGTCAACAATGATATCCCAATTCTTGATAGGAGTGATGGTTGTACCTACGTTGACACTTGTATAAGAAGTGACCTTTGTTGCTTCATTGGCTGTTGCCAATTCGTAAGCAGCAGTACGTACATTATTGCCATATTCGTCTGTAGGAACCAATGGATAAGTTGAACCCCAGCGATATACATAGTACCAAGGGTCAGCCGTTGTAGAGTTGGTTGCAAATGCCCATGATTTGGTAGAGTTGGTGTACATGATACCTGCATGAACATTGATGAAATCGTTAACCTGAGAGTTTACTCTGACATTTGCGTTATAACGGGTATAACTATCAAAATCAGTAGCTTTCATCATACCGCTCTGTCCGAGATAACCGAGACTGATGTTGAAAGTAGTGTTGTCCCTGTTACCTGCGATAGAGATGTTGTGATTCTGAGTAGGAGCATTGCTTCTTACCAAATAATCGAATGGGTCGTAAGTACGAACACCAATCTTACGATTTGAACCATCAGCATACCAGTCACGACCATAAGTCATTGGAGAATAAGGATCGAGGTTACTGTATTTGTTCTTCCATGCAACTGCTGCGTTGTAACCTGCACGGTCAATCAGCCAGAATGCACCAACCGGAGTATAAGTACCCACACGTTCGGCAGCTTCAACTGTATAGTGAAGACCGTCAACGTTGGCGATACCTTCTGTTGTGGCAACATTTTGAACAGAGAAATTACCTGAATAGGTAACTTTTACGTTATTGGATTTAGCGCCTTTCTTTGATTGAATCAATATAACACCGAATGCTGCTTTTGCACCATAGATAGAGGCAGAAGCCGCATCTTTCAATACGGAAATGCTCTCGATGTCGTCAGGGTTGATGACATTGATTGAAGGAATTTCAACGTTGTCCAAAAGAATTAGAGGAGACGAACCACCTCTGTAAGAACCTACTTGACCACGAATCCTGAAAAGAGGGTCGGAACCGACTTCTGCAGAACCTATGCGGACGTTCAAACCGGGAGTCATACCTTGAAGACCACGACCAACGTCAGGAATAGGACGACTTTCCAAAGCTTGTGATGTGTTGACCGAAGCAACAGCACCCGTCAGGTTCTCTTTACGTTGTGTACCGAAACCGACTACAACAACGTCTTCAAGCATAAGAGCGTCATCAGCAAGGACAACGTCTATGGTTGCTCTTCCGTTTACCGGCACTTTGGTGTCTTTATATCCCATGCAAGTGTACAACAATACACCTTTAGAAGGGGCAGAAAGTGAATAAACACCATTAATGTCGGTTGAAGTGCCGGTCTTTGTACCATCTACAAGTACGTATGCACCGACAATCGGCTCACCTTTCTTATCTGTTACCTTACCGGTAACATTCAAGTTCTGAGCCCACATTGTTCCCATTGAAAGAATCAATGCGCACATAGCCACCATAAGGCGGCTTAGTTTTTTAGAAACGAACATAAATGAAATTTTAGGTTAATAAATTATTTAAAGTTAGTTTTTTCATTGTCTCTAACAGATTGCCCTGCAACCCAAATGGTCATTAGACACTCCATCACATTATTTAATATTCGCAAAAGTAGGCATTATTATTCTAAAAATCAATTTTATTAACAACATATTCACAAAAAAAACCGCTCTTTCGAGCGGTTTTAATAATTAGCAATTAAGAGATTACTCTTGTTTAGAGTCCCACCATACAGGGATGGTCCATACATCATCGGCACTGTTCCACTGGGCAAGAGACATATCTGCGCCCGGAACTTTCTCTCCGATAGCCTGAAGGTTGGCGGCATTGTAGTTGATTTCGTGAGAGCACTGTCTCCAACGACGATACTGTTCACCTCTCGGAATACCTTTAAGAGCGGCAGCATTGATGTCGTGCAATGCAGGAACGCCCCAGTTAAGGAACAGGTCGGTGTCGAAATCGTAACGACGCATGTCGTTCCAAATTTCGACAGAGAAGTGCAAGGCAATACGTTTCTGAGTCAGAATCTTGCCGAGCGTAAGATCGGCAGAGGTTCCGATGCCGTTGGCGATGTAGTTGTTGATCTCTGAAGAAGTCATAGGGGTGAATGAAGGACATTCCTTCAAACCCGGATCCCCGGCACACCATGATTCGAGAGAAACATTCATCTGCTCCATGCTGGCCTTGATACCCTCTTTGTAAGCCGTGAAGGCACCTGCCTTGTCACCCTTGTTGAACAATACTTCAGCCTTGATGAAACAGGCTTCCGAATATGTTCCGAGGTATGTAGGAGATGATACTCTCGTATAGAATGAACCCGATTCTCTCGAGTTGTCGTTGCCGGCAAGTCTTCTGTAGAACAGGTCCGGTTTGGCTGCATATCCCTTCGATTCACTTGTACATTCGACATATACGGTATCACCCATGCGCTCTGCGGCACTCTTAGGGTCGATGAACCAGTTGTTGGCCACACTGAACTGTGCCCTTAGCGGACCGCCCGTGATGCTCGGAGATTTGCTTGATACCATATCGACTCCGAGAGAACGTCTCCATTTGCCGCTCCATTTGATGGAGGCGGGAGTATTTTCGGATTTGCCGGAGTATGCCCAAGGAATAATCTTGTCGGCACGAGGGTCTTCGATTGTCGAACCTGCAAAGCTCGTGAGGTTCTTGTACAACATCTCGGTAACCATGTAACCTGCATTCATACCGCAGACAGAGTACAGCGGAGAATAATCGACGGGTTCGTCCCATCCGAGGACGTCATGAGTGGCACTGTTGTCATCGGTATGGTAAATGACGGTGTTGTCGCTGTTGCTCTGAGGACCTTTTGAAAGGGCATCAAGGATAGCGTCAGCATCATATTTGCCATCGAGATAACTTCCGGCTGCCTTCTTGCTCAGTTTGACACAGTAACGTGCTTTCAGCAGATTGGCGAATTTAATCCATTTTGCAGTATTGCCGCCATTCCAATAGTCACCTACCGACAATGCGACAGCACCTTCTTCCTGTGTCTTGGCAAGAAGCTCGAGACCTTCGTTAAGTTCGTTCAGACAGCCGAGGTAGATGTCCTTGCCGGTGTCGTATGCAGGGGTTGCATTTTCTCCCACCGCATCGGTATAAGGCATTTCGCCGTAAAGGTCTGTCATCATCATGAATCCGTATGCACGGATGACTTTGGCAACGCCGGCATAATGGTATGCTCCGGCTTCCATTGCCTTTTTGTACATATCTTCGATGTTACATGCAGCACCCACAAACCACCATTGGTATGGAGTGGTGACAGCACCTGTTTGAGGATTCCAGTAAGACATGTGCCAATAGGTACTGCCGTTGTAGTAACGTGTCCAGTCTCCCATAGACAGGCTTGAACGCCACGCCGCAAACTGCTGGGCACTGTTGGTATAGAATTCAATGTGTGCCAGACGGGTCTGATAAGTGGCACTCACCGAAGACGGATTCTCCGGGTCAACATTGACATTCAGCCACTCGTTGCAAGATACCAATGAAAGTGACATCAGGCAAACGCAGCACAATATAATTGATCTAATATATTTCATGTTGTTATACTTTTATTAATTTAAATATTGTTAGAAAGTCAGGTTCAGTCCGAAGGTCATACCTGATGTTGCAGGTACACCGCAATAATCGAAACCAACTGAAGAAGAACCACCGACACCCGCACCTGAAGCGGCTGCCTCAGGATCACCCTCATAATTGGTGAACAACAGAAGGTTGTTGGCTGAAGCTGTAACCGAAGCGCGTTTCAAGAATCCAATCTTGTCAAGGAAGCGCTTAGGCAGGTCGTATGTCAACGACAATGAACGGAGTCTCAACAAGTTGACACTTGTGATGTAGTTGGCGGTCTCGTAAGGATAGTAGCTTGTGTAGTAATCCTTGATGATATTGTATCCGCTCTTTTCGACACCGTTGTAGATGTATGTGTCTTTGGCGTTCCACGAGTTGGTGACTGCGTTGCCGTCTGCATCTACACCCGTTATGGTGAGAGTCTGGTTACGCACATCGCCCGAGAACTTGCTGACACCCGATGCGGTCATTTCGTACTTGGTACCGTTGATGACGTCACCGCCTACGCGGAACTCCCACAACATATTGAATGTAAAGCCTTTCCATGAAAGTGTGTTGTTGAAGCCGCCTGAGAATTTGGATTCGCGGTTGCCGACTGCCTTGTAGGCCTTGTCGCTGGTAGGCATGCCGTTCTTGTCGAGAAGAAGGTCGTTGGTCTGAATCACGTTCTTGTTCTCGTCAGTATAGCTGTAGCGGGTCCATTCCGTACCTGCAATAGCCATGAAGTCTCCGCCGCTGAATGAGGCTGCCTTTGCTCCCGCATACTGTACATCCGTCACATACATGACGTCCATACCTTTTGGAAGGCCGTCAAGCGTACCGCGGTTGCCCGCCATGTTCAATCCCATGTTCCATACGAAATCTTTGGTCTCGACAGGTGTACCGGATATTGTAAGTTCCATACCTTTATTATATACGTTACCTGCGTTGATCGAGCAGAAGATGTATCCTGTCGATTGAGGACCGCGCGGGCTCAGAATCTGGTTGTATGAGTCGTTGGTGTAGTACGCATAGTCAACATGCAGACGGTTCTTGAAGAAACTCAATTCGACACCTATTTCTGTTGACTTGGTCATTTCGGGTTTCAGATAAGGGTTGCCGCGGGTCCATGAGTTACCGACGCCGACAGCTCCTCCGATATATGTGCCGACAGGCCATAATGCCGTGTTGGTTTCGTAAACACCCGTATCCTTACCTACTTTTGCCCATGATGCACGAATCTTACCGAATGAGAGAATATCATCCGACATGACGCCTGTGGATTGAAGAAGTTCGGTGAAGACGAACGATCCGCTGACTGACGGATAGAAATACGAACGGTTCTCGACAGGAAGTGTGGATGTCCAGTCGTTACGTCCGGTGACGGTTGCAAACAACATGTTTTTCCACGCTGCGCGGAATTCGCCGAATACACCGGCAAGTCTCTTGAGTGACGAGCCGTGTGAGAACTGTTTGTTGTCCGATGATACATTGGCGTACGAATAGAACTCTGGAACAGAGAAGTTCCAGCCCATCAGATAACTGCTTTCTGATGAAGTGTTGTCTATAGCTGCACCCAGCAGCAGATTCAGGTCAAAGTCTCCGAATTTCTGAGACATGTTTGACATGATGTTGTGTGAGATGTATTTTGAGCGGCGGGTATTGTCACTCATCATACCGTTCTGCCATACCTGTTTGATGGCCCCCTTAGGTGCGATACGGTTGGAGTTGACTGCGGTATATGTATCAATGCCCAATTTGTATGAAACAAACCACCATTTGGTGATGTCCGCCTTCACGCTGATATTTCCCGTCATACGATCGACATTCTCAAACATCTTGTTCTTGTTGATGATCCAGTAAGGGTTGTCTCTTTCATCCCATGGATCGAGTCTGTCTCCGAACATACGGTAACGTGAACCGTCTTCGTTCAGATATTTGGTCATATCGTCAAATGGTGACCAGTTGTAAACCGAATACAGTGTACCTGTTCCCGATGATCCGTACAGTCCTGCTCCCGTAAGGGTCTTGTCTGTATGTGCCTGAGAATATGCCACGTTTGCTCCGAATGTGAAAATCCCGACCTTCTGCTCACCATTGAAACGAACTGTATATTTGGTATATCCCGTCTGTGGAACGAGACCTTTCTGGTCATAGTATGATCCTGACAGATAGAAGTTGCCGGTCTTTGTACCGCCTGCCACGCTCACACTTTCGTCAAGGATGGTTCCGTTCTGGAAGAAGCTGCTTATGTTGTCATAAGTGGTTCCTCTTCCCTCTTCTCCCCATGAATTGTATGCGAAATCGTTGTAAACGGTTCCGATATACTGACTTCCATTGTACTGGTCCTCCATGTATCCTCTCTTGTACTGTGTCTGTACTTCAGGAATGCTTGAAGCCCATGATGTCGAGAACTTGGAGTTGACATTGACTTCAACAACGCCTTCCACACCTCTCTTGGTCGTGATCAACACGACACCGTTCGCTGCACGTGAACCGTAAAGTGCGGAAGCGGCAGGGCCTTTCAGTACCGACATGCTTTCGATGTCTTCGGGGTTGATGTCCATGATACGGTTGGATGTCGTGGTTGCGGATCTGTATGTCCCATCGAATGCCGAGTTGCCGACAAGGGTTGACGAGTTGTCGTAGATGACTCCGTCAACTACAAACAAGGGCTGGTTGTCCTTGCCTTCCGATCCCGATGTACCGCCACGCAGAATAATCTGGGCGCCTGCTCCGGCTGCTCCAGACGACTGTGTGACATTGACACCTGCTATCTTGCCTGAAAGTGATGAAATGGGGTTGGCCGTCTTGTTTCTCATCAACTCGCTCGACTTGATGTCCTCGACCGCATAACCGAGTGATTTCTTCTCTTTCTTGATGCCCAATGCCGTTACGACTGTCTCTTCAAGCATGAGTGTATCGTCCTGCATTACTGCATCTATCTTTGCTCTACCGCCGATAGGGACGATTACGTCCTTATATCCCATTGAGGTGAACACCAGCTTCCCGTCCTTAGGACAGGACAACTGATAATTGCCATCAATGTCGGTAGAAGTACCGGTACGTGTACCTTGGACAAGTACATATACACCTACAAGCGGCTCTCCCTTCGCGTCTGTTACCTTTCCTGTAACGTTCACGTTCTGAGCCCACATGGTCCCCATTGAGAGAACCAGCGCACACATAGCTACAATTATATAGCTTAGCTTTTTTGTTACGAACATAAATGAAATTTTAGGTTAATAAAATTATTAATAATAGGTCAGAGATTTCTTCTTAATCAATTTACATATTCTCAAAGAACATTTTTACTAAAACGTGGCAAATTTAAGAAATTCTTTAATCCATTATCCTTTTTTTGGCTATTATTTTACTACTTTTACAAATATTTTTAAATAACTATTATGTTTGATACTAACATTTACACCTCCCGCCGCAATAGATTGATTTCAAATATCAATTCGGGGATATTATTATTTTTGGGAAATAGTGAAGCCGGTTGCAACTATAAAGACAATCAATACCTCTTCAGGCAAGACAGCACTTTCCTGTACTTTTTCGGACTTGACAAGCCCGATCTTGCCGCCATTATAGACACCGAATCCGGCAGACAGATTATTTTCGGCAATGATGTCGATATTGACGACATCATCTGGATGGGACCTCAGCCGTACCTGAAAGATCAGGCCGGAGAGGTCGGAGTAACGGAAACAGCACCTTTTGTCAAACTTGCAGACTATCTGCATGATGCCGTCAAAAAGGGAAGAAAAGTACATTTTCTGCCTCCGTACAGAAATCATAATAAGATGATTCTGCACAAAATGCTCGGAATTGATTTTGAGCAGATGAAATCTTCTGCAAGCGAAGAGTTCATCAAAGCCGTAGTCAAATTACGTCTTATCAAGGAACCTTGCGAAATCGAAGAGATTGACAAGGCTTGCAATGTAGGTTATGCAATGCACTACGCTGCAATGAAGATGATGAAACCGGGAATGGTGGAGCAGGAGCTTGTCGGAATTATGCAGGGTGTATGCAGTTCAAATGCCTACATGCCTTCTTTCCCTATAATTCTTTCTCAAAATGGAGAGACTCTGCACAATCATTCTCACCACCAGATTCTGACCGAAGGTCGCCTGTGTGTCATTGACGCCGGTGCCGAAATCGCATCTCATTATGCTTCCGATTTTACCCGTACTCTTCCATGCAGTGGTAAATTCACTCAGCAGCAGAAAGAAATCTATACAATCGTCGCCACCGCAAATAATTATGCTCTCGACACATCTCGTCCCGGGATTACATATACGGAAGTGCACCTTGGGGCGAGCAAGATAATAGTTCAGGGGCTTATCAATCTCGGACTTGTCCATGGTGACGTTGACGAGGCGGTTGCAGCAGGAGTTCAGGGGCTGTTCATGCCTCACGGGCTCGGCCACAACATGGGTCTTGACGTACATGATATGGAAGATCTTGGGGAGAACTACGTTGGATACGATGATACATACAAGCGTGCAAAACAGTTCGGACTTGCTTCGCTCCGCATGGGCAAGATGCTTGAACAGGGCCACGTTATCTCTGACGAACCGGGGATTTATTTCATTCCTGCCCTGATAGAGAAATGGAAGAAAGAGGAAACCTGCCGGGAATTTATCAATTTCGGTAAACTCGAAGCGTATTACCATTTCGGAGGCATCCGCCTTGAAGACGACATACTTATCACTGCAAATGGTTGCAGGCTTTTAGGCTCAAAACGACTTCCAATCTCTGTTGAAGATGTTGAGAGCGAAATGCGCCAATGATTGAAGCCGTTGCCATAATATTGGGCATTGTAGGCCTGATTGGATGTATATTGCCAATAATACCCGGTCCACCTGTAAGTTGGGCCGGGCTGTTGGTATTGTTTTTCTGGGGCAAAGAGCCCATGACTTTGAAATTTCTGATTATCTGGCTGGTTATCACAATAATAGTCACAGTATTGGATTATGTCGTGCCTGCCTATTTCACTCGGGTTACCGGAGGCTCTAAAATAGCAGCAAGAGGCTCGCTGGCCGGAATGTTGGTCGGAATAGTGTTTTTTCCTCCATGGGGGATGATAGCCGGAGCCTTTATCGGCGCACTGCTTTCGGAAGTCATCTTTAACGGACAGCAACTCAAAAACTCTGTCAAACCGGCTCTCGGTTCATTTTTGGGCTTTATATGCGGAACATTCCTGAAGCTTGTCGCTTCAGGAGTTATGCTGTTCTACATATTCAAGTATATCTGACAAATACCTTATTTGGTATATTTATCAAGCCACGCAAAAAATTCTCTGTTCCAATGAATCGAATTCTGAGGTTTGAGAATCCAGTGATTTTCGTCCGGGAACAATATCATCTTTGAAGGTACACCCATCATCTGAGCCGCATTGAAAGCCGCCATTCCCTGATCTACAGGCACTCTGTAGTCGAGTTCTCCGTGTGTCACTAAAATCGGTGTATCCCAATTCTTAATCAGCTTATGAGGAGAGTTGGCATAATGTCTTTTGGCAACAGGATTATCACTCCAAGGTGCACCGCTCATCTCTACGTCAGGCCGTGCAATCCCGCCGTTATCCCAGTTAGGGAACCACATCTCTTCGGTTGACATGTACATGTGCTCCTGATTGAAAATCCCTGCATGAGCAATAAATGCCGAAAATCTTCCCTTGTGTATTCCTGCAAGGTAATAGACTGAGTATCCGCCGTAACTTGCTCCTACTGCCGCCATCTTGCCTACGTAAGGTTTGGCTTTAAGTGCATCTGCAGCTGAAAAATAGTCTTTCATATTCTGTCCGATATAATCTCCTGAAATCTGTTCGCACCATTCCTGACCGAAAGCAGTTGTACCTCTGCGGTTTGGAAGGACAACGATATACCCTTGAGAAGCCATGAGTTTGTAATTCCATCTATATGACCAACCCTGACTTAAAGTGCCTTGAGGGCCTCCGAGACAGAGTAAAATCGAAGGATATACTTTTGTCGAGTCAAAATCGGGAGGATATACGACCCATGTCAGCATCTTCTTTCCGTCTGTGGTAGGAATCCACATCTGTTCCATCCTGCTTGGTGCAATCTGATCAAGAATAGGACCGTTTTCGTTAGTCAACATGCTCCAACGACCGTCTGCAACTGATATTGAAACGATTTCGGCAGGTCTCATCATACTTGTATTGGTGGTGATAATCTTATCCACAACTACGCCACTATCAGTATTCTTGGTAAGCAGTACAGGAGCTCCGAAATCAAACCATTCATCAGGAGTAACTTTTGAATATACTCCGTTAAGTTCGATTTTCCAGATTTGCTTTAATCCTTCAGACAAAGATGAGAAATATAACCCTTGAGAATTAGGCATCCAGACCGGACTCTCTACATTGTATTTGAATTTTTCGGGTATTTGAGGGCCATGACGCATTATTTTCCCCGCCATCGGAGCACGATCGGATACGATGTTGGATTGAATATCTGTAATATCCTTACGTTCATTCGATTCAAGGTCCATTACAAATAATCTCACTTTGTCGGCCTCATATCCGTCACGTTCCATGCTTAACCATGCTATCTTACCGCCATCGGGTGAAAATACCGGATCAGTATCGTATCCCATCATTCCCTCGGAGAGATTACGGCACTCTTTGGTTTCAATATTATATAGATATATGTCGCTATTGGTCGAGAAAGCGTAGTCGCGACCGGTCAGTTTCCTGCATGAATATACTATATATTTGCCGTCAGGGCTCCAATCAAGCTGTTCAAGACCGCTGAAAGGCTCTGCAGGGAGCTCGTATGGAGCTCCGTCAAGAATATCGACCCCTTCCGAGAGCTTTTTACCGTCAAATGAGGCTATATAGGTGTGAGGTATAGTTTCCACAAAATGGTCCCAATGTCTGTACATCATCCCTTCGATTGTACGGGCGGTTGATTTGGGAATGTCGGGATAAATGTCGGCAGCTTTTTTACCGACTTTGAAATCTGTCGAGTAGAGAAGTCTGCTTTCGTCAGGAGAGAGCTTGAACTCCATGATACCTCCTGCAACGTTGCTCACTTTTTTAGGGGAAGAACCATCATTGTTCATTACCCAGAGCTGCCCTCCGTGCAGATATACAATCTTCGCACCACCATCAATCCAGCGGGCATTTGATTCGCTCCTTGCTGTAAAAGTAATCTGTTTGTTGTCCGTACCGTCAATGTTCATAACAAACAATTCGCGATTGCTCTTGTTCTGTTCGATAGAGGTATAAGAGACACCGTATAGTATTTTTGTGCCGTCAGGCGATATTTGAGGATCTGACACTTTTCCCAGAGAGTGCATTATTTCGGGAGTAAAGCGTCCGTCTGTAATAGTCGGGGAGGCTTTACCGATTACGGGTATCTTTTCGGACTTGTCTGTGCAAGCGTTTAACAAAGCCATGATAAATATAAATGTTAAAAGTCGTTTCATATCGTAACCTTTTTAGTATTAATACCCCAATTCAATTCCTTTAAGTGTTGCAGGAACTCCCTTTTCCATCCACAATGGCATCGGAGCCCCTTTAAGGAAGTGATTGAAAAATTGTTCAAGTCTGATACTAAGGTCTTTGGCATTTCTTCTTTCACGAAGATTGTGAGCTTCTCCATTGTACTGAAGCATCCATGCCTGTTTACCGCAGCGTTTCAAAGCGGTAAAAAATTCAATCCCCTGCCACCAAGGAACTGCTCCGTCTGCATCATTGTGCATAATCAGAACAGGAGTTGTTACGTTCGGAACAAAGAATATCGGCGAGTTTTCTATATAAAGATCAAATCCGTCCCAAAGATTCTTTCCGATGCGACTCTGCTGCTGTTCGTATTGGAATTGGCGAACCATACCGCTTTCCCAGCGAATACCGCCATATGCACTTGTCATATTTGAAACGGGAGCACCCGCACCGGCAGCCTTGAATCTGTCAGTCTGTGTAATCATATACGCAACTTGATATCCGCCCCAGCTCTGTCCCTGAATAGCCATGTTGTCTCCATCAATCCATGGATATTCGCACAACATATCGCAGGCAGGGAGGATTGAGTTGAGTGCACTTTGTCCCGGATGACCATCCTTATAATATATATCGGGAACAAATACTATATATTCGTTACTTACAAAGAATGGGATATTGACAGTCGAACGGCTTGGAGCCGGAGTCTTGACTGCATAAAGACCATCGGAGTTCTTTTCATAAAAATAGAGAATGACAGGATATTTTTTCGCAGCATCGAAGTTTTCAGGTTTGTAGAGCAAGCCTTCTGCTTTGATTCCATCCTTTGTTGTCCATGAAACAAGCTCTACAGTACCCCAATTGTACTCTCTCTGCTGAGGGTTTACATCTGTAAGCTGTATCTGTGTCTTAAAATTGTCTTTTGTAAGCCACAAATTGTTGCCATCTTCAAAGTTTCCTCTCGAATAGAGATAAACAGGCTTTTTGCCTTTGCTTATGGCAAGATTGGAGTATGTATAAGGACCTTCCACCAATTTTTGAAGTTTGGCTTTCTTCTTTGTGATGTCCTTTATTGCCATTCCGGTCATCTTGGTTGTTTTGTTTAATGTACTGAAATAGAGCGGCTTATCCTTCTCAATCCTGCCACTGCGCATCATAACCATGCCTGTTTCATTGTAAGGACTTGTATATGAATACATTGTATTGGTAGCTCTGCCGACGCCTTCTGTCAGAAGGAATGGTGCAATTGCCCCTGTCGGATCAAATTGCCAATAATCGAAGCGGTCTCTGATAATGAACATTTTTGAATCTTCCGACCATATTGCCGAACCGTAAGGTCTTGGCACTGAAGGGGTATCATGATCCTCATTGTAAAATGCCACTCCGAGAGCAGAAGTCAGATCTTTTATCTCTCCCGTTGCGAGTGTATATAGATACCATATTTTTTTGTAAGGCTCATACATTGTATAGTATGCTCCGTCGGGAGAAGGCCCTCCCATATAATACTTGGCCCCTTTGAAAAGAAGCTCTCTGCTTCCGTCTTTCAATGATACTTTGTAAATATCGTTAAGAGGTTCCGAATCCCATTGCTGTTTGATGCGATAAGGTTTGTCGGTTGAGACAATCACGTAATCCTGAATATTATCTTCTCCTATCGATATGCCCGGCACTGCTTCATCGGCAAGCTGAATCAGCGGAGTGTTGCCGTCAATGTCAATTTTTGCAAGGTATGATCTGTTCTTTTCGGAACCGAGATTGGATTGTTGAACGGTAGGAAGATAATCTTCATTCCATGTCCATATATCGAGCTTCGGCTGCTCAAAATCGACCAAAGTGGTGTCCTTTTCGCGAGGAATCGGACAAATTCCGAAAGTAATGAAATTTCTCTCTTCGTAAAATTGAATCCTTCTCTTGTCGCTTATCTTCCATCCTGCAGGAATCCCTTCCGCATCGTGTCCGACTATCATTTTGGTATTGCCATCAGCATACATGTAAATATTGGAAATCTTCTTGGCAGCATCCGTCGTGTCGAGATTGGCTAAAAATGCCAATTTTGAACCATTGTCATTCAGTGAGATTGAGCCGAAATTGGATTTGGCCTCCCCTGTAAGGACTGTCACCGTATTTCTTATGGAAGGATTATAAAGGAATATTCCTCTCTTGGTCAGAGAATCCTTTTTCCCCGGCTTGGTTATATATGAAAGCATATCTCCCTCTTTTGAAAATGTAAAGGTAGAAACACTCTTAATAGTATCAATGGCCAATGTCTTGATATTCATCACATAAAGATCCGAAGACGAGCCCTCGTCCGATCCATTCCCGCCACCCGGCATCATTATCATCTGGTCCGTATCACTCTTTGGAGCTTTTTCCTGAGGATTTTCCTCTTTTTTCTCCTTGTCCGAATTCTTCTTGGAAACAGGCTTGTCAACTTCATGGAAAGCTATGTAGCTGCCCATCTTTTCGCCGGCCTTGAATGACTTGAGCATCGGATATTTACTGATTTCTCCGGTCAGCAGGTTAAGGATGGCAAGTGTATCCTTCGGCATTTCATTCGGCTTTTTCTTGTCTATTTTAGCCTGTCTTGTCTGTCCGAACAAAGGGACGATTTTGCATACAAGTCTTGTGGCATCCTCAGACATGACGGCACTTGAACCGCGCTCTATCGAGTATGTTTTGCCTGTTTTGATATTATAAATTTCAAGAGATGCATCCCCTTCCTGAGGTGACACATAGTAATAGGCCCACTCTCCGTCATTGGGAATTGTGATTCTGCCGGCAGTCTTCCAACCGTCATATACAGAGTGGTCAAGTGATGGTTTTTGAGCATTTAAAATTACAAATGATAACAAAAACAGCGAGATGGTTATTAGTTTTTTCATGTATTTGGAATATGATTAACAAATTATATTAAGTAAAAGTACCTATTCTCATTAAAATTCCAAAAAAAATTGACAAAAACCTTGTTTTATATCAACCCTTCTATTATCTTCGCAGAACTTTATACACTTATCTATATATACGAGAATGTTACCTGACCGACTATCACTTACCTTGCTTTTGCACATTAATCGAATGTGGTGATTATCTTTTCGGTTATACACATCTTTTAAAACAAATTAATAATGAAAAGAGTTTTTCTTTCGCTATTGCTATGTTTAATTTCGGTTTATTTTATTTTTGCCAAAGACAGTCGGACATCGGTGGCCGTGGTTACAGACAAAGTGACATACGCCACTATCAAATCCGATATTGATGCTTTCGTTGCTTCAATCGACAATGATGGAAAGCAAGGCATTCTGCTGATTGACAGTTGGGGACATCCCGATTCAATCAGAGTTGCACTTCACAATCTCTACAATACCGGGAACCTCGAAGGAGCCATCTTGGTTGGGGACATTCCCATCCCGATGATTCGCGATGCTCAACATCTTACCACTGCTTTCAAAATGAGCCAGAAAAGGGATTGGAAGGAATCATCTGTTCCATCAGACAGATTTTATGACGATTTTGACCTTAAATTCAACTATATAAAGCAAGATGCCGATATTAAATTGTTTCATTACTATTCTTTAGATGCCAATTCCACCCAGCATATACAATGCGATATTTATTCATCCCGCATCAAACCCCCGATGGTTCCCGGAATTGATAAATATCAGGCAATTGCTCAATATTTGAGGAAGGCTGTCACCATCAAACAGACTAAAAAACAGATGTCGGACATATTGTATTTTGCCGGACACGGCTACAACTCGGAGTCATACAATGCACGCATAGATGAAGCGTGGGCTTTGAGGGAACAGTTTACGTTCTTAGGCACACAGAGAGGAGCCGATCTGAATTTCATTAATTTCGATTTTGACAAATTTGTACGCGACAGATTGAAATCGGCCGTTGCAGACCCTGAGACGGACCTTTCCATCCTGCACCACCACGGCTCCACGGATGCTCAACTTTTAGGTGCAATTCCTGCGAGTTCAGTAACTTCGGACTGGATAGAATACTCTAAAATATTTTTCAGGGGCAAAATAAGAAAGGCCAAGGACACCACTGCTTCCAAGAAATACTATATGCAACAATACGATGTTCCGGAGAGCTGGCTCAACGATGCTTTTGCAAAAGAGGCCTCGGACAGCACTTTTTATGCCTCCATGGACATCAATATCCCGGATATGTACGGATACACCTCCAATTCGAGAGTTGTGATTCTCGATGCCTGCTTTAATGGCGCATTCTGCGAAAATGACTATATTGCAGGCTATTATATATTCAATCCCGGCAATACCATGGTAGTAAAGGCCAATTCGGTCAATACCCTTCAGGACACATGGACCAATGAGCTGATGGGGCTTATGAATGCAGGAGTATGTGTCGGAAATTGGGCCAGAGGAGAGCTCACACTTGAGTCTCACTTGTTCGGCGATGCTTCATACAGCTTCAAAAATGCATATCCCAAATATGATATAGACAACGCCATCGTCACCAAAAAGGCGGACAACAAATATTGGAAAAAACTGCTCGATTGCGGTATTATCGATATTCAGGCGCTTGCGCTCAAAACTCTCTCCGAGAACAATGCCATATCTTCCGACGAAATACTGAAAATAGAAGACGGAAACCCAAGCGCAGTAATGCGTCTTGAAGCTTTCATGTCCCTCAAGAGAAGAGCTGACAACCGTCTTACACAAGCCATTCTGCTTGGAATGGATGATTCGTATGAACTCTTGCAGAGACTTGCCACCCTCACCGCAGCCAAAAGTTCGGATCCTGCATTGGCAGAAGCTGTCAACAAGATTGTTTCAGATCCTACAACTTCGGCCAGAGTTAATTTTCAGGGAAAAGTGGCGAAAGATATCATGGAGCCAACCAAAGCCAAACTTCAGGAATTTAAAGATCTGACATCCGAAAAGGTTGTCGAAAAAGAGAAGAAATTTACCGTTTCGGCTCAGAGAAACAATTGCAGCCCTTTCTGTATTGATGAAATGTTGCAGCTTCTGAAGGAAAGCGACAATCAGGCTTTCAGAATCGATATAGCCGAAACTCTCGGATGGTACGTTTACTCTTACAGACGTGCCGATGTCATCACCGGATGTGAAAAGATCCTTGCCGTCGAACAAGACAAAGCTGTTGCAAATGAACTCACCAAGACAATCAACAGACTAAAAAACAAATAATATAACCAAATCTATTTTAAACTAAAAATTTAACCACTATGCAAAAAATCCAAAAAGCATTAATACTATGCCTTTTGTTTGTGTCGTTCGGACTTTCGGCTCAGGCCCAGAGCTCCTCAGGCACGAAACTTTCGGGTACGGTATTAGAGCAAGGCACAAAGGTGCCGGTAGAATTTGCGTTTGTCGTATTATCTCCTTCAGAGATTTACGCCACAACAGACAAGAACGGTAAATTTGAATTTGAGAAAGTTGACCCGGGAAAGTCAACCATCAAGATTCAATTTGTCGGAATGGAAACAATCGAGCAGGAAATCAACATTACTGCCGGTAAGAACAATGTTTTCAACTATGAGATGAAAGTTGCCAACTTCCGCTTGGAGGAAGTGACTGTTGTTGCCAAACAAAGCAAGACGGGCAACTCTACGGCCTCCAACATTTCAAGACAGGCCATGGACCACTTGCAGACAAGTTCACTCGGTGACTTGATGCAGCTGCTGCCCGGTGCCGCAATTACCAATCCTACTCTCTCTTCTGCAACCCAGATTACTTTGAGGTCGGCATTCGACAATGTAGGTACATTCTCCGATTATGGCGCCGAAATGAACAGTCTGGGTACATCCATCGTAGTCGATGGCTCACCTATCTCTTCAAATGCAAACATGCAGGCTCTGGCTCCATCTATCGCAGGTGGTTCGGGCAACACTCTTGCAGGTGTCGATATCAGAAGTATCTCTACCGATAATATCGAATCTGTGGAAGTCATCAGAGGCGTCCCTTCAGCAGAATACGGCGACTTGACTTCAGGTGCCGTAATCATCCGTTCAAAAGCAGGTAAGGAACCTTTGAGCATCCGCCTGAAAGCCAATCCCAACACATATCAGCTTGCCGTATCAAAAGGCCTTTCACTCGGTGAAAAAGCAGGAAACCTCAACGTTTCAGCCGATTACGCATATAATAACAGATATCTGTACGAGTCTTACTACTATTATCAGAGATTCAATGTAAAGGGCCTCTGGTCAAAGAACTTCTCCAACAACTTCAGAACCAACACATCACTGGACTTCGGACTCAGCAAAGATACACGTGACCTCAATCCGGATGACCTTCGTACTCAAACTGTAACTAAGGGTAACGAAAAGACTGTCAGATTCAACACCAACGGTACAATCAATGTCAACAAAGGGTGGTGGAATACTGTGGTTTACAACGCATCTTTCAGCTATGGCGATAAATACAATTATCATAAAGAACTCCTTTCAAATGCAGAAGCACTTCACACAGCATGTCTGTATGATGGTGCAGTATTGTCGAATATTGCAGGTCAGGATGTATATGACATCAACGGAAAGAAGATTACCAATATACCGAGCAGTGAATCAAGCAATTGGGTGAAAGTTCTTCCTTACGAGTATGTCAGCATTTATGAAATACTCGGTAAAGAGCTTAACGGCTATGCACAGTTGAAAGCCAATTTCAACAAGAGAGTGGGCAATCTGAACAATCACATCCTCATCGGTGCCGACTACAGAGTGGACGGCAATCTTGGCGAAGGAAAAGTTTATGATGAAGAGTTTCCTCCTATGAGAAGCGCTGGCAGCACAAATGCAACATACAGAAAAAGACCATATTATGATGTCCCATTCATTCATCAGATAGGTTTGTTTGCCGAAGACTCATTCAAATATTCATTTGGAGAACGCAATCTCGACATCAAGGCCGGTGTACGTTATGACAATATCAACGGCAAGTCCGCAGTCACTCCACGTATCAACGCCTCAATGTTCATAATTCCTAAGGTGTTGTCGGTTCGCGGAGCATGGGGTATCAATGCAAAAGCTCCAACAGCTTTGTATCTTTATCCCGAAAAAGCCTATTTCAACTATAACAACTATTATTACAGGGATGACAACCAGACTACTCTCGTTTCTACCAACAGAGTATTCGATACCGCCAATCCTGATCTTGAAATCGCCAAACTGCGCAAGGCTGAAGTCGGTTTCGACTTGAGGCTTAACAACAGATACCACCTGTCTGTCACCGCATTTGACGAACTGATGAACAACGGTTATACACTCGGTAAAGATATCAGTTGTTATCAACTGATTGAATATACCAAATATGAAGCCGTTCCCGATGGAAATGGGGGTCATGATCCACAATACGAAGGGACATACAACGTATTCTCTTCATACGCAAAACCTCTCAACAATATCTATTCACACAACAGAGGTATCGAATTTGAACTGGATCTCGGCCGTTTTGATGCAATCAGAACTTCATTTTTTCTGAATGGTGCCTATACACAGTCTGTATATCGCAATCAGGGAAATGTATTTGGGACAAACAGCAACCTCAACAATATCGAAAAGAATATTGCCATCTATGAAAAAGGGCTTTACACTCGTTGCAAAGACAAATTCATCACAACTTTGAGAATCACTCACAATATTCCCGATCTCGGTTTTGTCATCACCCTTGCAACTCAAGTCAACTGGATGGAGAAATTCTGGACAGAATATGGAAACGATACCATGTTCATCCAATATATTTCTTACAAAGACGGCAAAGTCTATAGCTTCGACCCAAGCAAGAAAGACGATCCCGAATTTGCATATATGTTCGACTCTGTCAGCGAAAACAGATTTATTGTCGAACAATATTTCCCTACCGTTACATTTAACTTGAATATCTCTAAAGAAATCGGCGACAGGCTGACTGCTTCGTTCTTCGCGAACAACATGTTCAACAATCGTCCGTTATACGAATCAAAAGCCAATCCGGGATCATTCACAGAACTACTGGAAGACAACAGGCTGTTCTTCGGATTTGACCTTAAGATTAACATTAAATAAGGAGCACTGATATGAGAAAATATATATTACTATCTGTTTTATTGCTGACAGCCATTTCCTGCCAACAATTTAAAGAAGTCGGCGGAGTTGAAAAAATCGCTCAGATTACAACAAATGTTGCCGTTACTTCAAATACAGTCGATCCTAACGTACCTCGTCCGGATAAATATACAGTCAAATTCATCAACTATGATGACAACTATGAAGTCAGGAAGACGACTGATGCCTCAGGCAAGGTATCTGCCGATGATATAATTCCGGGCAAATACACAGTCACTGTATCCGGAGAGATTGCAGAAAAGGGATTTACATACTATTACAGCGGAAGTCTGACCAACATCAACATCATTGAAGGAGGACAAACTCTTAATATTGACGTAGTAGCATCAAAGGCAGGTTCACTTATCCTTAAGGAGATCTACTTCAATGGTGCGTTAGGTTACTACTTCAAGGACCAATTCTATGAGATTTATAACAATGGTGATGAAGTTCAATATGTTGACAAACTCTGCATCGGAAATATCCTGCCTGCATCACCAAGTACTACTTCATATACTTGGGAAGTGCCGGACGGACATCCTGAAAATTACATCTATTTTGGTGCAATATGGCAGATCCCCGGAGACGGAAACGACTACCCTGTCCAGCCGGGTGAGTCTATTATCATAGCGCAAGGTGCTCAGAATCACAAGCTTCTCAAACCAACAAGCCCTGTTGACTTGAGTGGTGCCGAATTTGAGACATTCATTGTCAACCAGACTGTCAACCCGGACAATCCAAACTCCATCAACATGGACCTGAGAATAGGCTTTACCGTATTCGGAACACAATGGCTTGTAACAGTATTCGGTGGCGCTTATGCAATATTCATCCCTGAAGGGGATATTGACAATACCACATGGGTACAGCCTCAAGGTTTATCAACCAAAGCAAAGGAAATTCCTATCGACCTTGTGATTGATGCCGTGGAGATTGTCAATAACTCCACCAAGATCAACCAGAAGAGAATGCCTACATCCCTTGACGCAGGTGCAACCTATACAGGGGGCGCATACAATAGCAAGAGTGTAAGCAGACGTGTAAAAGAGGTCAGAGAAGACGGACGTATCATCTATTGGGATACCAACAACTCTACCGAAGACTTCAAAGTCAACGACGTGGCGGTTGTCCGCCGTGACGGAGTCGGAATACCTTCATGGAATACGTGGGCGAAATAATTTACTAACCTAATAAAGATGAATAAAATGAAAAAATATATTATTATTTCAATTATCGCCTTGAGTTCGATGTTCAACGCTCAGGCTCAGGGGAGTAAAGCTGCAACATACCCAACCATGATAGAAATCAGTCAGGCCAAAGCATTGTGGTTCAACTCCACAAATGCAGCAGGTATGATTCTTACCCCTATGACCAATTACAATATCCTATCTGTGGGATATGACATCAAAAATGGTGAATACAGGCTTCAGCAGGAAGGTGACCGGAACAATCTGAACATCAACACTGCAGGTGCAAGATCATTAGGCAATGCCCGCGTATGGGGAGAATTCACATATCAGAACAGTACCATCAAGGATACCAGATACAATACCATCCTTCTCGAACCTCGTTACGATATGCCTTATTACATAGCCGATCCCAATTTGAGCTATTGGAAGAGACAGACTTATGAAATGAGTGTCAAAGGTGCTTCTCCAATCCTATGGGATCTCGTAGGATTCGGAGTATCGGCCAACTATTTTACAAAGGTAGGAGCCAAACAGATCGACCCGAGATGTACCTCATTCAAATACGGCATCAGCGTGATTCCTTCGGCTGTATTCACTTTCGGTGAAAAACACAGTGCAGGTATTTCGTTCACTTATGTCAATTCGTTTGAAAGGACTTCACCTACCAACAGCAACAATCAGCAGGAACAGTCGGCTTACCTGATGAAAGGTCTGGGCAATTATGCTGACGGTGTTGTGGGAAGTCTCAACAGCCTCGGTACATACTATTACAAGGAGAACAAAATAGGTGCGGCATTGCAATACGGTTTCAACGGAGACTCGTTTGATGTATTGGCAGAAGCCAAAAACACTTATCAGGTAATCGACGTAATGCAGTCTCCTACCAAACCTCAGAGAATGGGATCCACCGTTCAGAAGATTACAGGGGGCAACATTCAGGCAATTATCAATCCGGAAGGCGACCTGACAGGCAAAATCACTTTGGACGGCTATCGCAAGAATACCGACGGCATCGAATATATCCAGGAAATTGACAAGTCTTATGAAGTTCAGCAGTGGGTAACCATCGCCAAATATATCAGAAGTACTTATCAGTTTACAGCTGCTTCCCTGAAATACGATCTATATCGCAACAGTGATGCAGGCTACAATTGGATGGCCGGGATTCAAGGTATTTACAGCAACAGAGCTGACGAATACATCGTTCCGAACTCCACATTCAAGGCTGAAAATATATACGGTGAAATCTATGGCAAAAAGAATATCATGGCAGGTGACAACTCAATCCTCATCGGAATAAATGCGGGTTACAACTATAATCTGAACGGAAGCTATTCATACAATGGTTCAAATCCCGAATCAAGAGTTGTAAAAGACATGTATGAAAAGGATTTGGCTGTCATGAGTGCAAATTATTATCAATTCGGAGTCAACATCAATGCCTCTTTCCCTATCTGGAAGGGTACATCTCTGTATGTTGCCGGTAATTGCCAATATCTTCGCTCAACCGACACCATGAACCAGTACGCTTACGTGGTCGATAAAGACGGCTCTAATTTCCGCTGGAACATCAAAGACGACTCTTCTTTGAAACCAAGTCAGAGGGTAATTGCAACAATATCAATTGGATTTACATTTTAAAACACTGTGATACAATACTTAATGAAGAAAATATCATTTTTATTTTTTATTTTGCTGTGCTGCTCTCTGGGGGCACAGCAAAATATTATATCCCCGACACAAAATGTTCGCAACTCATTTGCAATATTTGTCGATCAGGGGACTTTTGACGCCTGCAAGGCAGAAATAATGGCATACCGAGACGTCATCGAAAAGGACGGCCTCGCAACATACATTCTCTCCGCCGATTGGGAGTCTCCCGAACACGTTAAGTTCTTTATAGAGAAATACTACAAAGAACAAGCTCTTGAAGGGGCTGTTTTCATAGGTAATATTCCTATTGCCATGATACGCGGAGCTCAGCACTTCACTTCCGCATTCAAAATGGACGAGAAACAGTATCCGCTCTATGACTCATCCGTTCCGTCAGACCGCTTCTATGACGACCTCAATCTGAAATTCAATTTCATCAAACGGGATTCGACATATAACCATCTGTATTACTATTGGTTGAGGGGAGATTCTCCTCAACGCATCAATTGCACTATCTATTCGGGACGTATCCGTCAGACCAAAGAGGGCGAAGCCGGATATGACCAGATTCGCAATTATCTCAAAAAAGTGGTTGCCGAAAGATCTGTCGAAAACCCACTTGACAAGGTTGTTTCATATACAGGCGAAGGCTCTTTCTCAAACAGCCTTGCCGCTTGGAAAGATGAAAGCATCACTTTGAGAGAACAGGTACCTGCCGCTTTCGCAGCAGATGCAGACGGTGCGAAATTCTATATGTTCTACATGTATCCTTTCTTGAAAGACGCCCTTACGGAAGAGCTGAAAAGAGAAGATGTGGATCTGATGCTGTTCCACGAACACGGCACACCCGACAGACAATATATTACAGGATACCCGCCTGCTTATGACGATGATGCTTACTATGAAAATGGAAAAATGAGTGTCCGACAATACCTCAGACACATCGAACGTATCAGCACCATGACCGAAGAAGAAGCCAAAGCCAAACTGATCAAAGAGTATGGCATAGACACAACATGGTTTGAAGGAGTCAGGGACTCTGCATTTATAGCAAAAGATTCACTTGAAGATCTCAAGACAGGCATTATCCTTGAAGATATTCGCGAAATCAATCCGAATCCGAGAGTAGTGGTATTCGATGCCTGCTACAACGGAGACTTCAGAAATGAGGCCTTCGTGGCAGGAGAATATATTTTCGGAAAGGGAAAGACAATAGCCTGCTTCGGCAACTCCGTAAATGTACTTCAGGACAAATCTGCAACTGACCTTATGGGGCTGCTGTCATACGGAATGAGAGTAGGCGAATGGACCATGAACATCAATATTCTCGAATCACATATCATCGGAGACCCTACATACAGATTTGCAAGGCCTGCCAAAATGCCGCGCATCAAGATACACTCTACAGATCCGGACTATTGGTTAGCACTACTGCAACACAGAATGCCTGCAGATATTCATTCTCTCGCATTGTACAAGTTGTTCGACTTGAACTATGAAGGAATGTCCGACCTGCTCTACAAGACCTATAAAGAGTCCCCTTACTACACCCAGAGACTTCAATGTCTCCACTTATTGGCTTATTATCAAGACAATAACTATCAGCAACTATTGAAGGATGCCATGGAAGACCCTTACGAATTTATCCGCAGAAAAGCGGTCTTTTTCATGGGCAAAGTGGGAAGAAACGACTTCATCCCATACATGGTAAACCTCTATATGTCCGACTATATGTCTGAAAGAGTGGCATTTAATGTAAGCTTCTCAGCCAATCACCTCAGCATACCTCTTATGAAGAGCGTATTTGAGGATGCTATTGACAAAGCTGACTATATCTATGACAAAGAGGCATTTACCAAAAAAGTCAATAAACTTCTGGATGGCCCAGAAATGACTATGGCCGAATGTTGGAGAAGAATTATTGACAACTCTATGAGTCCGCGCAAGAGAATGTTCTATCTGACCATGCTCCGCAATAACCCTTTCCCACAGATGGTCGCAGACATACTCAACACTGTAAGCAATCCAAAAGAAGATCCTGCCATCAGACTGACCCTCGCTGAAGGGCTCGGCTGGTATGTACGTGCCTATAATAAAAACGAAATCATCTCCGGCTGCCAATCTATCCTCGACAATGAAAAAGATCTCGATCCGGCACTTGCAGATGAACTCACCAAAACAATCAACCGCTTAAAAGAATATACACGATGAAAAAGAATCATACATTAAATAATATCATCACTTTGATCTGTGCAATTCTGATTGCAGGTAATTTGTTTGCGGCGACAAAAGTCAATATTGTAAAGTGCAACCCGAAGGCTGAAACCTCCTTCGCAATATTTGTGGATAACGATACCTACCAAGCTTGCAAGAGCGAGATAAACGCATACAGAGATGTCCTTCAGCAGGAAGGGCTCGGAACTTACATTTTGTCGGCGGACTGGGCCACTCCCGAAGATGTCAAATCTCAGATTATCAATCTGTCTCATAAAAAGCCAACCCTTGAAGGGATGGTATTTATAGGAGATATTCCCGTTGTAAGGGTAAGACAGGGACAACACATGACTACCGCCTTCAAGATGAATGAAAATACCTTCCCGATGGAAGAATCATCCGTAACTTCAGACCGTTTTTACGATGACCTTCATCTCAAATTTGAATTCATCTGCAAAGATTCCCTCAACAACCGCCACTTCTATTACAACCTGACAGAAGATGGAGCTCAAAAGCTCGCACCCAACTTCTACTCTGCCAGAATGTTGGTGCCGGTCGATTTTCCGGGGGATAAATATGAAGTCCTCAAACAATACCTAACAAAGGTGGTTGCGGCTCACAAAGAGAACAATCCTCTCGACCACTTCATATTCTTCGCAGGACACGGCTACAACTCCGACTGCCTTACGGTATGGAGACAACAGCCAATCATTTTCAGAGAATACTTTCCTCTCGCTTTCGACAAAGCTTCAGGCAATAAATTTTATAATTTCAGACAGGAGGATTATATGAAATACACTCTGTTTACGGAAATACAACGTCCTGAAACAGATGTATTTATGTTTAGCGAACATGGGGCTCCGGACACTCAGTACATCAACGGAGAGGCCCCTGCTTCGGGAACGGACGAAAACATTGTTTCCCTGAAACGCAGTTTGAGAACCTACTACAAGCGCCTCAAAGGTGAAAAAGCCGCCAAATTCGTTAAAGAAGCCTCTGAATACTACCATTTGGACAGCAGCATGTTCTCACCGGAAGCAATTGCCAAAGAGAGATATGCCGATTCCCTTGCAAGAGCCGATGTCAATATTGTACTTAAAGATATTGAAAAACTTAAAACAGGGGCTCGCGTAACCATTTTCAACGCATGCTACAACGGCTCGTTCCACCAACATGGTTATGTAGCAGGGTATCACATATTTAACGCCGGACGAAACGTTGTCGCACAAGGCAATACCGTCAATGTCCTTCAGGACAAATGGGCGGACCGGCTTATTGGATATCTTGACCTCGGGATAAGAATCGGATTCTGGCAGAAAGAAGTCTGCTACCTTGAGGCGCACCTTATCGGAGACCCTACTTTCAGGTTTACTCCGGATGAAGTGGCATCGGATACAGCCCCTTCGGCTGCGGAATTAAGCCTTGCCCTCGCCAACGAATCCTACATTGCCGACAATACGATGAAAGATTCGGGAATCGGAAGCAGAGAATATTGGAAAAAGATGCTTTCCGAAAAGAGATCCATTTACAGAGCAACTGCAATCAGACAATTGTCCAAACTCGAAGCAATCACTTCGAGCGAACTTGCAGAGATCTACAACAGCGACCCTTCATGGATAGTACGATTGCAGACACTCATGGCAATTGCACCTTTTGCAGATGACAATGCAATTTCAGTCATTGTAAGGGGGATAAACGATCCTTACGAAATGATACGTCGTCAGGCATGCCATATTTCGGGGGACATGGGAGCAAAAGAGTTTATTGCTCCTCTGATCGGAATCGAACAGCACTCTCATGAAGTGGTGAGGACTCAATATGCCGCCAACAGTGCGTTGGGGGTATATAATCCGGCAGACCTTCCTTCCGACTACGCTGCTTCCCCTGCCGTTGAACGCAACAGCAAGAGGGTAGCCGCACAGGTTAAGGCCATAATGGACAAAAACAGCGACCCCGAAGATAGGGAAACGGCAATCAGATATTTGCGCAACAATCCGCTTCACTGGCAGATTGACAACTTGTTGAAAATAGTTGCCGACCCTTCCGAAAAAGAAGCTGACCGTATATTGATGGCCGAAGCACTTGGTTGGTTCCACTACTCGGTCGAAAGAGGCAAGATTGTATCAACGCTCAATAACTGCCTTGATACACAGCAGCTAAGCCCGAGACTGAAACGAGAGATGGTTAAAGCCGTCAAACGCTGCCAACCTGTAAAATAATATCTCTTCGATAAAAACAAAAGGCCCCCGAATTATCTTCGAGGGCCTTTATTTTAGTTATAGAGATTATTTCAATTCGATGACTTCCATCATATACTTGACCACTTTGTTTCCCTGGCGGCGTCCTTCCCAGAACATTCTCTTGTTGTTGTTCTCAAAATCGATATGCCAGCACTCAAACTGAGGGCCTTTGCCGGCACTTTCATAATCATTCATCCAATTGGTGCAGAGCAAATCTCCGTAAACAAAATATGTCCCTTCATTATCAATCTTCTGAATCCACTTGCCATTCTCCCGATAATAGTAATAATATGTCCCATCCTCAAAATAGAGCCAGCGATGCAGTTCGCCTACGCCGTCCGTAATACACTTTCCCTCCCACATAGCCAAAATCTTGGCTTTATCGGAATGGTCGGTCTGTTTGTCCATCTCATAAGCGGTATCATCGGTTATATTCTGAGCATCAATTATCTTTTTGATGAATTTGAATGTGAATGTATCGGAATCCATAGCGATAATCTTCAATTCCGCATCGATATGCCGTCCGACAGCATCTTTTCCCGACATCTTAATAACATCTTTATTGAGAGAATATGTCAATCCATTGCTTTCACGCCATTGAGTGCCATTGTTCACACTATGTCCGGCTGCATACAAGACTATACTTTTTGACTTGAATTCCAGCATGAACGTGTCGTCTGTCAGTGCATCACTGCCGTTTTGCTTATCCAACACCCACATCCCCATCAATTTGGTGCTGTACATATTATCATCACGCTTGCATGAGGTCAAAAAAGGAATCAATAAAATCAGTAATACAAGATATTTTTTCATAATGAGTAATCTTTAAAGTTATTAATATCCACAAATTTAGTAAAGAATTTTGATTACAAAAATATTAACCGTATATTTGCAGCCCGCAAAATTGCGGAGTAAAGTATTTAAATTATTAATTTACACCAAATTAAGAACCAATGCCTGGATTAATTGGAAAAAAAATCGGAATGACTTCCGTTTTCAGTGCCGATGGAAAAAATCTTCCATGCACTGTCATTGAGGCTGGTCCGTGTGTTGTTACGCAGATTCGTACAGTAGAAAAAGATGGTTACGCCGCTGTACAACTTGCCTATGACGATATTAAAGAAAAACACGCCAGCAAGCCCCTTAAAGGGCACTTTGAAAAGGCAGGAACCACACCTAAGCGCAAACTTGTCGAATTTAAGACTTTCGACATGGAAAAGGTTAAGCTTGGGGATACTATTACCGTCGCAGACCTTGTCCTCAGATTAGGGGAAGGTGAAATCGACTGGGTTGATGTTACCGGAATTTCAAAAGGTAAAGGATTTCAGGGCGTTGTCAAACGTCATGGATTCTCAGGTGTAGGAGGACAGACTCATGGTCAGGACGACAGACTTCGTCACCCTGGTTCATTAGGAGCATCTTCTTGGCCTTCAAGAGTTTTCAAGGGTATGAGAATGGCCGGCCGCATGGGTGGCGATCGCGTTAAGGTATTGAACCTCGAAGTGATAAAGATTATCCCTGAAAGCAATCTGATTTTAGTTAAAGGCTCTATACCCGGAGCTAAAGGATCTTACGTAACAGTGGAGGATTAAGCATCATGAAATTAGCAATTTACAAAATTGATGGAACAACATCCGGGAAGGAAGCCCTTCTTGATGATTCAATCTTCGGAATCGAACCGAATGACCATGCTATTTATCTTGATGTCAAGCAATTCTTAGCTAATCAGCGTCAAGGTACACACAAAACAAAAGATCGTTCTGAAGTTGCCTACAGCACCAAGAAAATGGGTAAGCAGAAAGGTGGCGGCGGAGCGCGTCATGGTAGTATCAAATCCAACATTTATGTTGGTGGTGGCAGGGTATTTGGTCCTAAGCCTCACGACTACAGTTTTAAACTAAATAAAAAGCTCAAACAATTGGCACGTTACTCTGCTTTATCTTATAAAGTAAAGGACAATGCAATTACAATGATTGAGTCTTTCTCAATGGAAGCTCCTAAAACTAAGGAATTTATCAAGATTCTTGATAATCTTAAGGTTAACGGAAGAAAAACCTTGGTAGTGCTTCCCGAAAATTCAAACAATATTTACTTATCGTCTCGCAATCTACCTGAAATCAATGTGATTACTGTTGACGAAATCAACACATACACTATTATGAATGCAAATCATATCGTGTTGGTTGACGGAGTTCAGGACATTTTGGTAGAAAGACGTAAATAACCACAAGAGCGATGGGAATTTTAATTAAGCCAATAGTAACTGAAAAAATGACGACTCAAGGCGATAAATTGAATCGTTACGGTTTCATTGTTGACCGCGAAGCAAACAAAATTGAGATTAAAAATGCGGTTGAACAGATGTATGGTGTTTCAGTAAAAGATGTAAATACTGCAAACTACCACGGTAAACGCAAAAGCCGCTTTTCAAAAGCAGGCGTATTAACAGGCCGTACAAACCATTTTAAGAAGGCGTTTGTAACTTTGGCCGGAGATGATAAGATAGATTTCTATAGTAACATTTAAGGCCATGGCAGTACGTAAATTTAAACCGGTAACTCCCGGTACAAGAAATAAAGTAATTAGCACATTTGAAGAAATCACTTGCACAACTCCTGAAAAATCTCTGCTTGAACCATTAAAAAACTCAGGCGGACGTAACAATCAGGGCAAGATGACAGTGCGCTATATAGGTGGCGGTCACAAGAGAATGTATCGTGTGATAGATTTTCTTCGTAACAAAGATAACTATACCGCTACAGTCAAGACTATCGAATATGATCCTAACCGCAGTGCCCGCATTGCCCTGGTATTATATGCAGACGGCGAAAAACGCTATATTATAGCTCCTAACGGAATCAAAGTAGGTCAGGTGATCGCTTCAGGTTCCGGAGTTGCTCCCGAGATAGGTAACACTCTTCCTCTATCGGAAATTCCACTTGGTACATTGGTACACAACATTGAACTTCGTCCCGGTTGCGGTGCCGCAATGGCACGTAGCGCAGGAACTTACGCTCAGCTGACTGCACGTGAAGGCGGTCATGCCATCCTTCGTCTCCCTTCAGGTGAAACCAGAATGGTATTGGTAACATGCCGTGCTACTGTTGGTACAGTATCAAATCCTGATCACAATTTGGAGTCACATGGTAAAGCCGGCCGCAGACGTTGGTTGGGCCGCAGACCTCGCAACCGTGGTGTTGTCATGAACCCTGTCGATCACCCTATGGGTGGTGGTGAAGGTCGTGCATCAGGCGGACACCCACGTTCTCGTAAAGGTTTACCTGCTAAGGGATACAAGACTCGTAACCCTAAAAAGACTTCTAATTCGTTTATCATTGAAAGAAGAAAGAAATAATAACGGAATTAAAACTTTAGAAGATTATGAGTCGTTCACTAAGAAAAGGTCCTTATATTCAGGACAGCTTGGAAAAAAGAGTTCTTGCTATGAATGAAGGTAGCATGAAAAAAGAAGTAATCAAGACTTGGTCTCGCGCCAGCATGATTTCACCCGACTTCGTAGGACACACTATTGCTGTTCATAACGGAAATAAGTTCGTTCCGGTATATGTTACAGAGAATATGGTTGGTCACAAACTCGGAGAATTTGCACCGACACGTACCTTTAAAGGTCACTCGGGTAATCGTTAATAAATTAAAAAGAGATTACAATGGGATCAAGAAAAAGAAAAATGGCCGAAGGGCTGAAAGAAATAAAGAAACAGACAGCTGTTGCTAAGCTGAATGATGTTCCTACTTCACCTCGTAAGATGCGCTTGGTTGCAGATATTATCAGAGGTGTCGAAGTAAACCGCGCTTTGGATATCTTAAGATTTTCAAAGAAGGAAGCTTCAATCCGTTTGGAGAAACTTGTTCGCAGCGCTATTGCAAACTGGGAATCCAAAAATGAAGCTGATCGTAAAGAATTGGAAAACGGCAACGTATTCGTTCAGACCATAATGGTTGACGAAGGTCGTTCTCTGAAACGTATCCGTACAGCGCCACAAGGTCGCGCCGCCCGCATCCGCAAACGCAGCAACCATGTGACTATCGTACTTGGAGTAAAAAACAAACCGGTACAACAACCAGTAAAGGAGGAAGAATAATATGGGACAGAAAACTAACCCAATCAGCAATCGTGTAGGTATCATCCGTGGCTGGGACTCTAACTGGTACGGTGATTATTCAAGCAGAATACTTGAAGATTCAAAGATTCGCGAATATCTTAACGCACGTCTTGCAAAAGCAAGCTTGTCAAAGATTGTCATCGAACGTACTTTGAAGCTTATTACAGTAACTATCCACACCGCTCGTCCGGGTATTATCATCGGGAAAGGCGGTACAGAAGTTGACAAACTTAAAGAAGAATTGAAGAAGATCTGCAACAAAGATGTTCAAATCAATATCTTTGAAGTTAAACGTCCTGAAAATGACGCAAATATTGTTGCAAACAATATCGCTCGTCAGGTAGAAGGTCGTGTTTCTTATCGTAGAGCAATCAAAATGGCTATCGCTTCAACAATGCGCATGGGCTCTGAAGGTATCAAGGTACTTATCAGCGGTCGTCTTGGCGGTGCTGAAATGGCAAGAAGTGAACTCTACAAAGAGGGTCGTACTCCTCTTCATACATTCCGTGCAGATATCGACTACGCTTTGGCTGAAGCTAATACCAAAGTCGGCGTATTAGGTATCAAAGTATGGATTTGCAATGGTGAAGTTTACGGCAAACGTGACTTGTCTCCTAACGCAGGTATCGCTGCCAATGCTGCTGCTACAGGTCAGCAGTCAGGCGGTCGTGACCGTGGTGATCGTCGTAACGATCGTCGTGGTGGCCGTGGCGGTGACAGAAGACGCGGTGGAAATGACCGTGGAGACCGTCGCCCTCGTCAAAACAAAGAAGAGTAGTTGCTACACTCTATATAAAGAACCCGACCTTATGCGAGGCCGGGTTTTTTTATTTATGAAGAGAAATTAATTAATCTTCACATCGCAGATTCCATTGGTGATTTTTAAACGCATCTGTCCTTTCGGCAATGGCACATAGTCAGTCTCGTTATCTTTAAATACTTCTTTTGTAGCATATTCAGGTATATCTACATACCCGTTCAATACAAAACTTCCTGCAATAATACTATCTTCTTCGCTGTAATTTCTGGACTAAAAGTTGTATGTTTTTACACAGAAAACAAGAAAAAAACAGCTTAACTATGAAAATAATTACTATTTTTGTGTAGTTAATTATATTTACATGGAATTTATATCTCAATTTGGAATTGTTCCTTTTACTTATGACGTTTTGGCCTCTTACTTTACAAGTTATAAATCGCCACGTCAAAAAATAATTGAACTTGAAAAGCAAGGAATAATTATTCGTCTAAAACGTGGGTTGTACGTTGTTTCACCAAAGATTTCAAAAAAAGAATTATCCGTAGAACTGATTGCTAATCATCTTTATGGACCTTCTTATGTATCAATGGAGAGAGCGCTTCGCTTTTACGGATTAATTCCTGAAAGAGTATTTAATACGGTTTCGATGACATTAAAGCGGAGTAGAACTTTTCAAAACCAATTTGGACGTTTCGATTACATCTCGTGTTCCACAGATTATTATCCAATTGGGACTTCGCAAGTCGTAAGGAATGATTATGCTTTTCTAATTGCATCTCCGGAAAAAGCTTTATGTGACCAAATTGTTTACACACCAAAACTGCAACTTCGTTCAATTAAATCTTTACTAACCTATTTAGAAGAAGACATTAGATTTGATATGGATGAATTTTACAAAATGAATATATCTGTATTTGAAAAGTGTTTAGAAGTAAGCAGAAAAAAAACTGAGATTTCGAATATCATAAAACTATTAAGAAAATGAGTGTATTTGACCAAATGTTAGCCCGATATGACGGATTGGAAAACGAAAACAAAAATGCTATTTATGAAATAATGCAAGAAATTATTCTTGCAGGACTTTATCGTGGAGGATTTTTCAATAAAGCGGCATTTTACGGGGGAACCTGTTTACGAATTTTTCATGGGATGAGTAGATTTTCAGAAGATATGGACTTTTCGCTTATTCAGGCAGACGAAGATTTTAATTTTGAAGAATACTTTCCTGCTATTATTAATGAATTTAATGCTGTGGGTAAAGATGTTAAAATATCAAAAAAAGAAAAGAAAACATTTGGACGAGTAGAGTCTGCATTCTTAAAAGATAGCACAGCGACTTATGATTTGAAATTTCAAACCGAAAAATCCATCAAAATCAAGATGGAAGTAGATATTGACCCACCCATTAAGTTTGCCACCGAACAAAGATTATTACTACTTCCCTATTCGTTTATGACTCGCTGTTTTGTTTTGCCCGATTTGTATGCCGGAAAAATGCACGCTCTTGTTTTCCGTAATTGGAAACAACGAGTAAAAGGACGTGATTGGTATGACTTTGAATGGTATGTGAGAAATGGAGTAAAACTAAATTTCAATCATTTACAGGAGCGAATAAGACAATTTGACGGTATAGAAATGAGTAAAGAAGAATTTATGAATAAACTCAAAGAACGACTTGCAAGTACGGATATTGCTGTGGTAAAGCGTGATGTACTACCATTCATAAAAGACTCTGAAGAACTTTTAATATGGTCTAACGACTATTTTTTGCAGTTAGCAAATATGGTGAAATTTGAGTGAAATTGAACACAGGTTTTTGCGGGTGAGCCATAGTGGGTGTGTTGAAACAGTCTGTAATAATTTTATTACTAATAATTTTATTACTAATAAATTTATTACTTATATTTGCAGAAAGATAAATAGATTACGACTATGGAAAATAAACCCTTTGTATTTGGTGTTGCTACTTCCGGCGATAACTTTACCGATAGAGAGAAAGAAACTGCACACCTCTTATCCAACTTTAATAACGGAGTCAATACTGTGCTTATCTCACCCCGCAGGTGGGGTAAAACATCGTTAGTCAATAAGGTCTGTAAGTTAGCTCAATCAGACAGACTCAAGATTGTTTATTTAGATATATTCTCGTGCCGAACAGACAAGGAGTTTTATGATACCTTTGCTTCTTCGGTACTAAAACAGACCTCATCTAAGTTTGATGAGATGTTGGAAAATGTAAAAATATTCCTCTCTCGCATTACTCCAAAAATATCTATGGGGCCGGACCCGATGACCGATTTTTCAATCTCATTAGAGCTTAACCCTAAGAGTGAAGATACTGACGAAATATTACAATTGCCTGAAAAAATTGCTCAAAAAAAGGGTATTAGTGTCGTAGTGTGCATTGATGAATTTCAACAGATATCAGAGTTCAAGGATTCAAAAACATTTCAGAAACGTTTGCGCAGCGTGTGGCAGCTCCAGAAGTCAGTGTCGTACTGTTTATTCGGTAGTAAAAAGCACCTGATGAACGAGTTGTTTGAAAAGAAAAGTCTGCCTTTCTATAAGTTCGGGGATGCTATCTATCTGCATAGAATTTCAACCCCTGATTGGATTTCTTATATCTGTAAGCGATTTGAAAGTACCGGCAAATCTGTATCTGAAGAACTCGCAGAAAGGGTTTGTTTAGCAGTCGATAATCACTCATCATACGTTCAGCAATTGGCGTGGCTGCTTTGGATTCACACCGAGCACACAGCCACAGCTCAAAATTTTGCAGATGCACATCAAGACTTAATCGATCAAAATACACCGCTATTTGAAAAACAGACCGAAAATCTATCTGCCTATCAGATGAATTTTCTCCGTGCGTTGGTCGATGGAGTGAGTAGCGAATTTACCTCTGCTGAAATCTTACAGAAGTATCAGTTAGGTTCTTCTGCCAATGTCAGTATTATTAAACGAGCTCTTATAAAAAAAGAACTAATCGAAATCGAAAACAAACAAGTACAATTAGCCGATCCGGTTATGAAACCATGGCTAAAACGGAAATTTTTGTTTAACTTTGTTGAATAGATTTCTTTTAAACCACAAATACTATGACCGGACATTCATCACAGCCTAAAGAATTAAAAATAAATCAATTAAAAACCAACACCGCCCTACAAATGCGCGATAGCGGGATGGTGTTTAAGGCGATATGAAAATGGAAAAACAATATCAAATCCCCGCCCTTCCGCTTCCATACGATTTGGAAACAAAGCCTATTCTAAAGCAGTTGAACCTCGCCAATAAAAAGTTGGCAGAGCTGAAAGGTGTTGCGTTGACTATCCCGAACGAGGATATTCTTATCAATACTTTGACACTGCAAGAGGCTAAGGACAGTTCGGAGGTGGAGAATATTGTTACAACGCAAGATGATTTGTTCAAAGCGGATTTGGACTTGAAACAAGCTGTTATCAATGCCTCCACAAAAGAAGTACTGAATTATCGTCAGGCAATGAAAACCGGGTTTGCGTCGGTGCGCCGAACTAAAATATTATCGAATAATATAGTAAAACAGATACAGCAAGAACTTGAGAACAATAATGCGGGGTTTAGAAGTGTGCCGGGCACTACTTTGAAAAACAGCAAAGGGGAAGTGGTCTATACGCCACCTCAAGATGGAAACGAAGTCCAAAGGTTGATGGATAATCTGGAACAATACATCAATAATCCGGATATGCAGGATGTTGATCCGTTGATTAAAATGGCAATTATCCACCATCAATTTGAAAGCGTCCATCCGTTTTATGACGGGAATGGCAGAACAGGCAGAATCATATCCATTTTATATCTCGTTTGCAACGATTTGCTCGACCTCCCGATATTGTATCTCAGCCGTTACATTACTCATAACAAAGCAGAGTATTACAGATTGTTACAATCCATAAGGGAGAAAAACACTGAAAATGCCAATGAGTGGGAAGCATGGATCCTTTTTATGCTAAAGGGAGTGGAAGAAACAGCTATTGAAACCATTCGTTTAATTAAAGGCATTTCTTCGCTGATGAACGATTATAAGCAAAAGTTACGTCCGATTTTCGGCAAACAATATAAGCATGAGTTGCTAAACAATTTGTTTTTTCATCCCTATACTAAAATTGAATTTGTGGAACGGGATATGATGGTGCAACGAAAATCTGCTTCTAAATACTTGGAAATGATTGTTCAATTAGGATTATTAGAGAAAATAAAACTGCGTAAAACGAACTACTATATGAATACATCATTGATAGATTTATTTATTAATCACGCATCCATTCCTCTGAATCAATCTGAAATAATTGAATCCATCCATGAAACAAACACCAAACTGCATTAATAGTTTTATCATGTATAATAATTTTCGGAATCGCATACATGACGATTTTCTCATGTATATAAAATCGCAAAATCGGGTACATGAGATTGCTGTCATGTACCCAAAATCGCAAAATCGGGTACATGAGATTGCTGTCATGTACCCAAAATCGCAAAATCGGGTACATGAGATTGCTGTCATGTGAGTTTTCCTGATTTAGGTTGACTCATTTTAGTCTTATAACTAATAGAAGTTGACTCTGGTTTAACGTTATTACTGATATTTATTGACTTCAGGTTTTTATTCCTGGTTTTAGTTTACTACCGAGT